>JAFDVU010000258.1 GCA_018268835.1 Acidobacteriota bacterium | reverse complement strand
CCGCGCCACTCGATGCGGCGCACGAAGGCGCTCGATCCGAGCGCCCAGAGCCAGGCCCAGGTGGCCGCCGGGACCAGCAGCGCGTGCGCCCAGCCCCAGCGCCGGAACCAGCGGTTGTACTCGGGCAGGGCGTGCCGCGCCACCTGCGCGCGACGCCATCCCTTCCACATTCCGGGCGCCAACTGAAGCACCAGCGCGGCGGCCGCCGGCAGGTAGCCGCGAAGGGCCACCACCAGGCTCGCGGCCATGGCGGCGCAGTAGACGATGTGCGCGATCAGCCCCGGCCACCACAGCGCGGGCGAATACGCGCGCGTGATCGCCATCTGCCGCCGCGTCCAGCCGAAGAAGCGCGCCATCCCGATGGTCTCCACGCAGGGCGTGAGCGCGCCGGGCGCGTAGGCCACCGAAAGCTTCATGGCGCGCACGGCCCGGCTCAGCGCGTAATCGTCGCTGATGGCGCCTTCCCAGAACTCCGGCACGCGCGCTTCGAAGAAGGTCTCCTTGCGGATGGCCATGGCGCCGCCCCAGGCGAAGCGGTTGTCGCCCGGACCGAGCACGCCGGCCGCAACCGCGTCCCACACGGCGCGCAGCAGCGGCCAGAAGCCGCCGCCTTGCGGCATGAACCATCGATACCCGGTGGACGCGCCGACGCCGGCCTCGCCGAGCGGCGCCACCAGCGCGCGCAGCCAGCGCTTCGCCGGACGCCCGTCGGAATCGGCGAAGGCCAGCACCTGGCTGCGCTTGCGCGCCGCGCGCACGGCGGCAAGCAGGTTCTGCACCTTTTCCGCAGTGTCGGTCTCGGGCGCGTGAGAGAGCACGACCCGCACCCGCGCCGGGAGCACGCCGCGCGGAATGTCGGCGGCCATGCGCGCGGCCACGATCAATTCGTAATCCGGATAGTCGAGCGACGCCAGCGCGGCCAGGTTCTCGCGCAGCCCTTCGTCCTCGCCCTTCACCGGCACAATCACGGTAGCAGGGGGCAGTTCACCGTCGCGGGCGTGCAAGCGGCGCGACACATACCGGCTGCGCGCCCGGCCGCCGCGCAGCGAAGCCAGCGCCAGCAACACCGCCGGAACCGCGAGCAGCCAGTACCAGAGCATCAGGCCGAGAGGGCCTCGCTGAACAACGCGAACTCGCTCAGCGCCGGACTGGCCGACGCCTGCGTGACTCGCAGCCGCACGCGCTGCGCGATGACGGGGGCGTCCAGGCGGATGATCCGCCGCGGCCCGATACTGGTGGCATTGGCCAGCGGCTGCCAGCTTGCCTGCTCCCAGCGTTCAATCTCCACGGCGTCGATGCGCTGGCCGAACTGAATCGCCTCGCGCAGGCGAATCACCTGAATCCGCGCCGGACGCGGCAATTCGAACGTCACATCCGCGCCGGTGACGCGGTCGTCGGTGGCCCAGTATGTGTCCGGGAGTCCGTCCACCAGATTCGCCGGCCCGTAGCGCTTATCGTTGCCGCGCACGTGCGTAGCGTCGGTTTTGGCCCTGGCCGCCAGGTTTTGCGCGAACGTCGCGCGGAGATAGTCGCCGAATCCCTTCAGCGAGGCCGTGTCCTCGGCGGAAATCAGCCCCTGCGAATTCGGCGGCACGTTGAGCAGGAAATCCGCGCCGCGGCCCGCCGACTGGTAGTACAGGGCGGCGAGTTGCCGGGGCGTCTTCACGCGGGAGTTTTCGGCTTCGTGCCAGAACCAGCCGGGACGGATCGAGACGTCGCATTCGGCCGGTATCCACAGTTTGCCGTTGCGCGTCCCGGTGGGCGACTCTTTGGCCCGCACGTTGCCCGGCGAAGCGGGTCCGCCGTTGTCGCCGACGGGATCGTACGCGCACCAGCAGGGATCGCCGGCGATGCCGCGCTCGTTGCCGACCCAGCGAATGTCCGGCCCGACATCGCTGAAGATGCACGCGTCGGGCTGCATGGCGCGGATCATCTCCCAGGTTTTCGGCCAGTCGTAGTAGGTGTTGCGGTCGATCGAGCGCTTTTCGCGCGCGCCGCCGTAGTAGCCGTCGCCGCCGTTGGCGCCGTCGTGCCACACTTCGAAAATCGGGCCGTACCCGGTGAGCAGTTCGGTGAGCTGCTGGCGGTAGATTTTGATGTAGTCCGGAGTGCCGTACTTCGCGTTGTTGCGGTCCCAGGGGGAAAGGTAGACGCCGAACTTCATCTTGCGGCGTGCCGCGGCCTGCGAAATGTCCCTGACGACGTCGCCCTTGCCGCCGCGCCACTTGCTGTAGAAGACGGAGTGGTCGGTGGTTTTCGTGGGCCACAGGCAGAAGCCGTCGTGATGCTTGGCGGTGAGGATCACGCCGCGCATCCCGGCCGCGGCCAGCGCGTCGATGATGGCATCGGCGTCGAACTTCTCGGGGTTGAACACGTCCGGCGATTCGTCCCCGTAACCCCACTCCTTGTTGGTGAAGGTGTTGACGGTGAAGTGCAGGAAGCCGGTGAATTCGAGGTCGTGCCACGCCAGTTGGCGGGGACTCGGGGTGGCGCCCCATGGCGCCGGCGGAGCCGCGCCTTTGGCGGCAAGCACCGCGGGGATGCCGGCGAGGAGTGAGCGTCGGGTGATCATCTATTTCTTGGGACGGCCGCGGCCGCGCTTGGCCTTCGGCGCTTCTTCGACCACCGCGGCAGGCTCCGCCACGGCCTCGGCCTCCGGTTCGGCCTCCACCTCGGCGTCGGCTTCCAATTCGGTATCGGCCTCGATTTCCAACTCGGCGTCATCCACCGCAGGAGCGTCGCCCGGACTCACCTTCTTGAGCACCTCGTTGAACAGCGCCGCCTTGCGCGCATCCACCTTGGGAGGCGGAGGCTGCTCGTTGCGGTAATCGTGGTCGCTATGGCACGTGCGGCAGCGGACCTTCGCCGGCTTGCCGTTGAGGACCGAAACCACGTCGTGGTTCATGACGCGCTTGCAGCGCACGCAGTAATCGTCGATATCGTCGCCTAAGCGAATGTCGCGCATCGACCGCCTCCTAGGTTGTCATCGCGGAGGGCTCGGCGGACTCCGCCCGCGGCTCGCCATGATGCTTGGGCTCGACGACCAACCATTGTGCCGGCTCGAACCCGACATACTTGCAGATACGTAACTGCCCGTCCGGCGCTTCCAGGAGGTCGCCCACCTCGAGCGGCTGTTCCCGCTCGCGCAGGATGCGCCACGCATCGTATTCGTGAGCCGCTTCCACCTGGCTCGCCTCCTCGTAATCCTTCTGCTTCACGGTAGCGGTTCCGGAAACGTGGGGCGCCCAGCGGAATTGTTGCCGTGGCGAATCCTTCATGCGGAAGATCCGATATATCGGCATAGCTCTACATTGTAATCGAACTCGCGTCAGAGCGGCCCAAGTCGATCCAACGCCCGATATTAGTCGCGTTCCACACCAGCGCATCGCGCAACGATCCCAGCCTCCGCGAAGGCTCCACGCGCGTGACGGCGAGCGCGCCGCCGGGCCGGCGCATCCGCATGACGCGATGCAGCAGGCGGAATCCGGGCGTGTTCAACACGTTCAGCGCGAGCGCGCGCCGCGCGCCCAACTGCTCCGCGGCCCACAAGGGAAGCGCGCCGCGGAAACCGCCGTCCACATAGCGGCGGCCTTCGATCTCCACCGGCGGAAACCCGCAGGGGATGGCGCAGGAGGCGGCCAGGTGGCGCCACGTGATCTCGTGCTCGCGCACGATGCGCACTTTGAGCGACGGCACCTCCACCAGGGTCAGCGCGAACGGCATCGCCGGACGGTAACGTGCGAACAATTCGCGCGCGACTTCGCACAGCGGCTCGCCGCGCAAGCACCCGGCGCGATGCAGCCCGAAGCGGATGAAGTCCGCGAGGCTCGGGTCCAGCCAGTCCCGCGTCAGATCGTCAGGAGACGCGCCGCCGGCGATGGCCCATCCGTTCCACGCTCCCGCCGACGCGCCCACGATCAACCGCGGCCGGAATCGCTCGTGCAAGACGCTCCACGCGCCGACCTCCCAGGCGGCCCAAAGTCCGCCCGCCGATAGCACCAGCGCGTCGCCATCCACGTTCTCAGCTTACCCGGTACCCTTCCGCATGTGCGTCCCCACTCCGCCTCCTGTCTCCTGACTCCTTTCTTATGCCACCCTATTCTCATGTTCGATCCCGATTCGTACGGTCCCGAGATCGCGCGCATCCTCGCGCTCGACGGCTCCGGCGAGCGCCTCATGCCGCTGGCGGGCGGCACGTGCTCATCGCCCGAAGCCCGCGACGTCATCCGCGGCAGCAAGCTTGCGCCGCTCGTGCGCGCCGGCCTGTATCTTTACTTTTCCTGTTGGAGGGAGGCTCACGAAACGGCGCAGGATATCGACACGCCGGAGGGCAGCTACTGGCACGCCATCGTCCACCGCCAGGAGCCCGACGCGTGGAACTCGGGCTACTGGTTCCGCCGCGCCGGCGCGCACCCCGTCTTCCCTGCCCTGCGCGAGCGGGCCGCCGAACTCGGCTACTCCGCCGGCACGCGATGGGACCCGATCGCGTTCATCGATTTCTGCGAACGCGCGGAGCCCGGCTCCGGCGCCGAGCGCGTCGCGCTCGAAGTCCAGCGGGCGGAATGGCAGTTGCTGTTCGACTACTGCGCGCGGGGACGCTAAGGTGATGAATTCCACCGCGTCTTAACGGACAAAGGACGCATGTTTCACCTGCGGTCGCTGTTCTCGCGCAAATCCGACTCCGCCGGCGAGATCGAGGCCATCCACCGCCATCGCGAGTCTCTCGCGGGCGCGGACCCGGCCGCTCTCCGCGACACCTTCCGGGCGACCGCAGACCTGCTGGAAGCCACCGCCATCGTCGCGCTCACTGCCTCGCGCCTGCTCGCTCTGGACATGTTCGACGTGCAACTGCGCGGTGCGCTGGCGCTCGCCCGAGGGCGCATCGCCGAAATGCAGACCGGCGAAGGCAAGACGCTGGCATGCACGCCGGCGGTAGCGTGGATGTCACGCGGCGGACGTGGCGTGCACGTCATGACAGTGAACGATTACCTTGCCCGCCGCGACGCGCGCTGGATGGGTCCCATGTACGAAGCGCTCGGCCTGAGCGTGGGCTGCATCCAGCAGACGATGGACGCGGCGGCGCGGCGCCGCGCCTATGCCTGCGATATCACGTACGCCACCGCCAACGAGATCGGTTTCGATTTCCTGCGCGACCGGATCGCGCTCGCCCCCGAAGAGCAGGTTCACCGGGCCTTTCAAGCCGCCCTGATTGACGAAGCCGATTCCATCCTGATCGACGAAGCCCGCATCCCGTTGGTCCTCGCCGGCGGCGCATCGGAGGAAGTCTCGCTCGCCCGGCAAGTGGACCCGATCGTGCGCCGCTTCCAGCCCGGCCTACACTTCACCCTGGACGAGTACGGGCGCAACATCGCCATCACCGACAGCGGTGCGGAAGCGATCGAAGGGGCTACCGGCGTCGCCAATCTCTATGCCGAGGCCTGCCTGCCGCTCTATACCGCGGTGCACAACGCGGTCCACGCTCATTTTCTGCTGCGCCGCGACGTGGACTACATCATCAAGGACGGCGCGGTGGAAAGCGTGGATGAATTCAAGGGGCGCATCGCGCCGGACCGCCGCTGGCCCGCCGGCCTCCACACGGCCATCGAGGAAAAGGAGCAGGTGGCTTCACGGCGGCAGGGGCGCGTCCTCGCATCCATCACCTTACAGAACCTGATCGCGCTCTACCCCACGGTGAGCGGCATGACCGGCACCGCCGCCACGCAGGCCGAAGAGTTCCGCTCCTTCTACAATCTGGCGGTCGAGGTGATACCGACCAACCGCCCCGTGATCCGCGCCGATGAACCCGATCGCGTCTTCCCCACGAAGGCGGCGAAAGAGCAGGCGCTGGTGGAGGAGATTCGCGCGGTCCATTCTACCGGCCAGCCGGTGCTGGTGGGCACCGCCAGCGTGGAGGAATCGGAACGGCTGAGCCGCGCGCTCGCCGCCATTCCGCACAGCGTGCTCAACGCGCGCAACGAAGAGGAGGAAGCCGGCATCGTGGCGCGGGCCGGCCGGCGCGGCGCGGTCACCATCTCCACTAACATGGCCGGACGCGGCGTGGACATTCAACTCGGCGAAGGCGTCGCGGAGTTGGGCGGTCTCTATGTCATCGGCGCCAACCGGCACGAAGCCCGGCGCATCGACCACCAGTTGCGCGGACGCGCCGGACGCCAGGGCGATCCGGGCCGCTCGCGCTTCTTCATCTCGCTGGAAGACGATCTGCTCGTGAAATACGGCATCGGAGATGAGCGCCTGCACCACGACGCCGAAAGCATCCAGCGCGTGATGGAAGGACAGAACCTGGAGATCCGCCGGTTCCTGCAGAAATACGAATCCGTGGTCGAAGGACAGCGCCGCGATCTCTCCCAGCGCCGCGAGGCGATCCTGCACGAGACCGCGCTACCCGCCGCGGAGCGCGCCGCCGCGCTCACCGCGATCGACGACCTGTGGAGCGACCACCTCGCCGCCACCGCCGAATTGCGCACCGGCGTGCAATGGTACGCGTGGGGCGGCCGCGACCCGCTCCACGAATACCTCACCCGCGTGGATCAGCTTTACCTGGACCTGGAAGCCCGCCTGGAAGACGAGATCGCCGCCCGCATGGAGGCGGCGCGCGAGGGCACGCCTCCACCGGTCGAACGCGGAGCGACCTGGACCTATCTCACCACCGACAATCCCTTCGGCAGCCTCACCGAGCGCGTCGTGCGGCACTTCGTGGAGAAGTTCCGCCGCTAACTCCAGTGCAGCGGCTGCCGCGACTCCACCTTCGCCTCGTCCAGTTCGATGCCGAAGCCCGGCGTATCCGGCAGCGCGAGGTGCGCCTGCTTGACCTCCGGCGGGTTCTTCTCGAAGTGGTAGTAGGACTGCATCTTCAAAATCAGGTTTTCGGCCAGCGGACACACCGCCGGCGATTGGCTGGCGATCACGTGCATCGCCGCGTGCAGGCTGTGGCCATGCGGAATCACCGGCACGTCGAACAGCGACGCCAGCGTACAGATCTTCACCAGTTCGCTGATGCCGCCGCACCACTCCGGATCGCACTGCACCACGCTCAGCGCGCCCGCCTTCAGGTAGTCGTAGACCTCCCACCGCCCTTGAATGTGCTCACCGCTGGCCACCGGAATGGCCGTTCCGCGGCGCAGTTCCGCGAAGGCGTCGATCTTCTCCGCCTGCGTCATTTCCTCGATCCACCGCGGGCGAAACTTCTCCACCTGGTGCGCCCACTCGAGCGTGTACGGCAGGTTCCATCCGCTGTAGACGTCGAACATCAGCTCCGTAGCCTCGCCCACCGCCTCGCGCAGCAAGCGCACGATCTCCACGTTCTTGCGCATGCCCTCGGGCCCGTCGCCCGGCCCGTAGGCAAGGAACCACTTCTGGTAGCGGTACCCCTCGCCGCGCAATTCGGCCGCGCGCCGCTGCGCCCG
>JAFDVU010000257.1 GCA_018268835.1 Acidobacteriota bacterium | reverse complement strand
GTCACGTCGGAGGTCGCGGGTTCGAGCCCCGTCGTCCCCGCCATTCCTTTCAATACCCTCCAGACATTTACGCTGAAAACACAAGACTTACCGTGATAGCGTTTTTGACCGCTGAGAACGCCGACGTGCGCGGTTAGAACGCCGACGTACGCGTTTTGGACCCGTGTTGAACCCGTGGAGTCCAAGCATAGACCAGCATTTGGACGCCATCGCCTCGCGCGAGGGACGCGGCCCAACGCCAGAGCGGCCGCGCGCGGCTTCGGAACTGGACCGGACATTGTTGCGATACAATGCATCTCAGAGAGGGATGGAGCCGATGGCGACCACGATGGTTCACGTTCGAGTGGATGAGAAGACTAAGGAGAAGGCCGCCAAGACCCTGGCCGAGATGGGGATCTCTGTTTCGGATGCGGTTCGCATGCTGCTGGTCCGTATAGCCGCCGAGAAGGCATTACCGTTCGAGGTACGGGTTCCGAACGCCACCACGGTCAAGGCCATGCGCGCCGCCGGCCGGGGCAGGGGGAAGCGGCACCGTTCCGCGAACGCGCTCCTTGAAGGACTGGGGATTTGATCGTTGCGAACCCCGGTCAGCGGTGCCCGTTCCGCCGCGACGTCAAACTGGCGCAGAAGCGCGGCAAGGACATGGCGAAATTGCGGGAGATCATCCTGCTGCTGGTCGAGGGGAAGCCGCTCCAGGCCCGGCACAAGGATCACCCCTTAAGCGGCGAGTGGAACCACTCGCGCGATTGCCACATCGAGCCTGACTGGCTGCTGATCTACAGGGTGCATAGGGATGACCTGTACCTGGTCCGCACCGGCACACACTCCGACCTTTTCTGAGCGTGTGTGCCGTGCAATCAATCCTGTAATCGGGCCTCACGGTGATCCTCATCGTCGCCCCTACCATTCGACGCGGCCATCGATGAGCCGCCCGTCCGCGTCTGCCCACACCAACTACTCGCGAACCGCAGGGGGAACTTCTCGCCGCCCGCCGTTCCGGCATCGGGCCCGGACGTGCGAGAGTGGTTCCTCGCGACCGCTCGGTCCCGGTCCGGCCCAGTTCCACTCCTCCACACCACCCTGTCCGATGCGCGATGATGAGTCGTACGCCCATGCCGTTGCTTCGCCTTAGATCCCTCTCCGCCGCCATGTTCGCCGCCGCGGTCCTCCTCGCCTGCCTGTTCGCCGGCCCCCAGGAGCCCGCCCCCATGTTCCCCTTGCCGCCGCAATCCGGTCCTCTCGCCAGCCCCCTACTGCTCCTGCGCGAAAGCAAGACCGCCGAAGCCCGCAAGGAACTCGAGGAACTCCGCCGGCAGCGCCCCAACGATCCCGACGTGCTCTTCCAGATCGCGCGTTCCTACCTGCTCGACTTCTACCAGGAAAAGGACGCCACGCGGCAGCGCGTCGCCCTCGGCCTGGCCATGGAAGCCCTCGACGGCGTCCTCAAAATCAATCCCGACCACATCCCCGCGCTCCGCGCCAAGGCCGTCATCCACGCCCGCGCCGAGTTGCTCTACTACGACCCCAACCTCTCCTACCAGCTCGCCGACCGCGTCGCCAAACTCGAGCCTCACGCCAACGCCTTCCTCCTGAACCTGAGCGAGTGGATGTCCGGCGAAGTCCGCTTCACCCACGAAACCGGACACCGCATCCCGCAGGATCCCCTGATCGGCATCGACCGCTCCATCGACATGATCGGCCAGGTGATCGACAACGCCATTCCCTACAGCAACGAGGAGACCGCGGCGTACTTCCTCATGGGCAACACGCTCTCCCGCCGCGGCAACTTCCGCGAAGCCATCCGCTACTACGAGGAGGCGCTCAAACGCAACGTCACCCTCGATCAGCGCATGGACTGCCTGCGCGAAATGGGCTCCGACTACTACCGCCTCGGCGACTACATCGAAGCCGCGCGTAAATTCTACGAGGCCATGCAGTGGAGACGCAACGACGTGGACAAGTTCCTCTTCACCCAGGCCCTCAACCAGATGAAAGGGCCCCGCCCGCCTCTCCCCGACTCCGCCATCTTCCCGCTCGACACCCACCCCGTCGACGAAAAGAATCCTCCCCTGCTCGTCTTCGAGGACATCGCCCCCAAACTCGGCATCCACTCCCTCAACGGCAACGGCACCGCCGCCTGGGGCGATATCGACGGCGACGGCGATCTCGACCTCATCGTCTCCGGCAGCGGCGTCTTCCTGCGCGTCTACCGCAACGACGGCGCCAAATTCACCGAGGTAACCGACGAAGTCGGGCTTCACAACGTGCCCAGCGGTTACGGACTCAACCTGATCGATTACGACAACGACGGCTGGCCTGACCTCTACCTCTCTCTCAACGGCTGGAGCGGACCCTTCCCCAACCGCCTTTACCACAACGAGCACGGCCACTTCGTCGACGTCTCCAAAAAGAGCGGCGCCGACGACCCCGGCAGCGGCTTCGTCTCGCTCTGGGGCGATCTCGATAACGATGGCTGGCTCGACTTCGTCGTCGCCAACGGTGTGCTCCGCGAAGGCAGCGTCACCCAGATCTACCGCAACAACCGCGACGGCACCTTCACCAACATGACCAAGGCCTCCGGCCTCAGCGAGCCACCTTCCTGGGGCGCCATCGGCATCGCCCTCGGCGACTACGACAAGGACGGCCGCCTCGACCTCTTCATCAACGGCAGCGACGTCGCCCCCAACCGCCTCTACCACAACGACGGCAACTTCCACTTCACCGAAATCGCCGCCAAAGCCGGCGTCACGCAACCCCCGCATAACGGCTTCGTCGCCTTCTTCATGGACTACAACAACGATGGCTGGCCCGACCTACTTACCACGGCCCTGGCCCCCTGGGAAGCCACCATCGAGGGCCTCAAGAAGGGCTACAAGCCGCCCAACTTCCGCTCCATCTACCCCGATTCCACCCGCCTGTTCCGCAACAACGGCAACGGGACTTTCACCGACGTCACCTACGACGCGCACCTCTTCTATCCCTCCGGCACCATGGGCGCCGGCGTCGGCGACCTCGATAACGACGGCTACCTCGACATCTACATCGGAACCGGCGATCCGCAGATGAGCCGCCTCGAACCCAATCGCCTCTATCACAACAACGGCGACGGGACCTTCTACGACGTGACCAACTTCGTCGGCTTCGCGCGCCCCGGCAACAAGGGTCACGGCGCCGCCTACGTGGACATCGACAACGACGGCGCGCTCGACCTGTTCGCGCAGTTGGGCGGCCATTATCCCGGCGACCACGCCTACGACGCCTTTTACCACAACCTCGCGGCAGCCCGGAATCACTGGCTCGAAATCGAGCTGACCGGCGTCAAGAGCAATCGTCAGGCCGTCGGTGCCCAGATCACCGTGAAAGCCGGCGACCTGATCGTCTACCGCGAGGTTAAGGGCAGCGAGGGCTTCGGTGCCACCAGCATGTTCCGCCAGCACTTCGGACTCGGCGCCCACGGGAAGATCGATTCCATCGAAGTCCGCTGGCCCAGCGGCGAAGTCCACACCTTCCAGAACGTGGACGCCAATCACATCCTCAAGCTGAGAGAAGACCAGCCGGCCTTCACAGTGGTGAAGTGAGGATCAGGCCTGCGTGAAGGGGACTTCGCCGCCCCAGAATTTCTCGATCAGCGGCAGGGCTTCGCCGGAGAACCCGGTGGAGAGGAACCGGCGATGTCCGCCGTGGGAGCCGTCGTATTCGGGGTGGCGTGACAGGTAGAGCTTGAGGGCGCGGGCGGTGGCGTCCGGTTGATGGATCATGCATACCCCGGGGGGTAGGGCGGCGGCAAAGAGGTCGGCCACGAGCGGGTAGTGGGTGCAGCCGAGGATGACGCACTCCGGCGCGGCGCCAAGCCTGCCCAGGAGTTCGCCGGTGTAACGGGCGACGAGTGCGCGCAGTTCGCCGCGGGGCGCGCCGCGCTCAATAGAGCCGGCCAGGTCGGGGCAGGCTTGCTGTACGACGGCAATCTCCGGGCGTCGCTTGCGGATCTCGCTGGGGTAGCAATCGCTCTCGACGGTGCGGCGGGTGGCGAAGACGGCGACGGTGAGCGCGGCGCCATCGCCGCGCAGGATTCCGGTTGCGGCCTCGATGGTGGGGACGACGATGCCGATGACGTTGCGCCGCACGCCGTCCTCAAGGCGGCGCACGGGAAGCCACTGCTGCTGAATCCAGCGCAAGGCGACGGTGGAGGCCGTGTTGCAGGCGACCACGACCAGGGTGCAGCCTTCGGCGAAAAGGCGTTCCAGCGCGGCACAGGTGAGGTTGAGGACGTCGATGGGCGGGCGGACGCCGTAGGGTGCGTTGCGGTTGTCCCCGAGGTAGGTAAAATCTCGTTCGGGCAGGGCCTCGATGAGTGCGCGATGCACGGTAAGCCCGCCGAAGCCGCTATCGAATACGCCGATCATCCGCAAGTCCTCAGTTTCAGCTTAGCGTCGGACGCACAAAAAAAGCGGCCCCCGGGGGAAACCGGAGGCCGCGCGTTCTATACAGGGTCTGTTAGGGATCGACTACCAGGTCACCTTCATGCGCACCTGAATCTGGCGCGGGAGGATGTTCTGCGTGGACACCGTGGCCGGAATCACGCTGCCGAATGCCGCCGTTTCCACATTGGTGTTCAGGTTGTCGCGGCCGTAGTAGTTGTGGTTCAGAGCGTTGAACGCTTCAAACCCGAACTGGGCCGATACCCGCTCGGTGATCTTCGTCCGCTTCAGCACGGACATGTCCATCTGGAAAGCGTGCTGGACGCGGATCTGACCCGAACGGTACGGGGTAAAGCGCGGTGTGTAGCCCGGGGTTTCCAGCCATGCGTAGTTGCCCCAGTTGTTGCTGAAGTCGCTGCCGCAGCCCAACCCAAGGCTCTGGGCGGTGGGAGCGACGACGCCTGTGTTGGGGTCCATCTTCAGTACGCAAGGATTCCATTCGCGTACCTGGTAGGCCTTCCAGTCCACCGTGCCAGTGTAACCGCCACCCGGGGTCTTGGCCGGGTCCTTCAGCATGATCGCGTTGCCCGGCAGGTTCGCCGGGTAGCCGCCTGCAAACGGATCCAGGAAGAAGTTGGTGTACTCCCATCCCGAGATCAGTTTCTTGACCAGGCCATGAGTTCCCGCGCCCCACTTCTGCCCTTCGCCGAAGGGCAGCGAGTAGACCACCGTGAACTTCAGGATCTGCGGACGGTCCAGGTAGTACGGACCCTGCTGGTACACGTTGTTCTGCCGGTCGTTGAAACCCCACTCTTCGATCTGCTTGGAGAGCGTGTAGTTGGCCAGCAAGGTGACGTTCCGCATGCGGACGTTGTAGTTGATCTGCAGCGAATTGTACTTGATGAACGAATCGTTGCGCCCGTACTGTGCCAGGTTGCCGTTGAACTGCGGGAACGGCGTCAGCATCCGGTTGGACGCGATAGTGTTCGCCGTGTAGTCGCCCGTGCCGGCAAATGCCGCCACGCCCTTGAACGGATTCGGGACGGTCGGATTGCAGCCGGGGTTGTTCGGGTTGCCGCCTTCCAGGAAGTCGCAGTTCTTGCGCGCCGCCAGACTGATGTAGTTGTAGTCGGCGTTCATATTCAGGTTGTAGCTGCGGCTGCCCACGTAGGACGCGTCCAGCACCGAGTTCTTGGTCAACTGATACTGGAAGCCCATGGAGAACTGCCACACGCTGGGCAGAACGAAGCCCGGATCGAACCAGCTGGGGTTGCGTCCCACGAACGTCGCCGCGCCCAGGCTCGATCCGCTCGGATACAGAATCCCGTTGGGATAAGGATTCGAGAGGATGTTCGCGATGGGAGTGCGGTTGCCGTCATTGGAGTTCACCAGGCTGGTCGAGGTGCTGAAGCCGTTGGTCTGGAACCAGTCGTTGGTCGGGTTAGAGAAGTACTCGCCGAACCCGCCGCGCAGGACGAGCTTGTCCCGCAGTTCGTAGGCGAAGCCCACGCGCGGACCGATGGCCTTCTTATACAGCGGGAAGGGAGTGCCGCCGATTCCGTTGACGCCGGCAAACGTGATACCGCCCTTCATGTTGGCCAGGTTGGCGTACTGCGAAGCCAGGTACGCCGGAATCTGGCCCGACGACTGCAGCCCGGACACGACCGACGCCACAGAGGAGCCCACCGGGTTGGCCACGGTCGGGTCGAACGGACCGTTCTGGCGGTTCCACTTTTCGTGCGCCGGAGTGTTGAAGTCCCAGCGCAAGCCGAGGTTCAGCGTCAACCGGCGATTGACTTTCCAGTCGTCCTGGATGTAGGGCGCGGCGTAGATCTGCTTCCACCACGGGAACAGCGGGTAGTTGGAAGATCCGCCCACGATGCCCAGCAGGAAGCTGGCGTAGCCGTCGCCCGAGTTCTGCGAACTGACGTTATACACCGCCTGCGTCCAGTTGGTGTTGCCGCTGAACGAGAGGATGTCGCCGGTGTTCTGCAGTTCGTAGTTGATCTGGCGGATGTCGAACCCCGCTTTGATCGTGTGCGAGCCCATCACCTTGGTCACGCTGGTCTGCAGTTCGTAGGTGTTGGTGTAGTTGTTGCTCTGGCTGCGGCCCATCGACTGATAGTTGTCGAAGTTCCAGCGGCCGAAGTAGACCGGGCTGGGCAGTGTCGCCAACAGCGCCTTGGGCAGACCAAAACTGGATACGTCGAAGCCCGCGTTGGCCGCGCCGTAACCCTTTTCGATGAACCGGTTGTAGCTACCGCGGATGTCGAACACCACGGTCGGCGAAATCGTGCTCACGAAATCCAGCACGTATGCGTCGTTGATGCGCTGGAATGGCTGCTGTCCGTCCGTGCCCGGCTTGTTGTCGATGCCGTTCGAGGAACGGTCTTCCGTACGGTCGTTCGATGCGTGGCGCATGAACACCCGGTTCCTGCTGCCCAGGTTGATGTCGAACTTGAGTTGCAGGTTGTAGAACTTGTCCTTATCGAAGTAATCGGGAAGGAGCAGGTCGCTCGTGCCGTAGCGGAATCCCGGCGGCGATGCCCGGTTCGGCAGCGGCATGTACTTGGTCACATTGGCCGCGATCGGGTTGATGCGGTTCGCCGGAATCACGTTGCCCGGGAACGGCTGCCGGTTCGTCAGAATGTTGCCGCTGTTGTCATAGGTAGCGGTGAAGGGATCGTAAATCGTGATCGGCTGCCCGGTGGAGTTCACCAGCTTCGAGAAATCGCCGGTGCGCATTTCCGTGGTAGGCCACGATACGTTCAACGGGTTGGGTGTGCCTTCCCGGTAGTTCTCAAACGCGCCCATGTAGAACAGCTTGATGGGACTGTTGTCCGTCAGCAGGTGCGGGATCTTGATCGGACCATCCACCTCGAATCCGTACTGGTCCAGGTAGTGGATCGGCTTCTTCGTTCCCGTGGCATTGTTCTGAAAGGTGTTTGCGTCCAACTGCTGCCGCCGCATGTACTCGTACGCACTGCCGTGATGCTGGCTGCCGCCGCTCTTCAGCACGACGTTCATGATGCCGCTTCCGGTGTGAC
>JAFDVU010000256.1 GCA_018268835.1 Acidobacteriota bacterium | reverse complement strand
CGGATCGAAAGCCGGGCCATTTTCGTGGTGGACAAGAACAACCAGATCCGTCATGCCGAGTACGTGAAGGAAGTCGCCGACTTTCCCAATTACGAGGCGGCGCTCGCCGCGGCGCGTAGCGCCGGCGCGATGAGCGCCTGACCGCGACGACGAAGAGGTCCGACTGAACCCCTCGCCATCATCGCCGGCCCTGCAAGCCGAGCGCGTGCTGAGTCGCGCGGTGGAGAGTCCCCTGGTGCGCGGTGGCCTCACGCTCGTGCTGGGCATCCTCGTAGGTAACGTGCTGGGGTTCGCGCGGGTGGCGATGGTCGCCTACCTGCTCGGAACCCACAGTTACGCCGACGCGCTGGCGGTGGCCATGGGGCCGCTGGATACGCTGAACGGCGTGCTGATCAACAGCATCGTGTTCGCGTTCGTGCCGATGCTCACCGCCGTTCAGGGCGAGGAGCGCATCGCGCTGTTTCTGAAGCTGGCACGCGGCTTCGTGTGGGTGCTCACCGGCGTGTCGGCCACCGTGATCGCGACCGCGCCCTGGTTGATGAAGGTCCTGGCTCCTGGACTGGATCCGGCCTACCTGCCCACGGCCACCAACGTGATGCGGATCCTGGCGCTATCGACGGTGGCGTCCGGGCTGGGCGCGGTGCACTGCGCCCTGTTGTACACCCAGCGGCGGTTCGCACCCACCGCGTTCTACCAGGCGGCGATCAATGTGTTCACCATCGCGGGCGCGCTGGCGCTGTGGAAGGTGTGCGGCGTTTACGCGTTCGCCATCGGCTACTCGGCAGGAGCCTGCGCGCAACTGGCCATCGTGTGGTTCGCGGCGCGTCGCGGGCTGGATCTCTCCCGCATGCCCGCCTGTACCGTTCCCTGGCGCGAGATCCTCACCAAGCCGGCGTTCTTCGTCATGTACGCGGCCGGGTTGGGGTTGAATATCACGTTCACGCGCGCGTGGGCCACCCACATGGGGCCGGGGATGGCGGCGGCACTGGACTATTGTTTGCGCGGCGTGGCGGTGCCCATGTCGCTGCTGGTGAATCCGATCTCCAATTCCCTGCTGCCGGAGATCGCCCGCCTGCGCAGCCTGTTCCGCCTGCGCGACGCGCTGCGATTGATCGACCGGACCATTGCGATTACGGCACTGGTGGCGGTGGCGGGATGCGGTTTCGCGGTGCTTTTCCGCGAGCCGGCGATCCGGCTGCTGTTCCAGCGCGGCAGTTTCACGGCGCAATCCACCGGGCTGGTCGCGTCCGCGTTTCTGACGCTGGCGCCGAGCCTGATCGGGTGGAGCCTGATCGAGGTACTCTCCCGGTCGCTGTTCGCGCTGGACCGGAAGTGGCCGCAGGTGATCGTGTGCGTGATCCCGCTCATCGTAAATGTCATGCTGACCGTGAAACTGGGCGTGATCCGGCCTGAGTATCTCGGGATGGGCGCGTCGATCGGGCTGATCAGCGGGTTCCTGGTGCTGTTCGTGCTGGCGCACACCAGCCGGCGGCGGTGGCTGAAGCAGGGCTGAGGGGCGGATGCGCCGGCGGCCCGCCCGGGGAAACCAAACGCTTCCCCGCCTGGCGGATTGGGCCTACAATACGGGCAGGAGGCTAGTACATGTCCCCCATGTTGGCTATCCTGGTTTACCTCGCCGCGATCGCGATTCCCATCTGGCTTCTATACGAGTTTGGCGGACAATCCTGGTATTGGCATTGCCTCGCCCTGGCCGCCGGGATCGGTCTCGGTTTTCTGCCCATCCCTCCGGCCCTGCAAGGGCCGGTTTTCGACCTGGCATTCGGCTTCGCATTCATCACCCTGCTGATCTGGGGTGCGGGAGGCATCATCTTTTACCACACGCAGGGGCATCATCACCACCACGCGCGGCACGCGTGAGCGCGGCCTGCGCGAGCGCCCCGCCGGTTACAATGCAGGTTCAT
The DNA here is from genome assembly GCA_018268835.1 of Acidobacteriota bacterium. Lineage (GTDB taxonomy): Bacteria > Acidobacteriota > Terriglobia > Bryobacterales > Bryobacteraceae > Solibacter. Next base: position 5,590 of record JAFDVU010000256.1, on the reverse strand, counting down.
GAGCAAGCGGGGGGCGCTACGCAACGGCGTTGAATACTGTCTGGCCGCGGCCGGGCTGAAGTCGCTCGAATACGCCCCGCTGCCTGTGGCCAACCGGCTGGCGCAATGCTACGCGCGCCTGCTGGACCGCGCGGTTCCGCGCCTGCGCCGCGTGGCGCTGCGGAACCTCTCGCTCGCCCTGCCCGAACTGGGCGCGGAGCGGCACGCGGAGATCGTGGACGGCGTGTTCCGCTCGATCGCCCGCGTGCTGGTTTCGTTTGCGAAGTTCCCGTCGATCCGCCGCGGGAATCTGGACCGCTGGATCCGGCTGGAGGGCGGCGAGCATTTTGCCGCGGCGATGCGCGCCGGCCGTGGCGTGCTGTTCGCCACGGCGCACCTCGGCAACTGGGAACTGAGCGCGTTCGCGCATGCGCTGATGGCGGCGCCGATGAACGTGGTGGTGCGCCCGCTGGACAATCCCTGGATCGATCGCATGGTGGAGCGGCGGCGCGCACTCGGCGGCAACCGGCCGGTCGGGAAAAAGGATTTCGCGCGCTCGATCCTCAAGGCGCTGGCGGCGAATCAGGCGGTCGGAATCCTGATCGATCAAAACGAATCGCTCGACAGCGGCGTGTGGGTGGACTTCTTCGGCGTCAAAGCCTGCGCCAGCCCCGGATTCGCGCGTTTCGCGGCGCACAGCGGCGCGGCGGTCATCCCCGGATTCGCGCTGTGGAACGCGGACGAGGGGCGCTACGTACTGCGCTTCTACCCGCCGGTGGAGATCACCGGCGACTCCGCCCGGGATACGCGCGCGCTACAGGCCATCCTGGAGAGCGTGATCCGCGAGTATCCGGACCAGTGGCTGTGGATCCACCGCCGCTGGAAGACGCGTCCGCCAGGGGAAGCTTCATTTTACGAACGAGGGTGAACCAGGGTGGTCCACAGTTTTAGCCTAAGTTGTTGAGAACTGGCCGAACTTTGGACCAACCCGGTCCACGCCGTTTCTCAAAATGAAGCGCCGCTATGTCACCCTGGAAGGATATGGGATTTCGTCTGGCGGTCAAGTACCAGCCGCGCGGGGATCAGGAGAACGCCATCGCCGAACTCGTGCGCGGGCTGCGGGAAGGCGAAAATCACCAGGTCCTGTTGGGCGTCACCGGGTCGGGCAAGACCTTCACCATGGCCAAGGTCATCGAAGCCATGGGACGGCCCAGCCTGCTGCTGGCGCACAACAAGACGCTGGCCGCGCAGTTGTACCACGAGTTCAAAACCTTCTTCCCGGAGAACGCGGTCGAGTACTTCGTCAGCTACTACGATTACTACCAGCCGGAGGCGTACATTCCGGCCAGCGACGTCTACATCGAGAAGGACGCCACCATCAACGACGAGTTGGATAAGCTGCGCCTGGCCGCCACCAGGAGCCTGTTCGAGCGCCGCGATTGCGTGATCGTGGCCAGCGTGAGCTGCATCTATGGCCTGGGCTCGCCCGAGGCCTACTACGGCATGCTGCTCATGCTGGAAAAGGGGCAGAAGATCGCGCGCGAGCAGATCCTCTCCAAGCTGGTGGAGATCCAGTACGAGCGTAGCGACGGCGATTTCCGGCGCGGCTCCTTCCGCGTGCGCGGCGACGTGATCGAGATTTACCCCACCTACGACGACGACGCCTACCGCATCGAACTCTGGGGCGACGAAATCGAGAACCTGGCGCAGATCGATCCCCTGCTCGGACAGGTCAAACAGACCTACCAGCGCCTGCCCATTTATCCCAAGACGCACTACGTGATGTCGCGGGATACCAAAGAGCAGGCCATGCAGAGCATCCGCAACGAACTCGCATGGTGGCACAAGGAACTGGTTGCCCAGAATAAACACGTGGAGGCGCAGCGGCTGTGGCAGCGCACCATGTTCGACCTGGAGATGATCAAGGAAATCGGCTACTGCCACGGGATCGAGAACTACTCGCGGCACTTCTCCGGACGGCTGCCGGGGGAAGCGCCGCCCACGCTGCTCGACTACCTTCCCGCCGACTCCGTGATCTTCATTGACGAGAGCCACCAGACTATCCCGCAATTGCATGGCATGTACCACGGCGACCGCTCGCGCAAGGAGGTGCTGGTGGCCCACGGCTTCCGCATGCCGAGCGCGCTCGACAACCGCCCGCTCACCTTCGAGGAGTTCGAGAACCGGGTCAACCAGGTGGTGTACGTGTCGGCCACGCCCGGGCCGTACGAACTCACGCGCGCCGCCGGCGTGGTGGTGGAGCAGATCATCCGGCCCACCGGGTTGCTCGATCCCACGGTGGAGATCCGCCCGGTGAAGGGGCAGGTGGACGATCTGTTGAACGAAATCCGCAAGCGCGTCGAAGCCAACCAGCGCGTGCTGGTGACCACACTCACCAAGCGCATGTCGGAGGACCTGGCCGAGTATTACTCCGAGGTCGGGGTGCGCTGCCGCTACCTGCACAGCGAGGTTTCGACGCTGGACCGCATCAAGATCCTGCGCGATCTCAGGCGCGGCGAGTTCGACGTGCTCATCGGCATCAACCTGCTGCGCGAAGGGCTCGACCTGCCCGAGGTTTCGCTGGTGGCGATTCTGGATGCGGATAAAGAGGGCTTTCTGCGCAGTGCCGGCGCGCTGATCCAGACCATGGGCCGCGCGGCGCGCCACCTGGACGGCCACGCCATCCTGTACGCCGACGTGATGACCGACAGCATGCGGAACGCCATCGGCGAAACCACGCGGCGGCGCGAGATCCAATCGGAGTACAACGAACGTAACGGGATCACGCCGCAATCCATCATCAAGCCGATCGATATGAGCCTGGTCGCGGTGGCCGAGGGCGATTACGTGACGGTCCCGGTGGAAGAAGAGGACGAGGCCGACAATCTCACGCCGGAGCAGCGGGCGCGCTTAATCGGGGAACTCGAGGAGCGCATGCGCGAGGCGGCGCGCAAATTCGAATTCGAAAAAGCCGCGCAGTTGCGCGACCGGGTCAAAGCTCTGAAGGCTGTGGGGTAGGCGGCGCGGCGGCTTCCGCCGCCGGTTCGGGCGCGGGTTCGGGTTCCGGTTCCGCGGCGGGTTCCGGTTCCGGCGCGGCATGCAGCGCGGGTTCGGGGGCGAAGTGCGGCTCATCCAGCGAGATCTCGCACTCGCAGCAATCGCTGCAGCGCAGGCATTTCTCGCACAGGTGGTTATCGCACGCGTCCTTGGTGCAGCGCGCGCAGATGCGGGTGGATTCCTCGCCGCAGATACTGCACGTAAAAGGCATCTACTTTTTCCTTCCCGCGGCGGATGGAACCGGCGCAAACAGGCTGTTGCGGCACCGCTGCGCTTCCTTGTCCATCATCTCGTACTGCCGTTCGCGGTCGGCCGCGAGGTCCACGATGTAGGTGCGGAATCGTCCGCGGTTGACGGAGCCTTCGGCCCAGGTGGAGGCCACCGCTTCCGCCGCCGGCGAACCCTGGTATCTGCGAGCGGCGTCTTCGAGCGAGGTCAGCATCTGGTCCAGCCCCTCGGTGCGGAAATAGAGTTCGAGCGAGGGCGCGAGCCGTTCGGGATTCCTGGCGAGCGCCTTAGCGCCGTCTGCGAGCGCGCGCGCCTGGTCGCGGCAGGATTGCCACTGCGCAGTGTAGGTATCGCTGGCGCCCTTGGCCACCCAGGCTTTCGTGTCGAGCTGATCCAGGGCGGGAAGAAGACGCCCCGCGTTGGCTCCGATTTCGTTGAGGATGACCGCCACGTCCCATGGCGGGGTCAGACCGGCGGCGGAGCCGGAAGTTTGCGCGTGCACCAGGGCCGCCGCGGCGCAGAAAAGCAATGTGAGCCGCACTTCTTCAATCTATCACGCGGGTCGCGGCGGGGCGGCGTCTGCGTTACATTCAGATTCATGCCCATTCAGATCGGCGACATCCTCGGCGATTACCAGGTCACGGGCGTGCTGGGCCGCGGCGGGATGGGCAAGGTCTTCCGCGTGCGCAGCCTGCTGACGGACCGCGAAGAGGCCATGAAGGTGGTGCTGCCCGATCTTGCCGAGGATCCCGGGCTGGCCGACCGCTTCCTGCGCGAGATCAAAGTCCACGCCAGCTTGCAGCATCCCAACATCTGCGGACTGCGCGCGGCGCTGCGCGTCGAGGGGCGGCTCATCATGATCGTGGAACTGGTGGAAGGCGAGAGCCTGGAGGACAGGATGCGCCCCGGACCGATGGATGCCGCCGCGGCGGTGCGCTGCGCCATCCAGGTGCTCTCCGCGCTCGGGTACGCGCACGAGCGCGGCGTGATCCATCGCGACATCAAGCCGGCGAACATCCTGATCGCGCGCACCGGAGAAGCCAAACTCACCGATTTCGGCATCGCGCGTTCGGAGGGCACGGAGCGGCTGACCGGCACGGGCCTGGCGGTGGGCACCCTGGCCTACATGTCTCCCGAGCAGATCCGCGCGGAGCCGGTGGACGGCCGCAGCGACCTGTACTCGTTCGGGCTCACGCTCTACGAAATGGTCACGGGGCGGCGCGCGATCCACGCCGAGTCGCAGCACGCGCTCATGACCGCGCAACTGGAGATGTTGCCGGCGGAGCCGGTGAGCGTGAACCCGTACGTGCCGGCGGCGGTATCGGCGGCGATCATGCGGGCGGTACAGAAGGATCCCGCGCGGCGCTTCCAGACGGCGCGCGAGTTCGAGGACGCGCTCCGGCACCTGGGCGGGGGCGCGATGCCGGCCGCGCCGGAAGCGGCATCGGCGACGCGGACGCTGGCGGTTTCGCCGCCGGAACTGGCGGAACTGGAAGCGCGGCTCTCGCGCATCGTCGGGCCGATCGCGCGCCGCATGGTTCCGGATGCGGCGCGCCGCTACGGCACGATCTCCGAGATCCGGCGCGCGCTGGCCGAGCAGATCGCGGACCCCGGGGAGCGGGAGGCGTTCCTCAAGGCCTCCGGTGGTCCGGCGACGCCGGCGCCCGCGCCGGCCGCGGCCGGCACGCCGGCCCCGGGCCACTTCGACCCCGCCGCGCTGGAGCGGGTCACGCAGGCGCTGGCGCCGCACCTGGGGCCGATCGCCAAGGTGCTGGTGAGCCGCACGGCGCGCGCCTCGCGTACCCCGGAGGACCTGCTGCAATCGCTGTCCGCCGAGATCGCCTCCGCCGACGACCGGCGCAAATTCCTGGCCGCGGCGCGCTCAGCTTTCTAGCATCTTGAGCGCGCGTTCCAGGCTGCGCCGCATGCGGTTGAAGGAGCCGGCCAGCACGGCGATTTCGTCGCCGCCCTTCACCGGCAACTCGGGCGCGTCCATCCGGCCGGTGCTGATCTGGTCGGCCAGCGTGGAGAGGCTGCGCAGCGGACGCACCACGGTGATGAGCAGGACGACGTCCAGCAGCAATAGCGTGGCCACGAACACGGCCGCGAGGTTGATCACCAGGGTCTGGAACGCCTGGTTGGCCATCCGCACCGGCACCGCCTCGGGAACGGAGACGATCTGGGCGCCGACGATCTCGTTGGGCTGCCAGCCGAAGCCGTTATTGGAGCCGTAGCGGCGGATCAGCGCCACCGGCGCCGCGCGCGGCGTGCTGTGGCATTCCAGGCACGGCGGATCGGCCGCGATCGGGCGCGCCAGATAGAGGGA
>JAFDVU010000255.1 GCA_018268835.1 Acidobacteriota bacterium | reverse complement strand
TTCATCCACTCCATGCTCGAGTTCGAATAACCCGTCGGCTCCTGCTTACGATACAGCGGCTGCCCCAGTTGCGCCACCTGGTTGGCCAGCGGAAGCGCCATCTCCACATCGCCATTGACCGCGCGCACCGCGCTGGCCACGAACTCCAGCGGCGATTTCATCTTCGAACGGTACGCGCCCTCGCTGAAGAATTCCTTCGAGTCGATCATCGTCCGCATCACCGCGCCCAGGTCGCCGTCCGTCTTCAGAAACGTCCGCGCCATGCGCTCCACCAGGGCTTCCGGAGGATCGTCGGCGACGAACCGCGTCGCCAGCTTCTTCGAAATGAAGTGCGCCGTCGCCGGAGACCTCGCCAGGATGTCCAGTACTTTCTCGCCGTCGGCGATGCCGCCGCCCGCCGGAATCGCTAGTCCCAAAACCGTCTTCGGGCCGTTGTCGTGCATCCGCGGATTGAACGCGAACTCGCCGCCGCCCCGCGGATTCCGGATCGTCCACCCGGTGAAGCAGCGCGCCACTTCCGTGACGTCCTTCTGCGTGTAGCCGCCGTCCACCCCGAGCGTGTGCAGTTCCATCAGTTCGCGCCCGTAGTTTTCGTTCAGTCCGCGAGCGCCCTTCTTTCCGCCGCGCGCCGCCGCCGGCGAATCCGCTCCCACCGATTCCCAATTGTCCAGGTAGAACAGCATCGCCGGACTCTTCGCCGTCGCCTCCAGCAGATCGCGGAACTTACCCAGCACATGCGGCCGGATCACATCCCGCTCGTAGGCGGTGACCAGGTAGCGGTCCGCCCCCTTGTCCAGAAAGACGTTGAAGTGGTTGAACCAGAAATCGCTCAGCACCTCTTCCAACTGCCGGTTGCTGTACACCGCGCGCAGCAGCTTGCCCTCCGTCAGGTCGCGCGCCACCATCTGCTGCGGACCCGCCGCCATCTCCAGCCGGCGGCGCACGTCCGGCGGCGCGGCCATGATCAACCCCTGCCGCATGCGCTGCGGCAGCGCGGCGATCACCTCGTCCCGCTTGTCCGCGGGCAGCGCCAGAAACGCCGCCACCCGATCCTGGGGCGACCCCTGCCGCAGCGTCCGCATCTCAGCCGGCGTGAGCACCTCGCTCAATGCCTTGACGTCCGGCGCGTTCGGATTCGGCGCCGCGTTGGGATCCCCGCCCGCCGCCTGCCGCTTTTCGTACTTTTCCACCACCTTCGTCAACAGCAGCCTGCGGCCGGGATCCTGTGGGAACGGGATGCGTCCTTCCATCATCTGCTTCGCAATCTGCGGCGTCGGATAGTTCCGTACCAGTTCCCCGCTGCTCATCGACAGCGTATCCAGGTACTTCAGCTTTTCTTCGAGCACCGGATTCTCGGCGATCCGCGCGGGGTGAAGCTGGCGGTCGATCCACTCCTTCAACCCCATGGCTTTCACATCCTCGACGTCGCCCGGACGCGGCCCGAACGTCAGCCGGTTCAGCGCCTGCAGGATCCTTTCGTCGCCCGGAATCGGTTTGAGGAACTGTCTGGCCTCCGCAGCGTGCTTCTTCTGATCCGCCGCATTCAGCCCAGTGAAAGCCGCCAGCGTCAACGCCGCGGCCAGCGCCCCAATCAGACGGTTACGCATCTCTTACCCTCTGGTTGGTATAAACAACCGTACGCAGCTTGAGTTGCGGCGGTTCTGTAAGCTCTCGCAAACTTTGCATGACCGCTTTGCGGCATTCCGAAGCCCCCCTTCCCAGGGGCCGCCCCGAGGCCTATGCTTGGGTCATGCTGCGTCGCGTTTGTATCTTACTTCTCGCTCTCGCCGCGCTTGCCGCGGCGCAGACCAACCGGACCATTCAGGCCACCGGCACCGCCACCGTGACCGCGAATCCCGACCAGGCTTCGCTCGACGTCGGAGTCGTCACCACCGGCGCCACCGCGCAGGATTCCGCCGCGCAGAACGCCATTCAGACCAGCGCCGTCATCAACGCCCTCAAGACCGTGCTCGCCGGCAACGGCACCATCCAGACCCAATATTACTCGGTCAGCCCGCGCTACGTGCCCAACTCCTCCACCATCAGCGGGTACACCACCAACAACACCCTGCACGTCACCGCCACCGATCTCTCCATCCTCGGCAAGCTCATCGATGCCGCCAACGGCGCCGGCGCCAACTCGGTCAGCGGCATCAGTTTCGGCCTGCAGAATTCCGACCCCTTCATGCAGCAGGCGCTCGCCGCCGCCGCCAAGCAGGCCGTGGCCCACGCCGGCGCCATCGCCGGCGGACTCGGCGGCACCGTTGGACCCGTACTCTCCGCTCAGGAAGGCGGCTCCTATACTCCGGTCGCGGTATCGGGCGCGGCCGCCGGAGCCGGCGTGTCCACGCCCATGGAAACCGGCACAGTCAAGGTCAGCGCCACCGTCACCCTCGTGGTGCAGTTGCAGTAGCGTCCTCTCACTCCGCCAGGGATTCGGAGAGCCGCGCCGCCTGCGCCATCAGGTAGTTGCGCTCCGGCACGCTCGTCGTCCGCGCCGCCGCCGTGCGGTATTGCCCGATCGCGCCGCGAGCGTCGCCGGCCATCTCCAGCAGGTGCGCGCGCACCGCGTGCAGCCGGTGATGCTGCGCGATCCGCGGATCCCCTTCCAGCGCGGCCAGCAGCCCCAACCCGTACCCCGCGCCGTGAACCATGGCCGCGGCGATCGCGCGATTCAGTTCCACCATGGGGTTGTCCGCCATCGGCTTCAGCAAGTCGTACAACGCCAGGATCTGCGGCCAGCCCGTGTCCTCCGCCCGCGCCGCCTCGTCGTGTACCGCCGCGATCGCCGCCTGCAATTGGTACGCGCCCACGGCCCCTTTCGCCAGCGCCGCCGTGAGCAGCGCCACGCCCTCTTCGATCTGCCCCCGGTCCCACAACGAGCGGTCCTGCCGCGTCAGCGGAATCAGTTCTTCGCCGGGCCCGGTGCGCGCGGCGCGCCGCGCATCGGTCAGCAGCATCAGCGCCAGCAACCCCCCGACCTCGGGATCCTCCGCCATCGCCGCGTGCGTCGCGCGCGCCAGCCGGATCGCCTCCCGCGCCAGTTCCACGCGCTGCAACTGCGCACCCCCGCTGCTCGTGTACCCTTCGTTGAAAATCAGGTAGAGCACGTGCAACACGCTGCGCAGCCTCTGTGCCCGCTCGTGGCGCTCCGGCAAACGGAACGGTACGCCGGACGCCTTGATACTCTGCTTGGCCCGGCTGATGCGCTGCGCCATCGTCGCCTCCGGCACCAGATACGCCCGTGCGATTTCGGCCGTCGTCAGCCCGCCCACCGCGCGCAACGTCAGCGCGATCGCCGACGACGGACTCAGCGCCGGATGGCAGCACAGGAACAGCAGGATCAGCGTGTCGTCGCCCTCCGGCGCGCGTTCCGGCTCCACGGCCGCCGCGGCCTCGCGACGCCGGCGCGCGATTTCGCCGCGCACGTAGTCGGTCATGCGCCGCGCCGCCACCTGAATCAGCCACCCCCGCGGATTCTCCGGCACGCCGTCCCGCGGCCACTGCACCGCCGCCGCCAGCAGCGCCTCCTGCACCGCATCCTCCGCCGCGGCGAACTCGCGATACCGCCGCACCACCGCCCCCAGCACCTGCGGAGCCAGTTCCCGCAGTGTGGATTCCGTCGCCGGCGCCATCCCGCTACCGGCGGAGCCCGCTCCCCGCCGCCCTCACATCATCTCCGGCGGTGGAGCGCTCATCACCGGCCGTACCTCCACCGGCATGTTCAACGGCGCGCCGCCCGGCCCCGGCGCCGCCGATATCCGCGCCGCGATCGCGTACGCCCGCTCCGCCGACTCCACATCCACAATCCAGAACCCGGCCAGAAACTCCTTGCCCTCCGGAAACACGCCGTCCGTCGCCGGCATCCCGTCCTTCCCCGCCCGCACCACCTTCGCCTGATCGGGAAATCCGAGCCCCTCGGCCGCCACCAGTTCCCCGGACTCGCGCAGCCCCCGGTTGAGGCCCATCATAAATCCAATGTGCGCCTGAAGGTCCTTCTGCGGCCATTGCGGCACCCCTTCTCCGGCCCGCATGGTGTTCATCATCAGAATGTACTTCACGCTTCTATCGCTCCTTTCCTTTGCACGCGCTCTGGCGCGCGCTCACCCCTAAGTCGGAGCACGCCGCCGGTTTTCGACACCCCGGCGGAATATTTTTCGAGAATAGTCCAGCCTCGCCCGGGACGCAAATCATGCGCGAAGAAACCGCCCTGCACGCAGCCCATGCGCGGTTTACCATGCCGGCCAACTCCTCACGCCTCCCTCGGGGATCGGCACAACACGTTGCCCCGCGCGAACTTGCGCGCGCGCGTCCCGGCCGCCCCGGGTTCTGGCCGTCCGAGTGCACTCCCCTACCGCGAGTCGAGTCACTCGACCACAAAAGGAAATCAAATGTACACCCTCACCCAACTGACGAAATCCACGGCCACCTTCGCGCTGATCGCGATCCTCCTGGCCTTCGCCGTCACCGCAACCGCTCAGCCCGGACGTCCCCCCGCCGCCGGCACCGTTACGGCCGTTGTGCCGCTCACCGCCGCCGAAGCGCAGAGCCTCACCTTCATGCGTGAAGAGGAAAAGCTCGCCCGCGACGTCTACCAGGAACTCTACAAGAAGTGGAACCTCACCGTCTTCAAGAACATCGCCGAAAGCGAACAGACTCACTTCGATGCCGTCGGCACCCTGCTGACCCGCTACGGCGTGCCCGACCCCGCGCAGAACACCGCCCCCGGCGTCTACACCAACCCCACCTTCATCTCCCTCTACAATGACCTGATCGCGAAGGGTATGCTCTCCGCCCAGGACGCGCTCGAAGCCGGTGCCCTCATCGAAACCAGGGACATTGCCGACCTCCAGACGGCCCTCTCCGCCACGGCCAAACTCGATCTCAAGCGGGTCTACACCAACCTGCTCAACGCCTCCTTCAACCACCTGGAAGCCTTCCAGACCATGTGCGAACTCGTGACCCCGGCCGGACTGTGACGCCTCCCCCCGCCCGATGCGCGGCGCGGAAACGCGCCGCGCTCCTCGTTCAGCCCCTCACCGCGCCACCGCGATGATCGCACCCCCGGTCGCGATGAACGCCCCGCCGATCCACACCGCCCGCGTCGGATACTCGTGGAACAACACGGCGGAGATCGCCTGCGCCAGCAGGAAGAAGAACACCACGTAGAGCCCCAGCAACTCCCCAAACTTCCACGGCGGCCGGTTCACCGTCCACCCGTAGAGGAACAGCACCAGCGCGCCCGCCGTATACAACAGCGCGCGCTGCCACCCCGCGGCATGCATCCCCTTCCGAACTACCGCATCGCCCAGCGCTTCCAGCGCGGCCGCCAACACCAACAGCAGGATCGATATCGATTGAGACATCTACCCATCTAAGCAGATCCCGCCTCTACCTCGCCGGCGGCGTCGGCTTCTGGTCGCCGGTCAGTTGGAACCCGGGCCAGTTGGGGTCGGCGTTCGGATTCTTGGCGGGCATGATCGCGCCGGCCTTCTTTCGCCACGCGTCCAATTCCGCCGAAAGTTTCCTGGCAATGTCCGGACGCGCCTCCACCAGGTTCACTTTCTCGCCGATGTCGTCTTTGAGATTGAAGAGTTCGCGCCGGCCGTCGCTCAGGAACTCGATCAGTTTCCAGTCGCCTTCCCGAATCGCGCTGCCCGGTTCCCCTCCCTGATTGGAATAGTGCGGATAGTGCCAGAAGAGGGGCCGCGGCCGCAGTCTGCCGCCGCGCAGCAGAGGCAGCAGGCTCACGCCGTCCACATCGCCCGGCTTCACTCCCGCCACGTCGCAGAACGTCGGGTACACATCGACGCTGCATACCGGCGTATCGATCACGGAACCCGGCTTGACCACTCCCGGGTAGCGCACAATCAGCGGCTCGCGGATGCCGCCTTCGTACAGATGACCCTTCCCCGCGCGCAAAGGCGAATTGTCCGTCACCGGCTGCCTGGATTTTCCTTCGTAGCGAAGGCCTCCATTGTCGGAGAAGAACACCACCATGGTGCGGTCCGCCACTCCGGCCCGGTCGATCTCCTCCAGCACGCCTCCCACGCTTTCGTCCAGGCTCTCCACCATCGCCGCGTACACCGGGTTGTAGCGGCCCTTCGCCTTCTCCCGGTGACGTTCCACGTCGGCATCGCGCGCTCCCAGCGGGATGTGAACCGTGTAGTGCGCCAGGTACACCAGGAACGGATTCGCCTTGTTCTGCGCGATGAAGCCTTCCGCCGCCTGTGTCAGCCTCTCTGTTAGGAACTCACCCGGACCCGCCTTCAGATTCGGCAGTTCGAACGGTCCGAAGTACGGCTTCGGGCTCCGCGGCGGACTCCCGCTCTGATTGCCGCCGATGTTGACGTCGAAGCCCTGGTCGGTAGGCAGGTAGCCCTCCCCGCCGAGGTGCCACTTGCCGATACTTGCGCTGCGATATCCGGCGGGCTTGAGCCGCTCGGCGATCGTCGTCTCCGAGAGCTTCAGTTCGTTGGCCGTGTGCGGCGTGATCACCGGCCCTTTGGGGTCGGACTGCCGCCCCGGAATCCAATCCGTCACTCCCGTGCGCGCCGGAAACTTCCCCGTCATGATGCTGGCGCGGGTGGGCGAGCAGACCGGACACGCCGCATACGCATTGGTGAACCTCGCGCCCTGTGACGCCAGCCGGTCGATGTTCGGCGTGGCGAAATACGGGTTCCCGTAGCAGCCCAAGTCCCGCCATCCGAAATCGTCCGCCAGGATGAAGACGAAGTTGGTTTTGGCCGCCGCCAGCGCGCGCATGGAGAGCGCTCCTCCGGCGAGACCGGCCAGAAATGCCCGTCGATGCATGATGTCTCCTAGTACGTCAGCTTCAGGCCGAAGTGGATGAACCGCGGGTAACCCGGGGTCGACGTGATTTTTCCGAACAGGGTACTGGTAGGTGTCGTGTTCGGCGGATTGAGGTTCGAGTGGTTCAGGGCGTTGAGCGCCTCCGCCCGGAACTGCAGCCGCCACTTCTCGTGGAAGGTGAAGTTCTTGACCGCGGAGATGTCCCAGTCCTCCACTCCCGGGGCGCGCACGCCGGAGAAGCGCGTCGAGAGCGTGCGCAGGTTGGAAGCCAACTGTTGCGTGGAATTGCGGTTGAACGCGTCGATATTGAACCACCGGTCGAGCGTCTGGCCGGCAGCCGGCAGATTGGTAACGTCGCTTACAAGCAGCGCGTTGCCGAAGCTCAGCGGCGCCCCGGTGTTCATTTGCGCCGTGAGTTGCACCTGCCACCCACCCACCACCTGCCGCACCAGCGGATTCGCCGCGGAGAGCAACGGTTTCCCCTTGCCGAACGGCAACTCGTAAATCCCGCTGAGCGACACGCGGTGTGTACGGTCGAGGTCGGAGATCACTTTCTCCGGCATCGCGTCGCCCGCGTTCAGGTACCCCGTCGCCTCCATCATCTTCGAGAACGTGTAGTTGCCCTGGATGGTGAACCCCTGCTGGAATCGCCGTTCCATCACAACCTGCAAGGAGTGATACCACGAGTAGCCTTGCGGCTCGTCCCCCGTGATGCTGGTGAATTCGGGATACGGCAGGAGCAGTTGGCTCCGCGACACCGTGGTTCCTGCGATGTTCGAACCGGGCAGCGGATAGAACGGATTGGGGAACGTCGCGCTGAGGAAGTTGAT
>JAFDVU010000254.1 GCA_018268835.1 Acidobacteriota bacterium | reverse complement strand
ACCCAGGTACAGGGAGAATCCGGTCCAGTGCTGATCGGGATCGTGGTGGATGGCGTGTCGGAGGTCCTCAACCTGACCGGACAGGAGATCGAGGATACTCCCGACTTTGGCGAAGAGGCCGGGGTGCGGTATCTGCTGGGTATGGCCAAGGTCAAAGGCAAGGTCAAAATCCTTCTCGATATCGACCAGGTCCTCTCCACCCAGGAACTGCACAGCCTGGGCTCCATGATCCGCTGACCGCCGCTGAATCTCATCCCTGCCGAGAGAGAGAGAACTCCAGTTATGACCGATCGAGATTTTTCCAGTCCGAAGAGCCCGGGCATCTCCCCGGATCGCGAAGCAGCCGCATTCCTTTCCAGCCTGCTGGCGTTGAACACGGCGATCGAGAAGTCCCAAGGCGGGGGCCCGGCGCAACCCGCGCCGCAGTTCGCGCCGGTCCGGGTGCGGCCGGTTCGCGGCCGCGCGCGCGGCGGTTCCCATGGCTCCGGACGTCCACTCCAGGGCGGTACCGGCGAACGCGAGACGAGGTGAACTGTGGCGCAACTGGCGGAATTGAAAGAACAGATTGACGAGCTGGCGCTGAGCCTCGTCATGGCCGACTCCGAAGGGCCGGCCGCGGCCCTGGCCTGTCTGAACTCGCTCGAACGCATCCGCGACCGCGCCCTGCGCGACCGGGCGACGGAAGTCGCCTCGGCCGCCGCGGCCCTGATCCAGGCTCTGCCATCGGCGGCGACGCCGGCGGCAGTGCTCGGCGAGGGTCTGGCGGCTCTACAGATCGCCCTCGAACAGTCCGCCGCGCCGCAGGCGGCAGCGGCGCCCGCGCCTTCGCCCGCTTCTCCAGCCCAGGATCCGGAGCTGATGAACGACTTCATCATGGAGAGCAGCGAACACCTGGCCAACGTAGAGACTCAGGTACTGACCCTCGAACGCGACCCCGGCGATTCGGAGGCGCTGCACGCGGCCTTCCGCGGATTCCACACCATCAAGGGACTGGCCGGCTTCCTCGAACTGTGGGACGTGCAGAAACTGGCCCACGAGGTCGAGGCCGTTCTGGACCGCGCCCGCAACGGCGAACTGGTGGTCGCCGGCGACGCCATCGACGCCATTCTGGCCAGTGCCGACCACCTGCGCCAGTGGCTGGCGCATCTTCAGGCTGCGCTGCGCGGGATCGCCTCGCAGCCGCCGGCGATGCCTCAACCGCTGTTGGCGCGCCTGGCCGCGCTGCTCCATTCCAACGCCCCGGCCGCGCCGGTTCCGCCGGTGGAGACCGTCGCGCTCCCGGCGCCCGCGCCGGTGGCGGCCGAGGCACCGGCCTCGGTTCCAGAGGCCGAACCGGCTCCGGCCGGTCCGGCTGCCGCCGCGTCCTCCCGGCCGGAGGCTGCCGCCGCGTCCCAGCGCATGGGTGAGGCCATGTCGGTGAAGGTCGACACGGCCAAGCTGGATTACCTGGTGGATATGGCCGGCGAAATGGTCATCGCCGAGAGCCTGGTACGCCACGACGGCGAACTCAGCGCCATCAAGAGTCCCAGCCTGCAGCGCAAAATCAGCCACCTCGGACGCATCACGGCCGAGTTGCAGAAGACCGCTATGTCCATGCGACTGGTACCGGTCGGTCCGCTCTTCCGCCGCATGGCGCGACTGGTGCGCGACCTCTCCCGCCAGTTCGACAAGCACATCGAGATGGAAACCCAGGGCGACGACATCGAACTGGACCGCACCATCGTCGAGGAACTGGCCGACCCGCTCATGCACATGGTGCGCAACGCCGTCGATCACGGCATCGAGTCCGTCCCGGACCGCGAGCGCGCCGGAAAGCCCGCCGCCGCCCGCCTGCTGCTGCGCGCCGCCCACCAGGCCGGCCAGGTCGTCATCGAGGTGACTGACGACGGGCGCGGGTTGGACCGCGAGAAGATTCTGGCCAAAGCCGTCAGCAAGGGGCTGGTGGCTTCCGGCGAGGGGATGAGCGACAACGACGTCTTCAACCTGATTTTCGAACCCGGCTTCTCGACCGCCGCCCAGGTGACCAGCGTCAGCGGCCGCGGTGTCGGCATGGACGTGGTGCGCCGCCACATTGAAAAGCTGCGCGGCCGCATCGAGATCCGCTCCGTGCTCGGCCAGGGCGCCACCTTCCTGCTGAAACTGCCGCTCACCCTCGCGATCATCGAAGGACTGGTGGTGGGGGTCGGCCAGGAACGCTACATCGTGCCGCTGTTTGCGGTGCGCGAATTGTTCCGGCCAGGCCCGGAAACTGTCTGGACCGTGCAGGGCAAAGCCGAGATGGCGCTGGTGCGCGGCTCGCTGCTGCCCGTGGCGCGGCTCTACCGCGTCTTCGCCGTGCGCCCCAGGGCCGAGGAACCCGTCAACGGCGTGCTGATTGTCGCCGAGGTCGAAAGCCGCCGTTTCTGCGTGCTGGTCGATGAAGTGATCGGCAAGCAGGAGGTGGTGATCAAGGCCCTCGGCGAGATGTTCAAAGACTCCCCCGGCATCGCCGGCGGCGCCATCCTGGGTGACGGCCGAGTGGGGCTGATTCTCGATCTCGACCGCCTCTACAAGGAAAGAACCAATGCCAACGAAGCTTGACCTTTCCGCCGGCGATGTGATGCCGCTGACGCAGAGCGAATTCGAACAGATCCGCCAACTGGCCTACAAGACCTTCGGGCTCGACCTCAAGCAGGGCAAGGAGGAACTGGTTTCGGCCCGTCTGCGCCGTCTGGCGCGCGCCGGCGGCCACCGCAGCTTCCAGGATTATTACCGCAGCATTGTTGCCGACCGCACCGGGGAATCGCTGCTGGCCATGATCGACGCCCTGGCCACGAACCATACCGCGTTCCTGCGCGAACCCGACCACTTCGAGTTCCTGCGCGCCCAGGTGCTGCCCCTTCTCACCGCGCGCGACGGAATCGACCTCTGGAGCGCCGCGTGTTCGACCGGCGAAGAGGTCTGGACCCTGGCCATGGTGCTCAACGAGGCCCTGGCCGGGCGCAGGGTGCGGATCGCCGCCAGCGACATTTCCAACAAGGCGCTGGCCTTCGCGCAGGCGGCCCGCTATCCCCGCGAACGCTGCCAGGGGATCCCGCCGCAATGGCTCAGCCGCTATTTCACGCCGGCGCCGCCTCCCTCGACCGATTATGTGGTGGTGCCCGCGCTGCGCGCGCAGGCCACCTTCCGGCGCATCAATCTGCTGGAGAGCTGTTCCTGGGCCCGCCCGTTTCCGGTGATCTTCTGCCGCAACGTAATGATCTACTTCGACCGTGACACTCAACAGAAGGTGGTGGCCCGGCTGGCCGAACATCTGGAGCCGGGCGGCTATCTCTTTGTCGGTCACGCCGAGAGCCTGACGCGCGTGGAGCACAAACTGGAATACATCAGGCCGGCGGTCTATCGCAAGCCGGGAAGCGAGGGGCGGTGGAACAAATCGTGGTAGGAATGGCGGACTGCCGGGTCGCCTCCGAAGCCGGTCAGGTCCTGGCGACGTTCGCGCTGGGTTCCTGTATCGGGCTCTCCGTCTACGACTCCAGGGTGGGGGTCGGCGGACTGCTGCATTACATGCTGCCGGACTCGGCCATCGATCCCGCGCGCGGACGCGAGAACCCGTTCATGTTCGCCGATACCGGCATCCCGCTGCTTATCGAGCAGGTGTGCGCCAAGGGAGCGAGCAAGCGCCAACTGGTGGCTCACGCGGCCGGCGGCGCCTCGATCATGGACCCCAACAACGTCTTCGATATCGGCAAGCGCAATCACCAGGCGCTGCGCAAGATCCTCTGGAAGGCCGGCATTCTGCTCAGCGGGGAGGAGGTCGGCGGAGACCAATCGCGCACCGTCCGCCTGGAGGTCGGCAGCGGGCGATTGTGGCTGCAGACCGGCAGCGGCCAGAAGGAACTGGTCGCGGGATTTCCCCGGCCCCAGGCGGCCCGCGCAACCGCGCCGGCGGACGCGTCCGGCCCCGGCGGCGAGCGCGCTCCCGCTCCGGCCGCAACCCAGGCCCCGCCGGCAAACGGAGGCGCGCCGCGGTGGACACCGGGTTCCTGGCGGGCCGGCAGCGCGTCTGCTCTCCCGCGGCCCCAGGAGAGAAACGGGCCGCAGATTCGCTCTGCGTTCCCGGAGAAAGGAGGAGCCAATGGCCTACCGGGTCTTAATCGCGGATGACTCGCCGGTGATGCGTGCGTTCGTCAAGCGGGTGATCCTGCTCTCCGGCTTCGAGTTGTCGGAGTGCTTTGAAGCTTCAAACGGAGAGGAGGCGCTCGAAACCCTCCGCTCTGAATGGGTAGACGCGATCCTCACCGACATCAACATGCCGGTCGTGGACGGCGAGGAATTCCTGCGCCGTCTGGCCGCCGACGACATGCTCAAGACGATTCCGGCCATCGTGGTCTCGACCGACGCCACGCGCAACCGCATCGAACGCCTGCTCGCTCTCGGTGCCCGGGGCTACGTGACCAAGCCCTTCGTACCGGAGACGCTGCGCGCCGAGTTGGAGCGAACCTTGGGGGTGCCCTGTGAGTGAAAACTGGATGGATGCGGTCCTGGCCGAATCCGTAAAGGAAGTACTGGAGAAGATGTTCTTCGCCGACCTGGTGGAGCCGGAGCAGGAAGTCGCGCCTCCGCGCGATATTCACGCCCAGGTCATCTTCGAGGGCGATCCGTCGGGATCGTTCGATCTCGTTCTGGACCTGGACGCCGCGCGATCGGCCGCGGCCGATTTTCTCGGCGAGGACCCCGAGGAGTTGACCGCCGAGCAGATGCATCAGGTCGTCTGCGAACTGGCCAACATGATCTGCGGATCGGTGCTCAGCCGGATCGAGAGCAGCGGTACGTTCCGCTTGGAAGAGCCGCGGATCGTGTCTTCGGATGAAGCCCCGCGGCCGCCTGCCGAGGCAGGCTTTCAGGCGGCGCTGGGAGCCGGTCTGCTGCGCGCGGAGATCCGCATGGAGAGGGCCGCATGCCCGTGCGCCGAATCCGCGTCCTGATCGTCGACGATTCCGCCATCGTGCGCAAGATCCTCTCCGAGACGCTCTCCGGCGAACCGGACCTGGAGGTAGTGGGCACGGCGCCGGATCCTTTCATCGCCCGCGACAAGATCGTGTCCCTCAAGCCGGACGTCATCACGCTCGACATCGAGATGCCGCGCATGGACGGGCTGACCTTCCTGCGCAAGCTGATGCACTTCCACCCGCTGCCGGCCGTGGTGATCAGTTCGCTGGCGCAGCCCAGTTGCCGCGCCGCCATACAGGCTCTGGAACTGGGCGCCGTGGAGGTATTGGCCAAGCCCGGCGGTCCCTACTCGGTGGGCGATCTGCGCGCCACCTTGGCCGCCAAGATCCGCGCCGCGGCCTGCGCCCGCCTGCGCCGCCCGGCGCCGGAAGCGGCCTCTCTCCCGGGCGTCGGGTTCCCCCTGTCCCCCTCGGTACCGGCGCCGGCCACCGCTCAACCGGCCCCGCCCGCTCTTGCACCGCGCAACGCATTGCCACCCGGCAGCCTGATCGCCATCGGGGCCAGCACCGGCGGCACCGAGGCCATCGCCGCCGTCCTGACGAAACTCCCCAAGGACAGCCCCCCGATCGTCATCGCGCAGCACATCCCCCCGGTCTTCTCCCGGGCCTTTGCCAGCCGCCTCAACGAAATCTGCGCCATCGAAGTGCGCGAGGCCGGCGATAGCGACCAGGTCCGCCCCGGACTGGCACTGGTCGCACCCGGGGATTTTCACATGCTCCTGCGCCGCGCCGGCGAACGTTATTACGTGCAGGTCAAGACCGGTCCCAAGGTCTGCTACCAGCGGCCCTCGGTGGACGTGCTCTTCGCCAGTGTGGCGGAATCCGCGGGCGCGAACACGGTCGCGGTGCTGCTCACCGGAATGGGAGCCGACGGTGCCCAGGGCCTGTTGAAACTCCGCAAGGCGGGCGCCCACACCATCGCCCAGGACGAAGCCACGTGCGTGGTCTACGGCATGCCCCGCGAAGCCGTCGAACTCGGGGCCGCGGCCCAGGTGCTGCCCCTCGGCGCCATCGCCGCCGCCATGCTTGCGCCGCGCCGTTCCGCCGCCGCGCCCGCGCTCGCGATCCGCTGAGTGCCGGCCCTACGGCAGGTCGCCGAAGTCGTAGTAGCGGTGGCTGACGCCCTTGTCGTCCACCGTGACCACCCGGATGCCGCTGCGCGCCCCGCCGAGCGGCGTCCCCACCGGTCCCGTGGTCACCATTTCCAGATCGCCGTCCCGGCCCAGTTCGTTGCGGTGATAGTGGCCGGCGAAGACCTCTTTCACCCCGTACTCGTGCATCAGCTTCAGATACCGCGCGCGTACATCCGCCTCGATGTTGAAGTACTGATCCGGTTCGCCCGACTCCTTCATGAAGAGCGGAATGTGCTGGAACACGATGATGTGCTTCGCGCCCGATCGTTTCGCCGTGCCCAGTTCCGCGCGGAACCAGGCCTCCATCTTCGCCGCCTCCGCGGGCACGTCTTTCGTCCCCTTCTCCAGGTTCGAATTCAGCACGATCCCGTAGATCTCGCCGGCGCGAAAGCTGTAGTAGTCCTTGCCGTAATTCTTCCGGTAGGCGGCCAGCGACGCCGCGGTCGGCTCATTGCCCACGTCATGATTTCCGGGCACGGTGTAGAGCCGGATCCTGCTGTCCAGCTTCCCGGCGATGCGATGGAACTCGGCGATCTGCGCCGCGTCCCCCGGCTTGTTGGTCAAGTCGCCGGTCACCATCACGAACGCCGGCTGGATCCGGTTCGCCGCCGCGATCGCGAACTCAAAGTTAGCGGTCTCGTGCGCGAAGCCGGCGTCCTTTTCGAACATCCCGAACTGCGGGTCGGACATCTGAATGAAGGTCTGCGCGCCGAGCGAAGCCGCGGCCGCGAGAAGAAGGAGAACTCCGCGAATCGTCATGGTTTGAGGTTATAGAACGAAGCGAACGGCCCCGCACCCGGCAGATACTTTCGAGCCCGCACAAGTTCGGCCACCTGGCGGATGTGCCCCAGGTCGTGCAGCGCCCACTCGTGCAGCATCTCGCCCAGCGTCACCCGCCCTACCGTGGCGTGCACCGCGGTGCGCTTCAGGTCCTCCGCGGTCAGGTTGCCCAGCGTCTCCAGGTTGGTGGCGCGCTGATCCTCGAAGTGATCGAACGCGTCCTCCGGATCGGCGCGGGCGTACAACTCCGCGTGCGCGGCGGCATCGTCCGGTTCCAGCCTCTGATCGCCGCCGGCCAGGAATAGGTCCAGGCGCGCGGCGTAGCAGTGGCCCTCGGAGTGACTCAGGTGCGCCAGCACCTCGCCGATGCTGAAGCGGTCCGGAGCCGGTTTCCAGCGCACGTCCTCGTCGTCCAATCCGCCCATCAGATCGCGCAGGATGGCGGGCGTGGCTTCCAGCAGGTCGATGCAAGGCAGGCCGTTCTCGCTCATACCGTTCATCGTACCGGATTCACGCGGGTGACTTCGATCTCCCGGGTTTCATCCGGGTTACGGCGGATGCGGATCTCGGTGCGGCTCGCCGGCATCAATTCCGGGAAACGCTCGCCCCACTCGACCAGCACCAGAGCGTCGCGGTCGAACAGTTCGTCGAGCCCCAGGGTCGCCACCTCGCGCGCCTCATCCAGCCGGTACAGGTCGATGTGGTAGAAATCCGGCGCGTACTCGTGAATCAGGGTGAACGTGGGGCTGGTGACCTCTTCGGCGGAACCCGCGCCGCG
>JAFDVU010000253.1 GCA_018268835.1 Acidobacteriota bacterium | reverse complement strand
CTTGGCGGCATTTTCGGGCTTGCGCTGGGGTGGCTGATCTCGCGCGCGGCGGGGCTGGTGTTTCCCTCGCTGCCCACCGCGGTGCCCTTCTGGGCTGCGGCGAGCGGGGTCGGAGTCTCGGTGGCGGTGGGGCTGTTTTTCGGGATCTGGCCGGCGAGCCGCGCGGCGCGTCTGGATCCCGTGGAAGCGCTCCGTTACGAGTGACCTGCGCCGCACTCTGCCATACTGAAGAGCGATACCGATGAACCCGCAGGAATCGGCAATGTTGCGGACTGCCCGCTGGCTTGCGTTCGGCTCGGCCGCTTCGATCATGCTCGGAATCGCGCCGTCGCAGATCCTGCTGGCGCTGTCCTTCGCCGCGCTGCTGGCCTCCGGTGAAAAGCTCCGCCTGCCGCGCATCTGGCTGCCGCTCTCGCTATTCATGCTCGGCACCTTGATCTCCCTTGCCTTCTCGGGCGATATTCAGGCCGGGCTTCCGCAGGTGCGGAAGTTCTATGTGTTTCTTGAATTGCTGGTGGTGTTTTCACTTCTGCGCAGCCTACGTATGATCCGCTGGCTGTTCCTGACGTGGGCCGGCCTCGGCGCGATCACCGCGGTCCGCGGCTGCGTCCAGTTCGTACAGAAAGTGCAGGAGGCACACCGCCTCGGCCGCAATTTCTACGACTATTACGTGGGCGAGCGCATCACAGGCTTCACGAGCCATTGGAACACCTATTCCGCCGAAGAGATGTTCGCCTTTCTCATGCTCGCCGCGATGCTGTTGTTCGGCGGACGCATCCGCCGCGCGAGTGTGTGGGTCGTCTGCGGAGTGCTCATCGCTGTCGCCATCGTACTTGGCGAAACCCGCGGTATCTGGATCGCGGTGGCGGTGGCTGTACTCTACCTGTGCTGGTTCTGGCGCCGCTGGCTGGTTGCGGCGATCCCCGCCGCGGCGCTCCTCGCCATCGCGGTTTCGCCCGGAGCGATCCGCGAACGCTTCACGTCCATCTTTCAGCCCCGGGGCGTGGACTCCAATCAGTTCCGCATCGTCACCTGGCGCACGGGAGCTCAGATGATCGAACGGCATCCATGGCTTGGTCTCGGCCCCGAAGGCGTCAAGATCCACTTTGAGGAATACGTGCCCGCCGATGTGCCGCGTCCGCTGCCGTCGGGATGGTACGGCCACCTGCACAACATCTACCTGCACTACGCCGCCGAGCGCGGCATCCCGACGATGCTCGTGCTCATGTGGCTGCTGGGCCGGATCATCTTCGATTTCTGGCGTGGCTTGCGCCTGCTGCCGGCCGTGCCCGGTCCGCGCCGCTACCTGCTCCACGGAGGGATCGCAGTGGTGCTGGCTACGCTGGCCGAGGGCTTTGTCGAACTGAACCTCGGAGACAGCGAGGTGCTGACCATGTTCCTGGTCGTCGTCGCCTGCGGCTACATCGCTCTCGACAAGGACGTCGCCGATGCCTGATTCGCTGCGGGGAAGGGAAGTGATCCTGGCGGGAGGTGCCGGCGGCATTGGATCCGCGATTACCGAACTGCTTGTCGCCGAAGGCGCGCGCGTGACCGTCGGCTACCGCACCAATCGGGATCGTGCCGCGCGGTGGGAGGCATCGACCACAGTCGTGCAGGCCGATCTCACGACCGAGGCCGGCCGTATCCGCCTCCTCGATGCCTCACCCGCGCTCTACGCCGTTGTCGTTCTGGCCGGCGATCCCGCGCGCGTCGCCGATCCGGAGCGGATCGAGTCCGCCATGCAACGCTCCCACGACGCGAACTACCTTGGCCCGATCCTGTTCGCTCGCGAAGCAGCTCGGCGCATGCACGCCGCATCCACTCCCGGCGCGATCGTGCTCCTCTCCACCATGCAGGCCAACGCGCTGTTTCCCGGATCCACCGTCTATGCCGCGCAGAAAGCCGCGATCCAGCACGCCGCGCGGATTCTCGCCCGCGAATATCGCGGCGCCGCGAACATCCGGATTAACGTGGTCAGCCCCGGCATCACCGCTGCCGGAATGGCCGAGGCCAGCATCGCGGCCGGCAAGTACGATCGCTTCGTTCAGGACGGCACTCTCGCGCGGTTCGGCCGCGCGCACGACGTCGCGCGCGCGATCCGCTTCTTCCTCGAACCGGACAACTACATCACCGGCCAGGTGCTCTGCGTCGACGGCGGCATCACCCTTTAGCTGCCCTGAAACAGCGATCGCCGCGCTCCGCGCCCCAGCCGGACGGCGTAGCCGATCAGGCAGAACTGGTCGAGCGCGAACAGCACCACGCAATCCAGGCCCTGGCCTGCCGCGATCCGCTGCTCGCGGGCCCACGGCGTTGTGTATTCGCTGATCCCCACCAGGTGGCTGCTCTTCGCCGGCGGAAATCCCAGTTGCATGGGTAGCATCACGGAGGCCCACGCCTTGTCCAGGTCGCGATTCCCCGTGTACGTGAAGTTCTCCGTCTTCAGGCAATCCAGCACGGACGGCGTCCAGTTCGCCACTGGAAGATTCACTGCCGTGTTCAATGCGGTGTCGTTCACGTCCGGGGGATAGAGTACCTCGAACCTCGCCGTTGGATTGCTCTGCCGCACGAACGCCATCACCGCGTCTGTAAATGCGCCGACCAGCCCGCGCAGAAATCCGCACTCCTTCGTGTATGCCGTCGGGTCCGCATTTTGACTCGCGATCACACCCATCGGCCGCCCGTACTGCGCCTGGAACGTGCTCGTGGTATACGCATCGTAAAAAGGCATGCTGGTCGCGTTGGGAAAGTACCACCACTGCACCTCGCCGAACTGCAGGTACGGACGCACCCCGGCCCCTGTCATCAGTGCCGCCATCTCCGCGTAGACTTCGCGCCAGAACGCCGTGCTCTGTGGCCCGAAGTTCGTCTGTAGCGCCGGCGTGTTCAGCCACACCGCTTCTCCGTTCGAATAGCGCTGTGCGATTCCCGCTGTCACGCTATCGTCGCCGTGCTGCAATTCCATGCTGAACGAGGCCGTCGAATCGATGCCGTAGGTCTTCAGCGCCGCGAAGTACGCCGCGCTCCAGTCCCGCGCCGCGCGATTGATCCGCGGTGAGGCCGCCAGGTCCGTCCGCCACTGCCCGTCCGTGCCCCCCGTAGTCGCGCCGCTCGATGCGGCCGTGAACACCGTGCTCCCGGCGTCCACCGTGATTGTCATGCCGTTCCCCGCCGCTCCCATTGTGCGCGACGTGATCGTCAGCACCGTGCCCGATGCGTTCGCCCAGACACCGGTCGAACCCGCGTTAATCAGTAACTCGAAGCACTTTGCGATCGTCGCTGCTGTATCGCCGATCAGGTTGAGATGCGAAATCGGCGTGCCGCCCAGCGATATCTGGGTCGTCTTGCCGAATTCCGGTACTCCGGAAAACGTGACCGTCGCGGACGCGTAGTTGTGTCCCGGACGCGTCAGTTCATAGAACCACAGCGCGCCCACGTAATGATTGGCTCGGCCCCGAAACCCGAGTTTCTGCACGATCCAGGCTGTCCGTTCCGCCGCCAACGCGATCGAGTGGTCCGTATCCCAGTCCGTTGCCAGCGTCGTCGCGGACGATACCGGTAGTTCAGGCAAATTGCTCGCCGGATATGCGATCTCCAGAAAGTCGAAATAGAAGTTGGTCCCGCCGGCGCCCGCGTGCGACATCGTTACCGTGTGTGTGCCGGCCGGAAGTTGGCCCACCGAGAGCCGCACGAGGACGTCTTCGCCCGCCAGGTGCAGGTCCAGCGGCGCCGCCCCCGCGCCATCCACCTGAACGCTGACACTCGCTCCCGAATCCGCACGCCGCGTCCCGACCAGCAGCGTGTGCGATCCGTTCGCCGTATAGGTAATCGCGACCGATGACCCTGGCGTCGATGTCCACCGGATCGACCCGCCCGAGTAGTTGCCGCGCGCTTCCGTCCACGCGCCCTGATACCGCACATCGACAGCGTCGTCCTCGATCCGCCGGCTCCCCGGTCCCGCAACCTGATACCCGGTCCCCGATCCGCCTACCGTCCAGTTGCTCACCACTACCGCGAACTCGCTGCGTACGAAGCTCGCCGCTCGCAGGTCCGCCGCCCATGTCCACCGCATCTTGCGCACGTTTGTCATCGGTACAACCGCGCCGTTCACATCGCGCAGGTCTGCGAAGCTGAGCGCGATCCGCCACCGCGACGGCGAAGTTCCGCCGCTGAACAGGCCCGCTCCCGGCGACCACGTCTCCGTGCCAGCCCCGTGCACCGTAGCGTACACCCCGATGCGGTTGGCGTTCGATCCCGCACTCGCCGAATAGCTCAACGTAATCCGCCCACCCGACGCCGTCGCGTCCACTCCGCTTGTTCCCGCGAAACCCGCGATGATCCCCGCCAGCGCCCCCGCCGCCGTCGCCAGCGTGTCCGTTCCCTTCAACTGGTAGTTGAAGTGCTGATCGCTCCATGCCAGTTCGATGATGTCCCCTGCGCTCGGTGTGCCCTGTAATTCGAATTCGATCGTTGCTGCTCCGTACCCGCCCTCGACCGGTGTCGCGTAATCCTTGAGGCGGACCCGGTATGGATCCGCGCCGCTCGTCTCAGTCCAGATACGCAGATACGGCCAGTCCACCGTCGGATACAGCGTCGAATCCAGCGCCACGCAATTCGTCCGCGCCTCCTCGTAGGAGAGCGTGATCCCGCTAAGGTTCCCGTCTGGAAGGTTGCGCAGCAGGGGATGCTCGAACACGTTGTCGCGGTTCCATTCCACCACTGCCCAGTCGAACTGCTGCCGCCAGCATCCCGATATCGTGAACCCGCTCGCTGACGCCCCGCTCAGCGCCGCCGCTGCCGACGGTCGCTCGAAGTAACACTGCAAGTCGCGGTCCGGACGGAGCTTCGTCAATTGCTCCGTCACAGCCGGATCAGGACCGTCAGGTCCGCCCCCGGATTCGTCTGTCCAACTGAAAGCACGCTCAGCGTCACTTTGCTTCCGCCTGACAGCGGACCCAGGGTCAGTCCGCTCACCGCCGCCGATGTCGTCAGCCCCGCCGGCACCGTCAACGTGCAATACGCCAATCCGTCCGCGTTGACTCTCACTTGCACGTCCGCGTCCGCCGGAGTTCCCAGTACCGCGAACACGTCGCGCACCGAGTGTGTCGTCTCCACGACCAGCGCCGGCGTGGCTCCCTGTTCCACCGCCAGATAACCTTCCACCTGCAGCGAGTACTGTCCGCCCGAAAGCGTTCGCAATCCGCGGTCCGCAGTGTTCGTCAGGCATACGGATCTGCTCGGGCTGTTGCCTCGCGCGTTGGTCGCGAACAGTTCCGCGTAAGCCACGCGCGCATCCGGGAGCGCCACCGTGAAGCTCCAACTTCCGCTGTATGGACTCCCGAAGAAGTTTTCGGGGAACGGTGCAATCGCCGTTCGCGCCGTCAGTCCGTACACCGCGGCCGCCGCCGCGTGCGCCGCGGCCGTGCTGCCTTCCAGTCCCCGTGTCACCTGGTAGCGCGTCCCGTTGTTTTCCACCGCGTCCACCCGCAGAACTTCGCCATCGATTTGGATCAGGCTGCCCGCGGTCGCCGTACCTGCGGAAGCCAGGTCTGCTGCTGTATCCGCTGCTCCCATCGCGCTCGCCAGCGTCAGTGTCGGACGTCCGCCCAATTCGTCCCAGTAGTGTAGCGTCAGGGTCGCCGACGTAATCGTGAGCGTGTTGGTGAGGTCACTGAACGAGACGCCGCTCAACTCAACCCCTCCACCCTTCGCCCCCGCCGCCAGGCCGAAAAACGGCGCCGGAGGCACGTCCGCGTCCGAACCTCCGCCGCCCCCGATCTGCCACCGTGTCACAGTCGAGAGTTCCGCCGCGCACTCCACACCCGCCGCGTTTGCCGCGCGCCCCAGGATCTCCACCGTTTCGCCACTACGGTTCGGTATCCCAAACTGTAACGGACTTGTGCTGCTTACCGCGCCGAATTGCCAGCCCGCCTCCGCCACCGCGAAGTGGCTGCTTGCATCCGGCGTCACCGTCCATGCCGAGGCCAGCGCCAGCGTCGTCGGCGTGTTCCCCGCGATCAACTGCTCCTGCCCGGCCCCGCGTCCCCGCGTGATCCGCGCGATCGCGTTCCGGTACCGGTTCGCCGTCATCTGTAGCGCATCGTTCCCGATCGTCGTTGCCCCGTAAATCGTCGCCGCCGATTCAGGCTGCAGTTCCAGGCGCCAGTAGAAATTCGCGTGATCGAAGTTCGCGTCCGTGGGCCCCTGCAGTTGCTTGCTCAGTCCCGTGTCCGTGAACTCTGCCGCGGTCCCGTCCACGCTGGCGATCCGGAACAGTTGCGCCGGCGATACGCCGCGGTACACTCTAAACCCGGTCGTGCCCGGCGAAAAACTCAGCCCTCCGATCGTCACGCTGCTCCCGTCGGCTGTCGTCGCTGCCCGCACCAGAAAAGACATCCCGCCCTCGTTTCCCGCGCCATCCACCCCCGCGATCCCGTAGTACAGCGTTTGCCCGCCCGCGAGCGTGCCCCCGGTCGCCACCGTCGCCGCCAGGCTCACCAGCGGAATCTGCGGACCGCTTACCGCGACAGTCGACGGTGCCACGAAGCTCACCTGCACGCTCGTCTGCACCGTCCCGTCGTCGGCCGTGGTCACGGACTCCTGCACGCCAAACTGCGCGTCGCCATTCGCGTCCAGTTGGTCGCCCAGCAACGGCCGCGGCACGCCTGCTCCGGCGCTGCCCTGACGACGGCCTCCGCTCGCCGATGTTACTTGCCCGTTGCTGTCCGCATACCACGAATCCTGATGTATCTGCGCTGTGATCTTCGTGATCCGGTGATTCGTCCCCGGCGCGATCTTCTGCACCCGGAACGCCTGCCGCGTGAATCCTTCCTTCAAGTAAGTCACCGTGATCAAATCGCCCGGCCGGATCCCCAGGCATTTCACGCTCGTGTCGAATTCGATGTAAGTGTTCCCGCCGACGCTCTTGTCGAGGTTCATCTTCAGGATTCGCGACGCCTGGTCGAAATTCGCGATCCCCATCGCCGCCAGCCCCGCCGACACTTCCTGTCCGCTGCGCTCCAAATCGTCCGCGTCCACCAGCGAAAAGCTATCCTGCTGGTACTCGTTCAGCGCATCCTGAAACTCCACCGTCAGGCGGTTCGGCGTGTCCGCGATGCTCCGCGAATACACCCGCACGCTCGGCTCGCCGTTCGCATTGCGCAGGATCCCGGAGATTCCGTTGCTCCCGTCGCCGAATTCGTAGCTCGGCCATCCACCGTCCAGCACTTCACTCGCGTTGGACCACTCCGGTTTCGCCGGGCGCTCCATCGCCACCGTGTTCTCCACTCGCAATTCGAGCTGCCCGCTATCGCCGTACGTCAGCATCAGGCGCGCCGAATTGCGCACGCCCCGCACCACGTCTCCCGCCGCTTTGCGCTTCTGCAGCACCAGGTTGCACTGGAACCGCGGCAGCGTGACCGCTCCTCCGTACAAGTCCAGCGCGCCGATCCCTTCGTCGCAGTACGCCGCCGCGTTCGCGAAACTCGCGACGTCCAGTTCGCCAAGTTCCCATCCGGCCCGCCGCAGCATGTCCAGTACCACCCACGCTGGATTCGCGGTGTACCGTTCGTCCTGCGCCGTGCCGTCGCTTCCGTACACCGGCAGTTTCAACCCTTGCGCCAGCACCGCCACCTTCGGCATGGTCGTGCCGTCGTTCAACCGGTTCGGCACCACCACCGACGCGTACGCCATGCTCCCGTAAGGATCCCCGTCCGCGTAATCTGGATCCAGCGCCCCGGCGCGCGTGCCGAGCGTCGGTATGTTATACCAACCCGTGCCCGTCATGTTCGTCCCCGCCACGCC
>JAFDVU010000252.1 GCA_018268835.1 Acidobacteriota bacterium | reverse complement strand
CATGGCACCATCCGAATACCATGGTTCGCAAATGGAAATCAAAAGTCGGACAGTAAACTGGACAGTAAGGAGGGAAAACTACTGATTCTACTGGGGCTATTCAGGAAGCTGGCATTCTACCACTGAATTACTCCCGCTTGCGTTGCCTGTCCTACCAGCTAGCGACCCGAATCCCGGCGCCCATCGGTGCCTGAATCCGTTTCAGCCCACACTATACCACAGCATCGCCGATTCCGCAGGCGCGCACTCCCTGCATCCCTCACCTCATGCCTGCGACCAGCGCTCGCTGCCCTCATGCTCGTGCGCTTCCAGCCACTCCAGCCAGTCCTTTCCGAGCAACTCCTCCGGATGCGGCGTGCGAATCGTCCCATTTCCGCACGCCATGTCGCCCGCCGGACACATCTTCTCGCAGCCCCAGCAGATGCGCTCTGGATTGCTCGGGTGGATCGGAAACTTGTTCATACCGAGTGCCTGATCCCATTATCCCGAACCCTGCCTGCCGCCGGCGATGCGCGCCACGAGGGCGATGGCCGGCTCTCTTGCGGTGAACACCTCCCGCAAAGGGGGGGGCGCGGACCGCCCGGACCCACCCCCCTCCGGAATCCGGTTTGCCTCCCGCTCCCCTCATCCGGTCAAATGAGTAGCTATGGGCATCGACTCGATTCACGGCATCATCCCTCCTATGGTGACGCCGTTCCGCGCGGACGGCTCCATCGACGAACAGGCGCACCGCGCCGACGTGCGCCATCTCGTCGAAACGGCCGGCGTCCATGGACTCGCCGTCTGCGGCAGCACCGGCGAGGGCCACACCCTCACCCTCGAAGAGACCCGCCGCATCACCGCCTGGACCGTCGAAGAGGTCCGCGGCCGCGTCCCCGTGATCGCTGGCATCATCACGGACAGCACGCAGTCCGCCGTGGAACGCGCGTGCGCGGTCGCCGACCTCGGAATCGCCGCGCTTCAGGTCACTCCCGTGCACTACCTCTTCCGCCCGGACGACGACTCCATGGCGCGCCACTTCGAAACCATCGCCGCGAAGAGTCGCGTCCCGGTCATCATCTATAACGTGATCCCGTGGGCCTACCTCATGCCCCCGCTGCTGGTGCGCATCCTGCGCGACGTCCCGGGTGTGATCGGTGTCAAGCAGAGCGCCAGCGACATGAAGGCGCTGGCCGACCTCCTGCTGCTCGTCGAAGAGGAAGGTATCGCGGATCGGGTGCGGATCCTCTCCGCGGTGGACGCACTACTCTACCCGTCGTTCGCCTTGCACGCCCACGGCGCCGTGGCCGCCATCCTGACCGCGGTCCCCGAATGGTGCGTGGCGCTGTGGAACGCCGTCAACGCCGGTGACCACGCCGCCGCGCTCGACCTCCACCGCCGCCTGCTCCGCCTGTGGGATGCCCTCGACGCCCCCAACCTGCCCGCCAACGTCCGCACCGCCATGCGCCTGCGGGGCAGGGAAGGCGGCCTACCCCGTCCGCCCATGCCCCCGAGCAACCCAGTCCAGGCAGACCGGATCCACCGGGCTCTGGAACATGGACCGGCTGCACCGCCGCCCGGCACAATCAGCGCCGGGGCTGCATCGGAACCATAGCGACCAGGGCCGCGCCTTGCTCCACCCGAACGAGTTGATAGAATTCGCACACCGAGCAACCTGCGAGCTTCTGCGCAAACGTCCCCTGGAGTCTCTCGCCGCACAAGGTGCCGCCTATGGACCAGCAGATGCGTCCGCCCTTGCGGCCCCCGTTGAGCCCATCCGCCGCGGACTCCGCCGCCGCCCGGCACACTCCAAACTCGGCCACGCGGGCGCCTCCCGGCTGCCTGCCGCATTTCCGAAATTCCCAGCAGTTCACGACCGTTCTCGTCTCCTCTCCCTCACATATCGGTACCAGGCGGCCTGCCCATTAGGGCTTTCCCCCGGCATAGGCATACCAGCCGCTGCCCACTCCGTCTACGTCCGAGGACGCAGTAATGCGAGAACGTGCGGCCAGTCATCGCTCTTCTCGTAGAAATCCGGACCTGATTCACGCAAATTGTACATCTCGCACGGAGATGCAACCAGTTCGAAGGTCGGTAGGCAAGAGGGACCCAGCCAGCCGTCTTCTGTACGCCACCGTCGGCATGATCCGTTTCCCTTTGGTTCCACATAGTCCAGAGGCGGTAGGAGCCCCGTCGCGGCGAAGAGTAAGTTCCGGGCGGTCGGTTGCATCTCACCGGTGCCACATGCTTTGATGACACTTGCGGCTTCTTACTTCCGGACTCCTGCTGGTGCTCACAGCCTCCGGACTTTATGCGGATGTCAATCCAGAGGTCGTAATCAGCCAGCTCCACGGCAACTTTGTAGAGCTTTTCAATCGGAGTAACCAGGTGGTCTCGCTGGATGGATGGTCCATCCAGTCCTTTTTTGCACAATACGTGCTCAGCGATCCACCGTTGTTGGGTGTGATGCCAATCCAGGGTAAGCTCTCTCCGGGCCAGCATTTCCTGATTCAGATCAACGGCGGAACCGACTTGCATCCGGATGTATCCGGGGTCCTTTCCCGATTTACGCTGTATGACGGAACTGTTTTACTGTCTCGATCCAGCAAACCGTTGAGCAATGCTTGGCCTTCCGTCCTTGACGTGGCGGACATGTTGGGATACGGCCCGACCGCCACTGCCGACGGAGCGCCGTTTCTGACCAATGCCGCTGACGGTCTCCTCGTCCGGCAGGCGGTCCTGCGGGTCGGAGGCGGCTGCGTGGACACGCACAACAACGCGACCGACTTCCAACTCGCAGCGCCCGCACCCCGCAACTCCGCCTCGCCGCTTACTCCGTGCTCCACGGCTCCGGTGCTCCGCGCGAATGGAATCCTCAACAGCGCCAGTTACTTGTTCGGGGCGATCGCGCCGGGCGAGCTACTGGCGGTTTTCGGAACGAAACTTGGTCCCGAGGCCGGCGCCGCAGGCCAGTTGACCGCGGATAAGACGCGCTTCACCACGGAACTTGCTGGTGTACGCGTCCTCTTCGACGGTGTCGCCGCCCCTGTCCTGTACGCTTCGGCCGGCCAGGTAAACGTGATTGCGCCGTTCGAGATTGCTGGCAAATCGCAGACCCTGGTTCGCGTGGAGGTGAACGGAGTCTCCACGGCGGCACAGACCATGGCGGTGGCGTCCGCGGCACCGGGGATCTTTACGGCGCTCGGAACGGGCTGTGGACCGGCGGCGGCCCTGAATCAGGATGGCACGGTGAACAGCGTAAACGAGATGAGCCCATTGGGCGGCATCGTGGTGCTGTACGCCACCGGCGCCGGGCAGACGCAGCCTGCCGGGGAAGACGGCAAACTGTCAATCGGCGATCCTGCCACGCCGCTGGGCTCCGTATCGGTCACGATTGGCGGCAAGGATGCGCAGATTCTCTATGCCGGGAATGCCCCGGGCCTGGTCCAGGGCGTGCTCCAGGTGAACGCACGCATTCCCGCCGGTCTATTGGGCCGGCAACCGGTTGTCCTGACCGTTGCGGGAGTGAAGAGCCAGGCCGAGGTGAATATTGCGGTCGACACGGCGGCTTCCGCACCCGCGGACCTTCTTTCGGTCGATATCTCCGCCAGCGATATCGCTTACGATCCGGGAACACACCGCCTGTATGCTTCCGTCGGCGCCGATGCCCCGGCAAATAAGAACTCCATCGCCGTGATCGATCCATCCACGGGCGCGACGCTCGACTGGATCCCGAGCGCGCCCAACCCCAAGTTGCTGACCATCTCCGACGACGGACACTACCTCTACACTTTGCTGAAACCACTTTCCGGGGTGAACCACGACTCGATTCAGCGTATCGACCTGCGTACCGGTAAGACCGATTTCATACTCTCGCTCGATGATGTTTATCCGGGGCTCATACCAGACCTGTCCAGTGCCAGCGTTACCGACTTGCAGTCACTTCCCGGCCAGCCGCGTTCGGTTGCCATCGCGGCGAAGATCTCGGGGGGAATTCTCCCGGTAGCGATCTTGGACGACACCGTGCGGCGGCCCGGCCTGGGTGCCCCCGCGTCCACCCTCAGCACCGTGGCCCCCGGTGTTCTGTGGTCGGACACACGCGGACTCTACATTACTTCCAACGGTGTGCTCGCCGGCGGCCTCTATCCGCGGAACGTGGATACGACTGCCTACTGTGTTCAAGCCGCCGGGGGGAGGCTCATCAGCGCCACGGGCCTGGTCATGAGCGGCGTCGGCGACGATCTGCTGGCGGAACTCGACCTTGGCTTCGCGATATCGCAGCGTAGTTTCGCATATCGTGCTGACACGGGACTCGCCTACTACGCCGGATTGGCTTATGGAGCAGCCTCAATCGTGATCGCAGCCTTCGACCTGAACACGTTCGCGCCGCAAGGGATGTTCTTGCAGTTCGATGATTCGGTGCCACGCGAGAGACGATTCTTTGGTATCGCCCAACGGCTCGTCCCGGTCGGACCCGCCGGCTTGGCTACCATCTCCGGCCAGGGGCCCGGCGTCGGCCGCGTCTTCATTTTTCCGTTGTCTCTGATCCAGCCCCTCCCTGCTTCGCGGGTGCCCGCTGCGCAGCCCTCGACCGGCCTGCGGCGCTTTCAGATCCCTACCCGGTCCATGGCCGCCGATTCCACAGGCGGCCGGCTGTACTTCTCGATTCCCTCCGCAGTGCCCCCGATTGGGAACTCCGTGATCTCCTTCGACGTTGCAGCGGGAAGTTTCGGCGCACCGGTGTTTGTCGGCAGCGAACCGAGTCTGCTGGCCGTTTCGACCGACGATCAATACCTCCACGTCGCCCTGGACGGTTCCCGCACCGTGGCTCGCCTGACTCTTCCCGGCCTGACTGAGGACCGGGTGTTCCTGATCCGAAGGAGCGATGGGGTTCTGGCGGACGTGGCGGGTATCCTCAGCCTCCCCGGGGAACCCCGGTCGGTCATAATCGGGCGGAAGATGAGATACCTCCAGCATACCTACGGATTTGCCGTCTATGATGACGGAATTCCGCGGCCGGAGATCACCACCGTCTACGGTGACATCAGGAGCGTTGAGATTCCGCTGGTCAACGAGGCACAGGTGTCGGCGGACGGCACCACACTCTACGGAGAGCAAGGCGAAGTTCTCGGTGCACAACTGAGCCGATGGAGAATCACACCGACGGGACTGGAGTTCGACGCCAAGGGGACTCGCTTCGATTGGCAAATTTACCTCGACCTCAAGTGTCAGAGGAACCGGTGCCTCACGGGAAGTGGACAGCTTGCCGATACCGACAGCCTGCAGATTGTGTACCGCTTGGCTACCCACGCCAACGACGGTCTGGCCGCGATGGACCTCGACAATAACCGTATGTTCCTGCTCATCAACGGCGTGACCGAGATCACAGTAGAATCCTACGATGCCAGCACTTACTCGCTGACCGGCACGTACACCATCCCGCACGCGGGCTCAGCGCACAGTTTCGCAAAGGTCAGCGGCGACCAGTTGGTGATCGCGACCCGTGGCGAGATCATTCTCCTACCATTGTCGATGCTGAAACCTCCGGTGTGACGGCCGCGTGGTGCCCACCCGTCTACTTCCGCCGCGGACATTTTCAACAATCAGGACCCGCAAACCTGAAATCATGTTACGCTGCTGTCTCGGATGACCCCGCTGCCGCACTCCGGCAGTTGGAATCCTCCACAGGAGGCGCTCCATGACCATGGCTGCTTCACCGAATCGGACCGAATCGCTCCGCGCGCTGCCCGGTGACGATGTCCGTCAAATCCTCTGGCGTTTCGCCGACCGCTACGATCTCCAAATGCTGGTTCAGTCCGCCCGCGCCGTCGCCCGCGGACCGGTTGCCCGCCTCGTCGCGCAGGGCGCCCGCAATACGCACGATTGGACCCCGGACAAGGCCCAACTCCTCCGCGCCTACGACGAGAGCGGCATCACCGCCGTCTTCATGGAACCCTCCCAGGGCGGATTCATCGAGGGGCCGAAGAACATGGCGCTGGCGCTGATCGCCTACGAACTGGCCTGGGTGGACGCCGGCGCCGCAACCGGCAGCCTCGCCGGGTGTCTCGCCCTCTCCCCCATCCACGAAAAGGGCACCCAGGAGCAGCAGGACTACTACATGAGCCGCTGCGCCCCCGCCCAGCCCGGCGAGGACCGCAAACCCTGGCGCGGCGCCTTCTGCCTCACCGAGCCCATCCCCTACGTCGGCGTCGATACCGGACTCCTCGGCGGCAAGGTACGGATCGCCAAATGGGAAGACGGCCAGGAGCCCATGCTCCAGGTGGAGAAGCGCGGCCGCTTCATCACCAACATGGGGTTCGCCAACTTCGTCACCGCCGCCGTCGAATCCGATGACCCACGCATCAAGGGCACCCTCATGGTGATCCTGGAGGAGACCGACCCCGGCACCTTCGACCGCGGTACCCCCACGCGCAAACTCGTGCACCAGCTTTCCTCCACCTGCGATCCCGTCTTCAGCCTCACCGTGCCTGCCTCGCGCATCATCGGCGGGTATGAAGTCAAGGACGGGGTGATCGTGCCGCGCTTCAGCCACGGCGAGATCATCGAGGCGGTCTTCCGGCGCACCCGCGTCACCGTCGGAATCATGACCTCGGCCAAGCTGCTGAGCGCCATCGAACCCGTGATCCGTTACGGCCGCGGGCGATTCCGCGGCAGTTCCGCGGGCGGTCCCGGCACACCCCGCTACGAACTCGGCCTCCAGATGAAAGAGGATGTCGTTCACCGCCTCGTGGACGTGTGGGCCACCGGCGAGGCCAGCGCTTCTCTCGGCTTCGAAGCCGCGCGCCTGTTCGACCAGCTCGATCCCCTGGAGCGCCAGCGCGACCGCATCTACGAAGAGCGCGGCCTCAAGGGCATGTCGCTGGCGCGCGCGCGCCGGCAGCTTACCAAGGATGCGCTGGCCTTCCTCAACGGTTCCCGACCCGACCTCAAGGGCGACGTCCTGGTCGAGACCGCGCTCCTCGACAGCCTGGCCAACGTGCTCTGCCCCGCGTGCAAACTGTGGAACACCGGCGTCGGTTCGCGTACCATGCGCGAGGCCGTCAGCCTGATGGGCGGCTACGGCATCACCGAGGACTGCCCCGGCTTCCTGGGCCACAAGTGGATGGATTCCCAGCTCGAAGCCACCTACGAAGGTCCGGAGAGCGTGCAGCGCCGCCAACTCAGCCTCACCATGACCGACGAGTTGTTCCTCGCGCAGTTCAAGACCTGGACCCGCGAAATGCGCCACATCGCCAACGATCATCCCGGTACCGGCGCCTGCGCGCTGGCCACCGCCATGCAGATGTGGCTGTGGACCCTGCATCACCTGCAAAAAGCCAAGGACGCCGAGGGCAATTCCCTCTACCACAGCGCCCGCCAGGGCGTGACCTTTCCGCTCGCCGACGCCCTGTGCTGGATCCTGGCCTCACGCAGCCAGATCATGGACCTCATGGAACTGGCCCAAAAGGGGCCGGAGAATCCCACCGTCGCCGAAGCCCTGCCCGGCCTCCTGCGCTTCTACACCGACCTGTGCCACGTGCAGGCGGCGCACGCCGCCGGTGAAGTGGGCCGAGTCTGCGCGGAACTGGTGTTCGGCTACAACCGGCATCCCGCGTGGGATACCGAAGGCTGCGCCTCCTGCTACCAGTCCGGCGACCTGGACGTGATGGAGACCCTCATTCCGGGCATCGCCAGCGCCGCGCGCGGCTATGCCGACGTCGTCGAGGAAAGCGGCGCCCACGCCGATAAGGCCGGACCCTGCGCCCGCTTCGACGGTCTCGAGCACTTCACCCACCTGCGCGTCCGCATGGACGGCTGCCTCACCGGATCCCGCCTCGCCAAGGACCGCGCCGCCGAAGCCGTCAGCAAGGTCATGATCCCCGAAGCCCTGGACTATCCCGTATGAGCCAGGTAGCGCAGGCCTCCCGGCCTGCCTTTGGATCAAACCGAACCCCACCCCC
>JAFDVU010000251.1 GCA_018268835.1 Acidobacteriota bacterium | reverse complement strand
CCGCGGGCGGGCAGTTTCCCGGTGGCCAGTTCGTAGATCGCGACGCCCAGCGAATAAAGATCCGCGCGCCCGTCCAGCGGCTCGCAGCAGACCTGCTCCGGCGCCATGTAGGCCAGGGTGCCGAGCACCAGGTTGCGCTGCGTGACGTGGATGGCCACCGTGGGCGCGTCGTCCCCCAGCGGCACCTTCGGCAGTCTCACCTTGGCCAGGCCGAAATCGAGCACCTTCACCCGCCCGTCTCCGGTCAGGAACAGGTTCGCCGGTTTGATGTCGCGGTGCACCACGCCCACCGCGTGCGCGGCTTCCAGCGCCCGGGTCACCCCGATGGCGATCTCAATCAGTCGCGGCGCCGGAACCGGACCGGCCGCCAGCACCTCGTCCAGCGTCTGCCCCGTGAGCAGTTCCATCGCCAGGTACGGCCGCCCCTTCCATTCCCCGGTCTCGTAGACCGTGCAGATGTTGGGGTGGTTCAGCGACGCCGCGGCCGCGCCCTCGCGCGCAAAGCGGTGCAGCATCTCCGGATCGTCAGCCAGTTTTTCCGCCAGAATCTTGACCGCTGCCAGGTTCCCCCGTGCCGTATCCAGCGCCTTGAAGACGATTCCCATGCTGCCGCGCCCGATCACTTCGAGGATGCGGTACTGCGAAACCATCTGGCCGATCATCGCGCTTTCCAGAATAATACAGCCCGCCGCCGCGCCCCAGGCTCACCTCGGCTGCTGCATCTTCACCTTGCCGCAGCTGGGGCACTTCCATTTCCGCTGCTTGTGAAAAATGTGCCCCTTCACTTCCTTCATCGCCACCCGGCATTTTCGGCAGGTCACCCCGCTATGCTAACCCGGCGCCGCGCCGCCCGCCCACTCACGCTTCCAGCAGCCCGGTCCGCGCCATGTGGTCCAGTACCCGCGGCAGATGCCCGCGAATCGCCTCCACCGGCGGCGCACCCTCCACGTTGGCCAGCCCCGCGACCAGCGCGTCGAGATCCCGCGTCCCGTCCAGCAGCCCGATCAGCGTCCGGACGATCGGGTCGGTCTTGAACGGCATGTGGTTGGAATACGTCACCATCCCCAGCCGCTGCGCCTCCCACCGCGCCAGGCGGTTCGCGCGCGGCCGCTCGTTCACCCCCTGCATGGACCGGAAGTCATGCACATGGAAGCTGGCGAAACCGCTGGCGATCAGGGTGAACACCACGCCGCGCAGCGTCTCGCGATCCCCCGCGAACGGCAGCAACTCGTCGAAGGCGGCCGGCATCGGGTAGACCGAGCCCATCGCCAGCGCCACCCGCGTCACCGCCTCGGCGCCCTCCGTGATCGAGACCGAATGCAGTCCTTCGATCTGTCCCTCGGAGCGCGTGGCCGGCGAGCAGAATGAAAACCCGTCCATCCGCATCGGATTCGCCGGCCGCTCCAGTTCCACATCCTCGCGGCACAGCAGCGTGAAGCGGAAGCGCCGCAGCGCCAGGAAGTCCAGATACTGCTCGCGCTCGATCGTGTCGCCCTTCACCCAGTCCAGCGGATTGCGCACGTCGAACATGGTGTGCGCTTCGGCGTCTCCCAGGTATTGCAACCCGTGCTTCCGCGCGTGCGCCGCGAAGTCGCGGATGTAGAAGGCGTCGTTCGTCGAAGAAAGATCGTCGTGGTAGAACCACCCGTCCTCGCCTTCGAGCGCCCGCTCGACTTCTTCCTCCACCATCGGCTGCCAGCCGCCGCTCACCATCCGGGCATCCCGCAGCCGCGCCATCAGGTCGCGCGCCAGCGCCATTTTGGTCACGGGCTCGGCCACGTCGCGGGTGTGATACAGCATCATCTCGCGCAGCATCGTGCGCACATACCGTCCGGGCAGCGTGTTGTAGCTGATGCAGGCCACTCCCTGCGGCGCCAGCCTCTCCCGGCACACCCGCATCAGCCCTTCGCGGACCTCCGGAGGAACCCAGGAGTACACGCCGTGCGCGATGATGTAGTCGAACTCTCCCTGTTCCGGTCCGATTTCCCGCAGGTCCATCGCGAGCAGTCCGATGTTCCCCAGCCCGATCTCGTTCACCACGCGCTTGCCTTCGCTCACCGCGCGGTCCGCCAGGTCCACCCCGGTAAAGCGGCCCCCCGGCAGGTAGTACGCCATCGGGATCAGGTTGGCGCCGCTGCCGCAGCCGATTTCCAGAACGCGGCAGGCGCTCACCGGCGCCGGCTTCATCCCGAACAGCGTCGCGACCGACGCCAGCCGGTCCGGGTGCAACTTCGCGCCCGGAACCGTCCGGTACGGAACTTCGTGGTATGCGTATTCGGACACCGTTTCATTATCCGTCGATTCCCGCCCGGGGCAAGTACGTCCGATCGGGCTCGATCCGAAGTCGTCCGGTAGTGCCGCGATCTGCTGGAGGTCTGCGACAACTGAGGAAAGTACTACCCTGCCTGAGGGGTCGGGTACAGGTGATGGGAAAGGTTGAGCCGGCGGTGAAGAGCCCGGCTGCGATAGCTCCCACGACCATGCCAAGGGTCATCCGCATACCGGGATGCAGGGCTTGCCGCCTATAACGAGAGGGTCCGCAGTGAGATCGAAGAAAGCTCACC
This sequence comes from Acidobacteriota bacterium, assembly GCA_018268835.1. Taxonomy (GTDB): domain Bacteria; phylum Acidobacteriota; class Terriglobia; order Bryobacterales; family Bryobacteraceae; genus Solibacter. The sequence goes on along the minus strand of JAFDVU010000251.1, from coordinate 5,395 downwards.
GGCCACGATACCGCAAAATGCCCCTTGTCTCTGCCGCAGCGCACTTGATTCCGGCCGCCGCAGTTACCAGAGTTGACGGAGACTTGCCTGCGCATTCAAGTGTCTGTTGTATTCTCAACGGATATGATCATGTACCAACTGAAGCAGGAAGTGTTCATTAGTCTCAACCACGTCGTGGAAATCGCCAGAGTTACAGACAGCGGCCCTGACGTGTATGGCGTGCTTAAGCTCTCTGATGGCAAGACACTTCATTATCTGAGCGAATACGAAATGAATGAGGTGCTCGATGCGATGGGCGCGGGGGGATCCGGCCCCATGAATAGCGTAGAGCCCGCAGAGCCGCCGCGTGGATGAAAAAAAACCGGGGCGTTAGGATTATGTGTTCGTGAGGTGGTCGGGGACGGTGGCTGCCCCCATTAATGGCGTAGAGCCACGTAGAGCCAACCGGGGTGACCCGGATTGGCATAGAGCCTGGAAGTGGCTGGGAGGCAGGGATTCGAACCCCGATACGCAGATCCAGAGTCTGCAGTCTTACCGTTAGACGACCTCCCAACAGTGACAAATTCATCATAACAAACCGCCGCCGTGAGGTCCACCGGACCTGCGTAGTACACTGGGGATTCACCATGCGGATGTGGCTGGGGGTGAGTGTCCTGGGCGGGCTTCTCGCCTGTACCGCGGCGGCAGTTGACTGGACCGCGCTCAAACCACTGGGGTACGTCAGCGATTTCGCCGGAGTCCTGGACCCCGCCGCCCGCGCGCGCCTCGACCCCTACCTCGCCGCCGTCGAACGCTCCGCCGGCACCCAGGTCGCGCTCGTCTCCCTGCCCTCCCTCGACGGCGAACCCCCCGCCGATGTCGCCCGCGCCATCTACCGCGCCTGGGACGTCGGCGGCAAGACCAACGGCCGCGGCATCCTCCTGCTCTTCTCCCTCCGCGACCAGCACACCAGCCTCCTCGCCGGACCCGCCCTTGCCGGTAAACTGCCCGCCGGCCTCTCCGCCACCGTGCTCGGCGAGATGCGCCCCGCCTTGCGCGCCGGCCGCATCGACGAGGCCTTCCTCGCCGCCGCCGAAACCATCGGTGAAGCCGCCGCCCGCGCCAACAACTCCCGCATCGGCGTTTCCCTCCCCCGCCGCCTGCGTCCCGGCCTCGCCGCCGATATCCCCTGGCTCGGCCTGCTCGCCGTCCTCGCCATGCTGCTCCTGCTGGCCCGCGCCCGCCGCACGCGCGGATACGGCGAAGCTCGCGGCTTCTGGTCCGGCACCTTCCGCCGCGGTCCCATGACCCGCGCCACCTGGGGCGCCCGCGGCAGCGGCGGCTTCGGCGGCTTCGACTCCGCCGACAGCTTCGGCGCCTTCGGCGGCGATTCCGGAGGTCACCGTGGCGACTGGTGAACCACTGCTCGATTCCCTCACCGCCAAGCTCCGCAAACTCTACGGCGACGCCCTCGTCTCCGTCGTCCTCTACGGCTCGGCCGCATCCGGCGACCACCACCCGCGCTACTCCGACTACAACGTCCTCTGCGTGCTGGCCGCCGTCACACCCGCCGAACTCGCCGCCGCCGAAGACCTCTTCCGCTGGTGGCGTGAACACGGCAACCCCTCGCCCCTGCTCCTCACCGAGGACGAACTCGCTGCCTCCTCCGATTGCTTCGCCATCGAATTCCGCGATATCCGCGAAGCCTACCGCCTGCTCCACGGCCGCGACGTCATCGCCCCGCTCTCTCTCGACCATCGCTTCTACCGCGCGCAGGTCGAACACGAATTGCGCGCCAAACTCCTCCGCCTCCGCCAGAAGGCAGCCGGCATGATGAGCGATCCCGACTTGCTGCGCCGCCTGCTGGCCGATTCCGTCGCCACCTTCTGCGTACTCTTCCGCCACGCGCTGCTGCTCCGCGGCCACGCCGCCCCGCACGCCCGCCGCGACACCGTCGCCGCCGCGGCAGCCGCCTTCGCCTTCGATCCCCTGCCCTTCCAGCAGTTGCTCGATCTTCGCGAAGAACGCATCCGGCCCCGCGAACTCCTCCCGGTCGCCCTCCTGCCCGGCTATATGAAAGGGATCTCCGCCGTCATCGACGCGGTGGATCGTATCGGTACACTGGAATAGTTACGTGAAATCCCTTGCCATCGCCATCCTCGCCCTCGCTGCCCTGGCCGCGGCCGCGGGAGTCCGCTACTCCGGCGCGCGCCGCAACCTCGAGACGCAGCGCAATGGCATTGCCGCCGCCTGGGAACCCGTCGCCGGCGCGCTCGACCGCCGCGCCGAACTCGTCCCCAGCCTGATCCGGGCCTTCCGCAGCGCCGCGCCGCACGACGCCCCCGTCCTGCAGGAACTCACCGCCTCCGCCGGCGCCCTGGCCGCCGCGCAGGCGCCCCGCGAAAAGATGCGCGCCTACGACCGGCTTTCCGCCGCGCTCTCGCGCCTGCTCCTGCTCACCGAGCGCTATCCCGAATTGCGCGCCGGGGCCGGCTTCCAGCGCCTGCAGGACGAACTCGCGCGCACCGAAAACCAGGTCTTCGTCGAACGCCGCCGCTACAATGAGGCGGTGCAGAAGTACAACACCGCCATCGGGCAGTTCCCCAACAACATCGTGGCGGCCCTCGGCGGCTTCACCCGCAATGACGCCTATTTCAAAACCGAGCCCGATGCACGCTAGGCTCCCCGAAAGGTACAACCTTGATCTACGGTAACTACATCGACGGCGAGTGGCGCACCGCTGGCGCCACCTTTGAGAATCGCAATCCGGCGAACACCGCGGAGGTCGTCGGCAATTTCGTGCGCGGCACTGCCGGGGATGTCGACGAGGCCGCCCACGCCGCCGCCGCCGCACTGCCCGCCTGGAGCGGCATGAGCGGTCCCGCGCGCGGCAACATCCTGTATAAAGCCGCCGACATCCTGGACCGCAACTTCGAGCAGGTGGCCGCCGACATGACCCGCGAGGAGGGCAAAACCCTCCCCGAGGCCAAGGGCGAAGTACGCCGCTCCATCAACATCTTCCGCTACTTCGCCGGCGAAGGCGCGCGCATGCCCGGCATGCTCGTGCCCAGCGAGCGCGATCGCGTCCACATGTTCGCGCTGCGTAAGCCCATCGGAGTCGTCGGCCTCGTCACCCCGTGGAATTTCCCCAGCGCCATCCCCGCGTGGAAACTGGCTCCGGCGCTGATCTGCGGCAACACCGTGGTGCTCAAGCCCGCCTCCGCCGCTCCGCTCAGCGCGTGGCGCATCGTCGAGGCGCTGCACCAGGCGGGTGCCCCCAAAGGCGTGGTCAACTTCGTGGCCGGCTCCGGCGGCGAACTCGGCAAGGCGCTCGTCGAAGCCGCGCCCCTCAAGGCCGTCAGCTTCACCGGTTCCTGCGAAATCGGCAACTGGCTGCACGCCGAAGCCTCGCGCCGCCACCTGCGCATCCAGCTTGAAATGGGCGGCAAGAACCCCACCATCGTGCTCGCCGACGCCGACTTCAATTGCGCCGTCGAGAACGTGGTCAACGCCGCCTTCTTCTCCACCGGACAGAAGTGCACCGCCACCAGCCGCGCCATCGTCGAGGACGCGATCTACGACCGCTTCGTGGACGCCGTCGCCGCGCGCACCAGCCGCCTCAAAGTCGGAGACGGCATGCAGCCCGGCGTCGAAATCGGCCCCTGCGTGGACCAGGGCCAGCTCGATACCGTCCTGCGCTACATCGAAATCGGGCGCAAGGAGTCGGGCGAGCCGCGCTGCGGCGGACGCCGCCTCACCGAAGGCGCTCTCGCCAACGGCTACTTCGTCGAACCCACCGTCTTCGCGGACGTCACGCCGGATCACACCATCGCCCGCGAGGAAATCTTCGGCCCCGTGCTCGCCATCATGCGCGCACGCGATTTCGAGGACGCCATGAGCATCGCCAACTCGATCCCCTTCGGCCTCTCCTCCTCGATCCAGACCACCAGCCTCTCGCGAACGTTCGAATACATCTACCGCGCCGAAGCCGGGCTCCTCACCGTCAACCTGCCCAGCGCCGGCGTCGAATACCAGCTTCCCTTCGGCGGCACCAAAGACTCCAGCTTCGGCCCCAAGGAACAAGGTCCCGCCGCGCTCGAATTCTATAGCGACTACAAAACCGTCTATCTCAAGTACTGAACCATGCGCTACGGACAAATTCACCACAACGGCGCCATTTGCGCGGCCATTTTCGAGGACGGTAAGGCGCGCCCCGTTCCCGGCGCCGGCGTCCTCTCCCTGCTGCTGAATCCGGACCTCGCGCGCGGCGCCGGCGCGCCCGTCGAAAACCCGTGCCTCACCCTGCCCATCCATCCGCCCGAGGTGTGGGGCTGCGGCTGCACCTACGAAACCAGCGCCTCCTTCCGCGATGCCGAACACGGCACGCGCGAGGGCATGTACGCCTACGTCTACCGCGAGGCCCGTCCCGAGGTCTTCTTTAAAGGTACGGCGCGCGTCTGCACCGGCCCCGGCGAACCCATCGGCATCCGCTGCGACTCCCACTTCACCGCGCCCGAACCCGAACTCGCCCTCGTGCTCGGCGAAGGCGGACGCATCGCCGGATTCACCCTCGCCAACGACGTCTCCGCGTGGGATATCGAGCGCGAAAACGCCCTCTACCTCACCCAGTCCAAGGTCTACGACCGCTGCTGCGCGCTCGGCCCCGTGATCGTCACCCCGGACGAAATCGGCGACGTCCGCGCGCTCGAAATGACCTGCCGCATCACCCGCGGCGGCGCCGAGCGCTTCTCCGGCTCGGTCTCCATCTCCCGGCTGCACCGCAAACTGGAGACCCTGGTCGAGTACCTGACCCGCGCCAACCGCGTCCCCGCCGGAACCGTCCTCCTCACCGGCACCGGCATCATCGTGACCAAAGAGTCCGCGCTCGCTCCCGGCGACGTGGTCTCGATCTCGGTCCCCGGCATCGGCGAATTGAGCAATCCCGCGGAAGTGGTGGGCTGATGGCGGACGTCGAACGGCTCCAGCAGATCGCCGCCGGTCTCCAGATCCCCACCATCCGCCGCCACATCTTCCTCTGCGCCGACCAGACCAAGCCCAAGTGCTGCTCGCGCGAAGCCGGCATCGAGGCCTGGGACTATCTGAAAAAACGGCTGGCCGAACTCGGCCTCCTCGACCGCGTCTACCGCACCAAGGTCAACTGCCTGCGCATCTGCGAGCAGGGTCCCATCGCCGTGGTGTATCCCGAGGGCGTCTGGTACCACTCGGCCGGCCCGGCGGTGCTGGAGCGCATCGTCCAGGAACACCTGATCGGCGGCGCTCCGGTCGAAGAATTCGTCTTCGCCCGCGGTGCCGGCCCACAGTAACGTCGGCCTCCGGCCGACCTTTCCGGCGGCTCGAAGGCGTCCAGCAGGTCCGGATCGCGCCGGCCCACGGTAGCGTCGGCCTCCGGCCGACC
>JAFDVU010000250.1 GCA_018268835.1 Acidobacteriota bacterium | reverse complement strand
GAGCAACTGAACGCACTGCGCGAAAAACTCGATTTCCCCGCGTCGGCGATTGTGGCCGGGGGCGACATCGCCGAAGCTCTCGCGCGCCAGGCTTCCGAACTCAGCGCGGGCGTGCTTATCGCCGGACGCGGCGTCCCCGCCGGACGCCTCGGACGACTGCGCAGCCAGGCGCTCAAGATCGTCCGCGCCGCGCCGTGTCCGGTCATCACCGTCTGACCCGGGGCGCCGCCTACCAGGCTCGCATCGCGGCCTCGAACAGGCGCGCGAGGCTCTCAGCATCCGCCGGGCGCGGACTCAACTTCGTCACACGGTGCTGCGGGATCGTGCCGGCGACCAGCGCCGGGATGTCGCCCGCGGAATAGCCCACCGCGGACAGCCCGTTCGGCATGGCGAGGCGCCGCATCATCTCGAGGATCCGCTCCGCGATGATGTTGCCGGCGTCCGCCGCGGCGGCGTGAGACACGTCCGCGCCCAGCGCCTCCGCTGCGCGCAGGTGCCGCTGGGGACACGCCGGCGCCGTGAAACGGAATACCGCGGGCGAGTTGAGAATCACGGACATGCCGTGCGGCACCATCGCGTGCTGCGCGGGATATCCGCGGGGGTGAAAGTCGCGCACCATCCCCGCCACCGGATACGACATTCCGTGCGGCAGGTGCACGCCCGCGTTGCCGAACCCGATCCCCGCGTATGCCGACGCGAGCAGCATCTGTCCGCGCGCTTCATCGTCACCCGGATCCGCCACCGCGCGCGGCAGGAATTCCGCCACCATGCGCAGCGCCTGCAGACACCAGATGTCGCTGATCGGGTTCGATCCCTGATACGCCGGCCGCAGCAGCGGACGCTCCGGGCGCGGCCGCTCGACGAAGGGAATCGCGGTGTAGGACTCCACCGCGTGGCTCAGCACGTCGAGTCCCGTGCACGCCGCCACCTCGGGCGGCATGGTGCGCGTGTTCTCGGGATCCAGCAGCCCCAGCACCGGTTTCAAGCGCCGGTGCGCGATCCCCGTCTTGGCGTGCATTTTCACCAGGTCGAAGATGGCTACGCCCGTGGTCTCGCTTCCGGTGCCCGCGGTTGTCGGGATCGCGATCAACGGCTTGAGCGGACCAGGCACGGGTTTTCCCTTGCCGATCGGCGGATTCACGTAATCGAGGAAATCTTCCGGTGGATGCGTGGAGTAGAGGTTCGCCGCCTTCGCGGTATCGATGGTCGAGCCGCCGCCCACCGCCACGAATGCGTCAAACCCGCCCTCGCGGGCGAACGCGATCGCCTGACGGAAGGATTCGTCCGTAGGCTCCGTGCGTACTTGCGCGAACACCTGAAACGCTATCTTTTGCCGCTCGATCGACTCCAGCACCTTCGCCACCGGCGGCAGTTTCGCGACCAGCGGATCGGTGACCACCATGACGCGTTTCGCGCCCAGGTCGGCCAGGTCCATCCCGACCTCTTCGGTCACACCCGCGCCGAAGCGGATGGCCGAAGTGGCGAGTTCAAACGCGATTTCGTGGCTCATCCTTGGGATGATGACACAAGCCGGTCAACCCGTGGCACCCTCGCCGTAATCGCAGTACGCCTCTTTGATCGAGAGACCCGCGACCTCGATCTTCTTTAGGTCCGTGGTCCCGATCCCTACGGCCTCGGCCAGCCGCAGCGTATTGTTTCCGCGCAGAAACGGCCGTGTGCCGCGCTCGGCGCGGGGATCGTAACCCATCACCGCCATGCACACCGCGTCCGTGCAGACCGCGTTGCGTCCCGCCAGGATCACGCCCGGCTTGATCATGGAGACTCCGCGGTTCCACGCGCCTTCTCCGCCGCGGATGGATTCCACGCCGTCCACGATCGCCAGGTCCACCGGACGCACGCCGTTCAGATCCGTGACGATGCGCGGGATCCGATAGCCGGGCTCGCGCGGCGATTCGGCGCTGAGTTCCTGCGGCACGCCCTTGGGCGGTGCCAGGGTGCCGTTGTGGCAGACCGCTCCGCGCTCCTGCCTGGGATCTTCGTTGCCGTCCGGCCCGCAATCGCCGCCGTACAAGGAGCACGGCGTATTGCCGAAGCTGTTCTTCAGCGTCATCGTGACGCCGGCGAGCCAGTGGTGCTTCAGCTTCGAAAGCGATACGTACACGTCGCAATCGGCGAAGGAGTGATTCAGGTCGAATGCCGGGAAGATGTAGCCGCCCCACGGCACCTTCATCCGCGTGTACTGTTTGGCCTGCCCCCTGCTCTGCGTGTTTTCCCACTCCACCTTGCAGCCGACGTTATTGATCGCGTTCACATCCAGGCCGTAGCGCGCCCACAGTTCCAGGTCCTGCCGCGCCGGGAAGAAGGATTCGATCATGCGGATGCGCGCCGCTCCGGCACGCGCCAACTGCCGCGCCAACGCGAGCACCGTCGCCGGATCGTTGCGATACGGCAGGTCCGGACGGTTTGGGAAGCGCGTGATGTTGCCGGTGAGATTCAGCTTCACCGCCACCGTTTTGCCCTTCACCAGCGACCCGATCCCGCCGATCCTGTCGAGGGACGAGGCGAGCGCTTCATCGAACGTCCGGTCGTACGCGCGGCAGCGCGCGATGGAAACGGGCGACGCCGGCGCCGGCTGCGTCTGCCCGCGAGCCGCTCCGGCGAGCGCGAGTCCGGCTACGCCCGCCAGCACTTCACGGCGTGAAACCGAGTGGGTGGTCATGAAGCAATTCCTATATCACTTCGGCGCCGATTGCAACGTGAGGCGCTCCTTCAGCCACGACTCCAGTTCCGCCGGCCACGCCGAGGCGGTCGCCGCGGTCTTTTTGATGCCGAAGCCGTGCCCGCCCGAGGAGTACACGTGCAACTCCGCGGGTTTTTTCAGCTTCTTGAGAGCCAGGTAGAAGCGCACGCTGTTGTCGCCCGGGGCGAGGCGGTCGTCATCGGCTTGTACCAGGAACGTGGGCGGCACCGTCGGCGGCAACTCGCCGAGTGCCTGCGGAATCGCCGGATAGCCCAGCACCAGCAGATCGGGACGCGCGTCCGCCGGCGCCGTGATGCCCATGAGCGCCGCCAGATTTCCTCCGGCGGAGAAGCCCATCATGCCCACCGCATCCGGCTTCAGGTGCCACTTCGCGACGTTCGCGCGCACCAGCCGCATGGCCGCCGCGGCGTCCTCAAGCGGCAGTTTCGCCGCCTGCTCAGCCTCAGCCACCGTGCCCATCGTGCCCTTCATGCTCCCCGGCAGACGGTACTTCAGCACGAACCCGGCCCAGCCGATCGATTGCATCCACCGCGCGATGTCGTACCCTTCCTTGTCGATCGCCAGATGCCCGTATCCGCCTCCCGGGCAGATCACCATGGATCCGCCGGTCGCGACCTTGGCGTCCGGGAGGTACACGGTCAGGGTGGGCTCCGCCACCGCGGAAATCGAGCGGTCGTGCAACTGCGCCGTGCCACGCTCTTCGACTTTCTCGGGAGGCGCGCCCGGCGGCGCCTGCCGCAGCACGATCACCTGTTGCGCCATCAGGGGCGCGGCGAGAAGGAGTAAGGCGAGTTTCATGGAGGTTCCGGAAACCCCGAGTGTACACCCGCGCATCCGAGGCCACTAAACACCCGCGGCGACGACGCTGCCCGGCGCCTGCCCGGCGCATCCCGCGCGGCCAGTTCCGCGCGAAATCGCACGTGTCTCAGACGCGTCACCTCCACCAGCGGCCGCCACACCGCGTGGACCAGTTGATGCCGGATCAGCAGCCGCCAGAGCCGGTTCGAACGTTTGCAGAGGTACGACATCGCCAGGTACGGCGCCACCGCACGCCAGTCCGCCGGCCGCCGCCGCCAGATCGAAGCGTGCGAGAAGAGCCGCTGGTACAGCCGCGCGTAGCCCGCCTCCAGTTCTTCGGGAGACATGTGCTTTGGGCGGAACACCGCGTGGGCCGTATCGTAGAGCGCCCAGTCCTTATGCAGCAAGCGGCCCTCGGCTTCCATCTTGCGGAACAGCGGCGTCGCCGGGTACGGCGTGAGGATGTGAAACGTGACAGACTCCAGGCGATTCACCTCGACCCACTCCGCGGTGCGCTGAAACACATCCGCGCGGTCGTGGTCGAATCCCAGCACGAAGGAACCGTTCACCTGGATGCCGTTGTCGTGCAGCATGCGCACGCGCCGCGCGTAGTCGCCGGCCTTGGGCGAGCGTTTCCCCGAGTCCGCGAGATTCTCATCGGTGAGCGATTCGAAGCCCACGAACACACCCGTGCACCCGGCCAACGCCATTTCGCGCACCAGCGCCGGATCGTCGGTGACATCGATCGAGACTGCCGCGCTCCAGATCCGCTCGATCGGCCGCAGCGCCTCGCAGAGAGCGCGCAGGTAGGGCCGGTTGGATCCCAGGTTGTTGTCGATGAAGACGCCGTACGGCTGTCCGTCGGCGGCGAACTCCGCGGCGAGCTGTTCCGGATCCCGCATCCGGTACGGCATGCGCAAACCATCGGTCGCGAGATAGCAGAAGCCACAGCGGTTGTGACAGCCGCGCGTGGCCATCAGGCTGGTGGTGGTGAGAAAGCTCCTTCGCGGCAGAATCGATCGCCGCGGCGCGGAATCGCGGCGATAGTCGCTCTCATAAGTCGCGGTGTATCGCGGGAGCAGGCAGCCGGCTTCTACGTCCGCCAGGATCCGCGGCCAGAGTTGCACGCCATCCCCCAATGCCAGGGCGTCCGCGTGCGGCGCGCACTCCTCCGGGCACGAGAGGACATGCAGTCCGCCCAGCACGACCTTGCTGCCGCGGCTGCGATACCACCGCGCCAACTCGAATGCCCGCCGGGCGAACGTCAGGTGGACCGTGATCCCCACCACCTCGGGCAGCGGCGTCGCGGGCGGACGGCCATTCAGCAGGTTCTCATCCCAGTACCGCACATGCCAGTGCCCGGGTGTCGCCGCCGCAATGGTGGTCAGCGCCAGTGTCGGGGTGAGCACGTGCTTCCCGAAACTGGCGTTCGGATCCTTCGCGTAAAAGGGGTTGATCAACAGCGCGTAACGCGCCTGCCTCGCGCCAGCGGCGGCGGAGTGGTCCAGTAGCGGAGGATGAGCCATCTCCTTCGGGCACCAGCGGGGTGGCGCGGAGGCCGAGACCTTGCGAAACCCAAAGCGCATGAAAGTACTTTACAACGCAAAGCATACCGGAGTCAAGAAGTTCGTGTGATATGATCGCGCCAGTGCGGCGAGGGGCCGCTAAACGACCTGATGATCTTTCCACGAACCCGGGCTTTCGCCCTGGCAGCCGCGTTCTTCGCGGCTGCAAACGCACCCGCTCAAACGTCCTGCTCGAATTCGATCACCGGCGTTGCGGTACCCGCCATGTCTGCGCTGGACCAGATGATGCAGTCCGCCCTACAGCAGAACAACGTGGCCGGCGGGGTGCTCGCCGTCGCCTATGGCGGCCGCCTGGTATTCGCGCGCGGCTATGGATGCGCAGACGTCACCTCCAATACGGCCGTGCAACCCGATTCTCTCTTCCGCGTCGCCAGCGTGAGCAAAACCTTCACCGCCGTCGCGATCCTGCAACTGGTGCAACAGGGCAAACTCTCCCTCGATGCATCGGTCTTCGGCTCGATCCTCACCGACTACCAACCGCTACCCGGCAAGGGCATCAACCCCGATTTGCTCAAGATCACCGTCCGCCATCTCCTGGAACATACCGGAGGCTGGGACCGCAGCACGACCCAGCACTTCAACGGCACGCCCTATCACGAACCGCTTGACAGCCTGTTGAGCGTGGCGGCGCAAGCGCTCGGACACCCGCAGCCCGCCACCGATGCCGACGTGATCTCGGTCATGCTCAGCCAGCCCCTGCAGCACGCTCCCGGCACCTACTACGCCTACTCGAATTTCGGCTACTCGCTGCTTGGGCGCATCATCGAGCACATCTCCGGCATGAGCTACGAGAAGTACGTGCAGCAGAACATCCTCAAGCCCCTCGGGATCGGCCGCCAGAAACTCGCCGCCACTCTCCAGTCCGATGTCGCTAACGGCGAGGTGACCTATTACGATCCGCCGGGCGCAGCCCTGGTGCGCAGCGTGTTTCCCTTCGTCGCCGGCCCCGTGCCCGCACCCTACGGCGCCCATTTCATGGAGGATGTCGACTCCGCGGGTGGATGGGCCGCCGACGCGGTCGACCTCACGCGCTTTCTCAACGCAATCGACGGACGCGGCGGTTCGACCGCACTGCTCAACTCCGCAACCGTCGCCCTGATGCAGACCGACCCGAAGGTGCAGAACGAAACCGCGGGCTCCTTTTACGGCCTTGGCTTCGATTTCGAGCAGACCGGCTCCGGCCTTCGCTGGACCAAGGACGGCGCTCTGCCCGGCACTGCTTCCTATGTGGTTCACTCCCCGAGCGGATATACCTGGGCGGTCATCTTCAACGGCAATCCCGCGCAGGACAACACCGCGAGCGCAACTTCGGAGTCCGGCGGATCGTTCATCGGCGGCGTGATCAGCCAGGCGGAGAATATACTGGGCCAGGTCAACACCGCCGGTGCCATCCCCAAGAACGACCTCTACTCGAACTTCAAGAGCACACTTCTCAGGCCAACCTTCGCAACCTCCGGCGCACCTGTCGTCAACGGCGCAACCTTCCAGCCGGGGATGGTCTCCGGCTCCTGGGTCACGATCACCGGGCAGAACCTCGCCACCGCAACGCGCATCTGGTGGCCCGACGAAATCATCGGCAACACACTGCCCACCGAAATCGACCATGTAAGTGTGACTGTCAACGGCAAGCCGGCCGCAATGTACTATGTGTCGCCCACACAACTCAACGTGCAGGCTCCGACCGATGCGGCCACCGGACCCGTGGACGTCCAGGTAATTCGCGACGGCACCGCGAGTGCCGTAATTCAGGCGACGTACGTCCCGGCGGCGCCCGGCTTCTTCATGTATCAGGCCAACGGGCGGAACTTCGCCGCGGGCGTCCACACCAGCGGCGCGTATGTCGGCGATGTCCAGGGCACGCTGCCCGCCAGGCCCGGCGAAACCATCGAACTCTTCGCCACCGGATTGGGCGCGACTCCCGGCGGCGTCGTGCCCTCGGTCACGGCCCTGGCAACGCCACCGGCCGTGACCATCGGCGGAGCCAACGCGACCGTCTCCTTCGCGGGCCTGGTATATCCCGGTGAGTGGCAGTTGAACGTGGTCGTGCCGCAGGTGGCCGCCGGCGACCAACTCATCACCATCGGCAGCGGCGGAGCGGCTTCCACCGTGAGCACGTACCTCGCGGTCGGGAACTGACGCCGCTACGTGAGGGTCATCTCCATGTAGACGTCGGCGCGGGCGTACGGCGAAGGAACGATTCGCTCCGGGGGCACCGGGCGGAAGCCGATCGATTCGTAGAGCCGTAACGCCGGCGTGAGGACGTGATTGGTCTCCAGGTAGAGCCGGCGAGTACCGGCGGCGCGCGCCGCATCCACGGCGGCCTCGAGCAATCGCCGCCCGAGGCCGCCGCCCTGCCATGCCGCGGCGACCGCCATCTTGGCCACCTCGAATTCATCGGCGCCGGTTCGCAGAAGGGCGCAGCACCCCACGCACTCTTCGCCGGCCGCCGCCAGGAAAAGCCTGCCGCCTCGCGCCAGGATGCTCGATTGCGGATCGGCAAGAGCCTCGTGGTCCTTCGCCTCCATGCGGAAGTACCGCGCGATCCACTCTTCGTTGAGCTTGCGGAAGGCGCCCTCGTCGCCGGGACGAAATTCGCGGATCCGCACCGCGGGGCTCACGATTCGGTGGCCATCGGCGGCGCGGTGAGCTTGCGATATTCCATCAGCATCTGGACGCGCCACCGCAGAATCATGCCGAAGGCAAGGATGAAAAACAGTCCACCAGTCTGCTCGACCGTGAGCAGACGGTCGAAGTAAGTTCGCGCCAGCAGCCGGATGGCGGCCAGCGCCAGGATCACGGTGAAGAAGGCGCTCGACCGCCGCATCATCACGACGTCTCCCTGACGCACCAGCCGAGAGGTCGC
>JAFDVU010000024.1 GCA_018268835.1 Acidobacteriota bacterium | reverse complement strand
GAACACGGCCAGCGCCAGAGGGAAGCACGCCGGACGCCACCGCTCCACCAGCCACGCGCCCAGCGGCGCGGCGGCGAGGAACAGGGGCACCTCCAGCCGCGCCAGGAACGGCTGCCATTTCAGGTACAGGCAGAAGATCAGGAACGCGCCCCCCAGACCCGCCGCGTACGACATCCAGCGCCGGTCGCGCCGCGCCACGGCCCACACCACCGCGGCCAGGAACAACGCCAGGTGCCAGCGATTGTTCGCATTGGCCTCGTGGTTGGCATTGCGCGGCGGAGCGAACTCCGCGCCCGGCCACGTGGTGGCCCGGTCGTCGGGGTCGAGCCCCAGCGCGCGATGCGCCGCCACTGCCGCGCGGTACACCCCGTGGTTCCACTGCTCGCTGCGCGCGCCCAATTGCTCGCTGGTGTTGCGCAAAACGTTGGAGGCCAGCGACCGCCACCCGGGATGCTCGTTGCGCCAGCGGAAGTAGCCGTTGCCCTGCGCCGAATCGTAGCCCAGCGGCGACCCGCTCAACCGCACATTGCGCGCGAACTGCGGCCCGTTGAGCAGCAGCACTCCACCCGCGATCAAGGCCAGTTCCCGCCGCCGCCACGCCCCGGCGGCCAGCAGCACCGGCGGTAGAAACAGAAACGCCGTCGCCTTGGTGGCCACCGCCATCCCGCAGGCCAGCCCCAGCCACAGCCCCTCGCGGCGCAGCGCGAAGTAGATCGCGCATACCGTCCACAGCCCGAGCAGCAGATCGTTCTTCGCGCCCGAAGCTTGCAGGATCGCGTTCGGCAGGGTGGCGCAGATCAGCGCCGCGAACGCCTGCCCGCGCGCGCCCAGCCCCATCTGCCGCGCCACCAGCGAGACCGCCGCGATGCAGCCCGCGAAGGCGCCGCACGCGATCAGGTTCACCAGACGGTCGCCGCCCGTGAGCAGGTACGTGTGCAGCATCAGGTACTCGGCGGCCGGCGCCAGCATTACCTGGTTGAAGTATGGAGTAGGAAAGAACGCGACGCTGCCCGCCTGCGCCCAGTACACGACGCGTGGCAGATGGTATGCCATCGCATCGGCCGAATTCGGCGGGCTCAGCAGCGCCGTCAGCGCCACCGTTCCCACGATGCCCGCGCAGCAGGCGGCGATCGCCCACTCTGCAACGCCGGCCCGGGGCAGCAGCGGGAGCTTGTATCCCCGCGCCCGCCACACCGCGCCGCCCGCGACCGCCACCAGGATCCACGCGGCCGCCAGAGGCAGCGCCCGCAGCCAGCCGGCCGCGCCGAGCATTTCCGTGAGCAGTACCGCGACCGCGGCCAACCCCGTCAGCGCGCGTAGCGAAAGGTCCCGCAATCCCCGAGTGTACTCAACTCGCGCCGTCCACGCGGGCTAAGCGCTCTTTTCCTCGCTCCGGTCCCGCCAGTTCATCATCTGATGGAGCGCGAAGGGGACCTCGTCGGGATGCGACGCGCACCAGGCGATGATGCGCTCCAGCTTGACGCCGTCCTCGGCAATCGCGCTGATCTCCATCAGCTCGGTTTCGATGATCTCCGGGTCTCGCATACTGACTCCAGCATGGCACAATCCCGCCAAGATTCCACCCGCTTAGACAAAAAGGGCGCCGCGATTCGCGACGCCCTTTCTTGAGTGCCGGCTTTGCGCCCGGCGCTTATCCGTCGCGGCGCTTGAGCGTAGGCCGCTCGTCGGAATCGCTCTTGGGCTTGTTGCCGTTCTCATCCGGATCCACCGGACCCGTCGTGCTGCCCGGCGCGCGCCGCAGCCGCGGACGGTTGGGATCTTCCGTGTCCACCTTGCGGCGGTTGTGCAGCATCGCCAGCCGCCCCTTCACGTCGTTGAACTCGCTGGTGTTGACCACGTACTCCGGCTTGGCCTTGAGAATCTTCTGAATCTCCGCCTGCGATCTCTTGATGCGATCGTCCGTCGGCGGGTGGCTCGAAAAGATCTTCGACAGCGTCCCCGGTTTCCTCTTCTCCAGGGTCTCGATCTTTTCGAAGAAATCCACGAACGCCGTCGGGTCGTACCCGGTCTTATACATGTACTGCAAACCCAGGAAATCGGCTTCGGATTCCATGGACTGGCTGAACTTCAGAAAGCCAAGCGGAATCGCGATGCTGGCGCCCTGTTGGATCGCGTAACCGGTCCAGCCCCCCATGAAGATCAGCGGAATGGTAGCGAAGTTGATGAGTTGTCCCTTGGTAGCCTGCTTGGTGCCGTGACGCGCGGCCACATGGGCGATCTCGTGCGCCATCACGCCGGCCAACTCGGCTTCGTTATCCGCTTTCAGAATCAGGCCCGAGTTGACGAAGAAGAAACCGCCCGGCAGCGCGAACGCGTTGACCTCCTCGCTGTCCAGCACCTTGATCGTGAACGGCACCTTCGCATCGGAGTTACGGACCAGGTTCTGCCCGACACGGTTGACGTACTCGGCGATGATGGGATCGTCGATGATCTTGGCCTGGCGCTCCACCTCCTGCGCCAACTGCTTGCCGAGCGCGATCTCCTTCTCGTACGAGTAGAAGTTTACCCCTTTGCCCACGTCGCGATCGCCGATCGCGTCGGGGTCGTTCTTCTTCTTGTCCCCGGCGTAAGCGCCGAGGGGAAGCAGACTGAGTGCCGCCGCCGTAACCGCCAGCGCCCTGATTGGAAGTCTCATGGTCCGAAAACTCCTCTATAGCTACACTATACGCCCGAATGCGCGTACAAGTAGCCAACATGTTTAACGTCTTGCGGCTCACCGGGGTTACGGGATTTTACGAACCATGCGGGGCGGCGGGATGCCGCCTTTGTACCCCGTAACCTGCTCATCCGCAACGGCCAGGCATACTTACTCCATTGGCCGGCTATACCCCTGCCGCTGGTATTTTTCGAGCAGCGCCGTCAGCCGCGCCACGATCTCCGGGTGCTCCTGGTACAGATTCGTGGTCTCGGCCTCGTCCGTGGCCATGTTGAACAACTCCCCTGCCGGTTCGCCAGCCTCGGGCTGATACTCCACCGGTGGCGTAAAGCCGCCCGATCCGCGCCCGACGTTGAGTTTCCACTCGCCCTGCCGGATCGAAAAGTGTCCCTGCATCGAGTGGTGCACGATCGCCTCCCGGATCGGCTTCTCCGGCTTCGGTCCGGTGAGCGCCGGCAGGATCGAGTAACTGTCCTCCCCGGCGTCGCGCGGCAGCCGGTAGCCGGTGACCTCCGCCATCGTCCCCATCAGGTCCGTCAGGCAGATGGTCTCGTCGCTCGTGGTCCCCGGGCGGATGCGCCCCGGCCAGCGCGCCAGGAACGGGATACGGTGTCCGCCGTCCCAGATATCGGCCTTCTGCCCGCGCAGCGAATCGTTGGCACGATGCCCCCAGCGCGCGATCTCCTGCGGCAGCCAGTGCGCCCCGTTGTCGCTGGTCACGATCACCAGCGTATCCCGCGCCATCCCGGAGGCGTCCAGCGCGGCCAGCACCTTTCCCGCCGCATCGTCCACCATGGTCACGAAGTCGCCATATTCACCGGCTCTGGACTTGCCGCTGAACTCCGCGGTGGGCAGCCACGGGGTGTGCGGCCCGGTCAACGCCAGGTACAGGAAAAACGGCTGTCCGCGATGCTCCCCTGGATAGTCGCGAAGCCAGTTTGCCGCGCGCGTCGTGATTTCCGGCAACACGTTGACGTGCTGGAATCCGGGCGCGATCGCACCCTCGCGCCAGAATACCCCGCGATCCACCCGGATCCCGGCGGTGTGCCCGGTGGGCCGCGCGGTAGCGTGGTCGTTCTCGAAGAAGAGGTAAGGGTCCATGTCGAGCGACGCCGGGATGCCGAAGTACGAATCGAAACCCAGGTCCACCGGACCCGGATGCAGCGGTCGGCCGTAGTCGGTCTTTTCCTCGTTGCCCAGCCCCAGGTGCCACTTGCCGAAGCCCGCCGTGCGGTAGCCGCGCGCCTTCAGCATCGCCGGCACCGTCAGCCGCCCGGCTTCGATCAGGCTCGGCGAGTAGCCGTTGAGCACGCCCTTCTTCAGGCGCGAGCGCCAGCAGTAGCGCCCCGTCAGGATGCCGTACCGCGTGGGGGTGCACACCGCCGAAGGCGAGTGCGCGTCGGTGAACCGCACCCCCTCTTTCGTGAACGCGTTCAAATGCGGCGTCGGCGCCTTCGACGCGGGGTTGTAGCAATCCAGGTCGCCGTAGCCGAGATCGTCGGCGAGAATGTACACAACGTTCGGGAGGGCGCGCGCCTGCGCCGGCAGCAGCCCCGCAGCCGCGCCCATCCCCAGGGCGCGCAGAAAGCGCCGCCGGTCCAGAGTCTGTGGCCTCATCGCGTCCCTTATCGTATTACTCTTTCCCCGGTACCGCGGGCCATCCTGTCCGCAGGCTCCGCTTTCCGATTCACCCCGCATGCGTGGTGTTATTCTGAGTTTCGGAGAAACTGGCGTCATGATCATCGGCGTTCCGAAAGAGATCAAAGATCACGAAACACGCGTGGGGCTGGTGCCCCACGGCGTCAGCGCGCTGCGCGAGGCCGGGCACGAAGTGCTGGTCGAAACCCAGGCCGGGCAGGCCAGCTCGCTTACCGACGAAGAGTACCGCAGTGCGGGCGCGACCATCCTGGGCACGGCGGCGGAGGTCTGGAAGCGCGCCGACCTCGTGGTGAAGGTGAAAGAGCCTCAGCCGGCCGAATACCCTTTCTTCCGTCCGGGCCTGATCCTGTTCACTTACCTACACCTCGCCCCGCTGCCCGAACTCACCCAGAAACTGCTGGATGCGCAGGTCAGTGGCGTGGCCTATGAGACCATCCGCGAACGCGACGGCTCGCTGCCCCTGCTGACGCCGATGAGCGAAGTCGCCGGACGCATGAGCGTGCAGGTGGGCGCGCAGTACCTGGAGCGGCCGAACGGCGGACGCGGCATCCTGCTGGGCGGCGTGCCCGGCGTGGCCCCGGCCAATGTGGTGATTCTCGGCGGCGGTGTGGTCGGCACCAATGCGGCCAAGATGGCCCTCGGCATGGGCGCCCACGTCATCATCATCGATCGCTCGATCCCGCGCCTGCGCGAACTCGACGACATCTTCAACGGCAACGTCGTCACCCTGGCATCCAACGCGTGGACCATCAGCGAGAACCTCAAGACCGCCGACCTCGTGATCGGCGGCGTGTTGATTCCCGGCGCCAGCGCGCCCCGCCTGGTCAAGCGCGAGATGATCGCCAGCATGAAGCGCGGCGCCGTCGTCGTGGACGTCGCCATCGACCAGGGCGGCTGCTTTGAAACCTCCCACGCCACCACCCACACCGAGCCCACGTATTTCGTGGATGGCGTCCTGCACTATTGCGTCTCCAACATGCCGGCGGCGGTACCGCATACCTCCACCTTCGCGCTCAACAACGCCACATTCCCGTATCTCCAGGAACTGGCCAGCCACGGCCTCGAAACCGCCTGCCAGCGCCACGCTCCCCTGCGCGAAGGCGTCAACACTTACAAGGGCCTCATCACCTACCGCGGAGTCGCCGAATCGCAGGGCCGCCAGTGGCGCAACTTCGCCAGCGTGGAGTAAGCTTGCAGCCATGCCGGTAGCCGATTCCGCCGCCATCCCGCCGCTCACCACCCTAACCGAGGACGAGCGGATGTTTCAGGACTCCGTGCGCCGCTTCGCGCGCGAGCAGATCCGCCCTCACGTCCGTGAGATGGACGAAGCCGGCGTCTTCCGCAAAGACCTCATCCGCCAGTTCTTCGAAATGGGGCTGATGGGCATCGAGATCCCCGAAGAACACGGCGGGCAGGGCGGGACGTTCTTCCAGGCCATCCTCGCGGTGGAGGAACTCTCCGCGGTGGATCCCTCGGCGGGCGTCATCGTGGACGTGCAGAACACCATCTGCAACAACGCCCTGTTGCGCTGGGCCACCCCGGCGCAGCAGGCCCGGTACCTGCCGCGCCTCGCCGCCGATACCGTGGCCAGCTATGCGCTCAGCGAGGCCGGGTCCGGCTCCGACGCCTTCGCCATGGCCACCCGCGCCGAGGACATGGGCGACCACTTCGTCCTCAACGGGCGCAAGCTGTGGATCACCAACGCGGCCGAGTCGGGCTTCTTCCTTCTCTTCGCCAACGCCAATCCCGCGGCCGGCTACAAGGGCGTGACGGCGTTCCTGGTGGAGCGCGAATTCCCCGGGTTCGCCGTCGGCAAGAAAGAAGACAAAATCGGCCTGCGCGCCTCCTCCACGTGCGAATTGATCCTGGACAACTGCCGCGTGCCCCGCGAAAACGTGATGGGCGAGGTCGGACAGGGCTACAAAATCGCCATCGAAACCCTCAACGAAGGCCGCATCGCCATCGGCGCGCAGATGATCGGGCTCGCCCGCGGCGCGCTCGACGCGGCCCTCGCCTACGCCCGCGAGCGCAAGCAGTTCGGCAAGGCCATCGCCGAGTTCCAGGCCGTACAGTTCGATCTCGCCCGCATGGCGGTGGAACTCGAAGCCGCCCGTCTGCTGGTCTATAACGCGGCCCGTTTGCGCGATGCCAAACGTTCCTTCCTGACGGAGGCGGCCATGGCGAAGTATTATAGTTCCGAGATCGCCGAACGCGTGGCGTCGAAGGCCATTGAGATCCACGGCGGGGTCGGCATCACCAAAGACTACCCCGTCGAAAAGTTCTACCGCGACGCTAAAATCGGCCGAATCTACGAGGGAACGAGCAATATCCAGCTGTTGACGATTGCAAAGAAACTGCTGGGGCGTTAGGTTCGTCTCTCAGAGACGAGGGTAAGATGCGAGCGATACCTGCTGCCGCCGCCATGGCGGCGCTGCTGATGCCGCTATGGGCGGCCGACAACATCAATCCGGACGAAATTATACGCAAGTTCGCGGCCAAGGAACTCGAGTTCCAGGAGGCCCGCAACAACTACACCTACCGGCAGAGCGTCAAGCTCGAGGAACTCGACCCCAGCGGCAACCCCACCGGCGGCAAGTGGGAACTGGTCGAGGATATCATCTTCACGCCCGAAGGCAAGCGCATGTCCAAGGTGGTCTACGCTCCGGTGATTTCGCTGCAGAACATCCTGCTCACCCCCGAGGACGAGCGCGACCTGCGCGACGTTCAGCCCTTCGTCCTCACCACCAACGAAATCCCCGAGTACGACATCAACTACCTCGGCCGCGAAAAGGTCGATGAGATCGGCACCTACGTCTTCAGCGTCAAGCCCAAGAAACTCGTAACCGGCAAGCGCTACTTCGAAGGCCAGATCTGGGTGGACGACCGCGACCTGCAGATTGTCAAAACCTACGGCAAGGGCGTCGGCGTCATCAAGCGCAGCTCCGACAACCAGTTCCCCCGGTTTGAAACCTACCGCGAGCAGATCGACGGCAAATACTGGTTCCCCACCTACACCCGCGCCGACGATACCCTGCATTTCAAAACCGGCGAAAACCAGCGCGTCCGCATGATCGTCAAGTACCAGGACTACAAGCGGTACGAAGGTTCGTCCACCATCAAGTTCGGCAAAGTGGTGGAAGACGGGAGCGCCACCACGCCCCCGACCACGCCGCCTTCGATCACACCAGCGACGCCGCCCGCGAAGAAGAAGTAGCGGCTATTGCAGCTTGCCGCGCGCGTCCACGCGCCACACTTCTTCCACGGTGTCGCCGCGCACGCCGTACACCTGCTCGTGCAGGTTGACGGCCACGCAGATGTGGTTCGGAATCACCCGCACGCGGTCGCCCTCGTGGAACTCCGCTCCGGCCTGCGCCAGATCCACGTACCCATGTTCTTCGTTCATCTTGTGGAAGCGCGCGCCCGGCGCCTCCGGGAAGTATCCGAAGGTGACCTCGGCGCCCGTGCTCAGCCGGTCGCTTGAAAACGTCTTGGATCCGCCGTCGATGATCATGTGGCCCGGACGCGCCGTCGAAACCACGGTCGCGTGAATCGTCGCCGCGCAATCCTCCAGCGCGCACGCCCCGCTGCGCACCGTGTTGATGTCGTTGAACACGTACGTTCCCGGCCGGATCTCACTCAGCCCCGCGACCTCATGCGAGTGGAACAGCGTCGGGGTGGACCCGCCGCTCACGATCCGCGGCTCGATCCCGGCCGCCTGCAGGTGCTCCAGGATTTCGCCCAGCAGCGTGTTCAGCGCCGCCAGCGCGGCCAGCCCGGCATCGTCCAGACTCTTGATGTGCCCCGGGTAAAACGTGATGCCTTCCAGACGCAGGTGCGGCAACTTCCCGATCGCTTCCGCCAGGTGCACCAGTTCGGTCGGCGGCACCCCCACGCGTCCCAGCCCGACATCCACCTCGGCCAGTATCCCGATCTCCACCTGCGCCGCGCGCGCCGCATCGGAAATCTGCCGCGCCGCGAACACGCTGTCCACCGCCACCGTGACCCGCGTCCGCCGCGCCACCTCGCTCAACCGCGCCAGTTTCGCCTGACCGATGATCGGGTAGGCGATGAGCAACTCCGCCGGCTCCGCCGCGGCCATCACTTCGGCTTCGGAGACCTTGGCCACCGTGAGCCCCGCCGCGCCCAGCGCCATCTGCCGCTTGCCGATCCGCACGCTCTTGTGCGTCTTGGTGTGCGGCCGCAGCCGCATTCCATGTTCCTGTGCATACGAAGCCACGCGGGCGAGGTTGCGCTCCATCACGTCCAGATCCACGACGAGCGCGGGAGTATCGATTTCCGAGACACGCATGTAAGTATGGTACGTGATCCTCAAGCTGCATACCTGGGCCGGACTGGCCACGTTCGTCAACCTGATGATCTACGGCATCGTGGGCATCGCCGCCGCCTTCGAACCGGCGCCGGACGCTCCCGCTCCCGCGTCCACCGTACGCATCGTCCCATTCGCCGTCCCACCCAACCTCGATGACAGGCAGGTCGCCGCCCGCGTGGTGGCGCTGCTCGGCCTCTCCCTTGCCACGCCCGTGCAAAGCTTCGCCATCCAGCACGATGCCGCCCACCGCCTCGTGCTCGATTTCCGCCACGCTAACGGTCGTCATCTCGTTACTTTCCCCGACGACAGCCACCTCCGCGTCGAAATCACCCGCGCGCCCCTCGACCGCTACCTCTCTTCCCTGCACGTGACCTCGTCCGCCTTCCACATCGGCGACTGGCGCATGCAGGTGTGGTCGAACTACAACGAGTTCGCCATGTGGTGCCTCATCCTGATGACCACCACCGGCGCCTGGCTCTGGCTCTCCCGCCATCCGCGCCACGTCTGGGGGATGGCGTCCTTCGCCGCCGGAAGCGCCGCCTTCGCCGCGATGTACTGGTGGACCAGGTAGCCTATGTATCGAGCCATCCGCGGCCTCCACCTCTGCGCCGGGGCGTTCGCCCTGGTGTTCCTCGCGATGTACTCGATCAGCGCGCTCCAAATGACGCACGGCAAGTGGGTGCATATGGAAGCGCGCGCCGCCACGCGCGACGTCGCCCTCCCGCCCGGCCTCTCCGGCGCCCGCGCCGCCGCGCGCGAACTCGCCGCGCGATACGGCATCGAAGGCGAACTCGCCGCCATCCGCGTACTGCCCGCGGGACTCGCCTTCCGCGTCCTCCGCCCCGGCATGGTCTGGGAGGCGGACTACACGGCGTCCACCGGCGCGACCCGCCTGCGCATCACCGATACCGGCACCCTCGGCGCGCTCAACCGCATCCACCAGATGCGCGGCGTCTGGCATACCTGGATCGCGTATGACCTGTGGGCGTGGCTGCTCGCGTTCCTCGGCGCCGCAATCCTCGCGCTCGGCGCCACCGGACTTTACCTCTGGTGGCAGTCGCACCGCGACCGCCGCTTCACCGGGGCCCTCCTGATCTTCGCCCTCGCCGCCATCGGAGGCCTCGCCGCCTGGATGCGCTGGTAGCGCAGGGGTCAGCACACGAACCTGTCGCCCGACGTATTCCAGGCCTGTCGGCCCTGCGGGCCGAATGCAGGCCGGGAGGCCTGCGCTACCAACGCCCTGCCGTCTACCCCTGCCGCGGAATTCGCTGCGCCAGCGCCGGCATCGCCGGGAAATCCGTATACGGGGCGGTCTGATACCAATACGCGCACGAGTAGAAATTGTCCCCGCGATCGTTGGCGTGACCGTGCTCCATGGTGTGCCGCAGGTAGCGCTCGAACGTCACCGGATTGTCGCCATGGAACCGGTAGCAGCAGTAGCGCCCCCCGTAGCGTTCCGCGAACGTGATGATCGGCGCGCCGTACTGCGCGTGCGCGAACGGCTGCGCGCTGTACAAGCCACCGAAATCCCAACTCCCGAGAAAATAATCCTCGCTCCCCGTGCCGGTGATCGCGGGCTTGTTCTCGTCGTCGATGAAGATCATCTCGTCGCCCTCGCCCCACCACCCGTTGGCGTTCTGCAGCACGCCCAGCGTTACGCCCATCAGGTGCCCTTTGCCGCGCGCCTCCGTGTACACGTAATTCTGTTTCCCGTCGAGGTTCACCTTGGGATTCGGCCCCGTCACCGCGACACAAGGCGTCGCCTGCCGGTACTGCGCGTGGAAGTACACGATGTCGTCGGGCATGGGCGCTTCCACGTAGTCGATGTTGGAATAGAACGCGCCCACCTGCGTCGCGCCCTCGTTGGTCACGGTCAGCCGCGCCCCGCGCTTGTACGGCATCACGAAGTAGCAGTTAAGCGACCGTCCCGGCGAACACGACAGGTACTCCGACTGATAGATCTGATACGCCCCCAGATTCAGCCCGAAGAAATCGCCGATCGGCACCTCCACGCTCGGCTTCGCGTTCCCGTCCCAGTACGCCCGCAGGATCAGCTCTTTCAAATGATCCGCGCTGCCGGAAGCGATCGTGAACCAGATGTGCGTGATCGCGCCCGCGCCGGCCGCATTGAAGATCTCGTGCGTGCCGCCGGCCGGAATCTGCCAGCGGTCGGCGTTCCCGCCCGTGCGATCCCAACTGCCCTGCTTCAGGCTCTTATAGTTCTGCGCGCGGGCGTAGAACGGCAGCACCGCCGCGCCGCTCGCGCCCGAACCGCCTTGCGCCTGAGCCTCCGCGGACGTCGCCGCGCTCACCGCTCCCGCCGCCAGCATTCCATGCAGGAATCCGCGCCGGTCCTTCGCGTTCTCGCTCATCGTGTGACTCCTCGCTTCGGGATAGAGTCACATTGTACGCCCGCGCAAGCACTGCGGGCCTCCCGGCCGGCCGAGGCAAGCGTCAACTCGCCCGCTTCAACGGCTGCAACCACTACCCTGCGGTCCGGCCGGTTCGGCAGGCAATACGCCGTCGCGGAAGAGGCCGAGGCCCTGCAGTACCGGCCGCTCCTCTTCTTCAAACTGTACGATCGGTTCGTCGCCCGAGTCCAAACGAGCCGCCTGCCATCGGGTGGCAGCAGCCGCGGCAATGAGGATCGCCGTCATCGCGAGGTATTGGCGCGGATTACTGAGCGCGTATAGTTCGAAGCCGGCGCCCTTTATCAGAAGCAGCATCAGCAGAAGCGAGAATCCGCCAAATGCGAACAGTATGTTCGATTTTCCCGGCAACCAGGAACACGTGAAGGGGATTTTCTGAAACCTGTATAGACAGAGCTCCACCAAAAGGGCTCCCATGAGGCCGAACGCGACCAGATGCCCGACAGCCATCCGCAAGGGCCAGCTTGAAAGAAACCACGCGGCCGAGACCGCCCAGACTGGCAGCCACCCGAGCAGGTAAAGCGAGAAGCGGGTCGCCGAGACCAGCGCCCGGCCGCCACGAAGCGGCATGATGCGGAAGACCCAGTTGGCGCGCAGATCCAGCGGCAGGGTGAAGATGATGCGCGTTCCCACTACCCAGAAACAGAGAATCATGATGTCGGAAATAATCGGCATGAAATTCGCCGGCGGAAGCGGAGCGTGCGGACCGGCGGGCCCCGGTCCCAATCTCGAAAGCAGGATCGTGAGAGCGAACCCGATTCCAAGATAAAACGCCAGAATGATGCGATGGTGGCGGCTGCGCGCCAGGGCTCGGATGCTGAACTGGACGATGGCGGTGCGCACCGGGGTCCCGAACCGCGGAGCCCGGAAGAAACGGCGCGCGCCGGCGACGATGCCCGGTTCTTCAGCCACCTTGCGAAGCGTGTGAACGTAGCAGATGCCGTACGCCGCGGCCGTCGTAACCGCGGCGGCGGCGAGGCCTATCCACGCGCGGTAGGCCAGCGGCACGGTTTCCGGAGTCGGGGTTCCGTTCAGTTGCTGAAAAAGGCCGAGAAACCAGTAATCCGGCAGCCAGGCGAGGCAGCGCTGGTTCCCTGGGGCTCCCAGTGCCGCGGGAGTGGCCAGGGAGGGTTCGAGAAAATAGGTGGTCGCGAACGCGCAGAAAGCCGCCAACTGCAGCAGCGCGGAAACGCGGAGGAAGACCCGGCGAGGCAGCAGCGCGGCGAAGCCCTGCAGGCTCAGGACGCAACAAAACAGAAAGGTTCCCGCGGCCGCCATGGTGACCCAATAGGCGATGAATGTCCGGTGGGCAAAGGGCAGCAGCATGTCCCGGAAACTCGGGTTGGGAGAACTCAGCGACGCCGGAAATGTCAGGCCCGGACCGGCATTGAATACCCCGATGGCAAGAGCCAGGCCGGTGCCGACGGCGGCGACCTTGGCCAGAAAGAACGTCGGAGTGCGGATAGGCAGCGGCGCAAGCACGAGGACATCGCGGAGATCGGGGAATGTAGAGTCCCAACTGAACACCGCGAAGAGGCCGACGATCAACATAGTGGTCGAGATCAGAAAATGTTCGACGCCCCAGCCCGCGATCCGGAATGCCGCCGGGGACATGTTTCTACCGTCGAACAGCAGGCCGGCGAGACCCAGATAGAGGCTGAAGAACCCGAGAAACCCCGCGATGCGGCCGCGGAGTTTGTCGGCATCGCCCATCGCATCGGGTGACAGGAGTTCGAGGTCGACCAGACGAAGGAGGAATTCGCGATAGAGAACGCGGACCTGTAGCTTCATACTTCAGTCCTGAATCAGATCGGCGATCTCGCGCGAGATGCCCGCGGTGTCCTGTTCGACCGCGAGTTGAGAGAAGATGCCTTCGAGCGTGGGAACGGACATCAACGTACGCAGGCGCTCGATCGAGTCATCGGCGACAATCCGGCCGCGATGCAGAATCACGACATGGGAGCACACACGTTCCACGGTTTCGAGTTCGTGCGAGCTGAACAGTATGACTTTGCCGCGGGCGGCCAGTTCCTGAATCAGGCTGCGCAGCACCAGCCCGGTGCCCACGTCGAGGCCGGAGAACGGCTCGTCGAGCAGGATCACCTCGGGATTGTGCAGCAGCGCGGCCGAGAGCAGGACTTTCTGGCGCATTCCTTTTGAGTAGGAGGAGATCGGCGCATGGCGATCGCGGTGCAGGGCGAACAGGCGTAAGAGGCCATCGATGCGGTGGGCGGTCGGTCGCGGGGGCAGATTGCGCAACTGGCCGACCATGACAAGGTATTCCAGCCCGCTCAGGTGCGAGTAGAGATGGGGTTCCTCCGGCACGTAGCCGAGGCGCTGCTTCCACGCAATCAGGTCGCCGCGGATAGGCTCACCGTTGAAGAAAATGTCGCCGGAACTCATCGCGAGTAGACCGATGATCATTTTCATGGTGGTGGATTTGCCGGAGCCGTTCGGTCCGAGATAGCCGGTGATCTCGCCCCGGCGCGCGCGGAAGCTGACTTCCGTTACCGCCGGAATCCCCAGGAAGTACTTCGACACGTTGCGCAGTTCAAGCATCGCTACCCCTATGTAGCAAACTATAGTAACCTTGTCAAGTAGCTTACTACATAGCTATAATCCGCAGCATGGCCGCGGAAACGGGACTCTCACACACGGCAGCGATGATTCTCCAGGCAATCAGCTCGGGTTGCGGCTACGGGTTCAGCCTCATGGAACTCACCGGGCTGCCAAGCGGAACGGTCTATCCGGCAATGCGCCGCCTGGAGCGCGACGGACTGATCCGCTCGCAATGGGAGAAGCAGGCGATTGCGGACGCTCAACAGAGGCCGCCCAGGAAGTATTACCGGTTGACCGCCGCCGGCAGAGCGACCCTCATGGCTTCGCGGAAACGCTATCCGCTGCTGGCGCGCCTGGTTCCCCAGCCGGAGGAGGAATCCGTATGATGACGCGGCTGCATCTGGCCATTCTGTGGGCGGCAGCGCGCATCGTGCCTGAGAGTGATCGCGCGGAGTGGCGGGCGGAATGGCAAACCGAACTTTGGTATGCGATGCAGGTGGACGGGGGCGGAAGCCTGACCTCGTTCTGCCTGGGCTCGCTGCGGGATGCCCTCTGGAACAGGAAGAACGCAGGGATACGCCGGCATTATGGATCGGTCCTGATGATTGCCTGCCGGCCGGTCCTTCCGGAGCCGCCCGCCATTGAATGTGCGCATCCGCTGGAGTCGCCTTTTCGCCTTCTGGCCCTGCTCGCTACGCTGGCGTTGATCGCGGTGTCCCTGGGTGTGTGTGCTCCTCAATCGCCATTGTCGGGAGGCAGGCTCCTGCTCAGCCTGCTGCCGATGTGCGCGATCTTCTGGCTGGTTGCGGCTCTTACCACCGGCGCCGCCCTGGGAGAGTATCCGCGGCATCGGAACTGGCTCGGGCGGGGAGCCTTCTACATCGCAAAGATGACACTGCTGCTTCTGATAGTCGCTTTTGGCGCCTCGGACCTGACCGCCACGCCCCTGCAAATGAACCTCGCGAGTCTGGGGGCTTTTAGCGCGATTCGCTGGGCCATGATCGATCAACGGCGCCGTTGTCCGATCTGCCTGCGGCTTCTGGAAAAGCCGGTGCGGATGGGAAGCGGCTCACGGATCCTTCTGGAGTGGAATGGCACGGAACTGCTGTGCCGCCGCGGGCACGGTGTGATGCATATTCCGCAGAGCCCGGCGATCTGGTTCAGCAAACCGCGCTGGATGTCGCTCGGCTAGACGGGCGTGCACGCCCGCGCCCCTACTGAATCGCGATCGTAACCGGGTCGGACGTCACGCCGCCCGCTGTCACCGTCACCTTCACCATTCCGGCGCCGCGTAGCGAAATCGGCAGCGAAACGTCCACCTGGTCCAACCCCGGAAACTCCGGTTGCGCTCCGGCGTAGCGTGGAGTCAACGTGACGCCCCCGATTGTCACCGTGACATTGTTTCCCGCGCGGCGCCATCCCGTGCCATAAAACGAGACGTACACCGGCGCGTCCACTCCCACATCGATCGGCACCGCCACGCACGTCCCTCCGGCGCTGCACTGAAACACCGGCACGTCGGAACGGAAGTGCGTGGGGATCACCACCCGCACCGCCGATGCCGCCGCAATGCCGGTCGTGCCGATGCTGAACAGCGCCGGCGTGCTCTGCTGCACGGTGAACGGCACGTTGCGCAGGGCTGCCGTGCCCGCTCCCGGAGGCAGTCCGGTGACCGGGAGCGCAAGGGTCGCCGCGCCCAGAGCCACCCCCGGCGGAATCCACAGGTTCATCTGGTCCGGCGAGACAAACAACAGGCGCGCCTGGAAACGGCTGCCCGCGGAATCGGTGATCGAGACCGACGGCATGTCCCCCAGCGAAGTCGGCCACGGCATGCTCGTGGCCGCCGCGGTTACGGTCGCGAGGTGGTCCCCCCACACCGTGGCCAGCGAATCCGCCGTCACCCCGGCCGCCGGATCCGCGGCGGAAACTACGACCGCCGGTGACGTGCCGGCGGCGTGCAGAGCGATCCAGGGTGCCAGCGCAAAAAGAGCAAGGTTTCGCATCCATCCCCCCATTACGGGGTATTGGACGCGCCTGCGCGGAGCCGGTTTCGTCCCGCCCGCCGGGCCGGTACAGAAACACACGCCGCGCGCTCTGTTACCCTGATTCTCCATGATGCGTCTCCGCTGCCTCGCTCTTTTTCCGGCGTTCGCCGCCGTCCTCTGCGCGCAGGGCGTGGACTTCGTCAAGGCCAACTACACCAAGTACGAATTCCAGGTACCGATGCGCGACGGCAAGCGCCTCTTCACGTCCGTCTACGTGCCCAAAGACACGTCGCAACCCTGGCCCATCATGCTCGACCGAACGCCCTACAGCGTCGCGCCCTACGGCATCGACAACTACCGCGCCCTCCTCGGCCCCTCGGAAAAGTTGGCCCGCGATCTCTTCATCTTCGTCTACCAGGACGTGCGCGGCCGCTACCTCTCCGAAGGCGACTTCGCCGACATGCGCCCGCAACTCGCCGCCAATCACGGTCCCCGCGACATCGACGAATCCACCGACACCTGGGACACAATCGACTGGCTCGTCAAAAACATCCCCAACAACAACGGCAGGGTCGGGATGTGGGGCATCTCCTACCCCGGCTTTTATACCGCCGCCGGCATCATCGACGCGCATCCCGCGCTCAAAGCCGCGTCCCCGCAGGCGCCCATCACGGACTGGTTCATCGGCGACGACTTCCATCACAACGGCGTGCTCTACCTGCCGCACATGTTCCGCTTCTTCGCCGGCTTCGGCCATCCGCGCCCCTTCCCGGCGCCGCCCCCGCCTCCCGGAACGCAATCCACCCCGCTCACCAATGAGGACGCCTACAGCTTCTTCCTGAACCTTGGACCGCTTTCCAACATCGACGAGAAGTACTTCAAACACGACGTCCCCTTCTGGACCGAGATCGCGCGGCACCCCGATTACGACGCCTTCTGGCAAGCGCGCAACCTGCGTCCGCACCTCAGGAACATCAAGCCCGCCGTCATGACCGTAGGCGGCTGGTTCGACGCCGAAGACCTGTTCGGCGCGCTCAACACTTACAAGGAAATCGAAAAGAACAGTCCCGGCGCCACCAATACGCTGGTGATGGGCCCGTGGTGTCACGGCTGCTGGGCGCGCACCGACGGCGACAGGCTCGGCAACGTCGGTTTCAACTCCAAGACCGGCGTCTTCTACCGCGAGCAGATCGAGTTTCCGTTCTTCGAGTACTGGCTCAAGGAAAAGGGCGATCCCAAACTGCCCGAGGCCTTCGTCTTCGAGACGGGCACCAACCAGTGGCGCCGTGAGGATGCCTGGCCGCCGCGCGATGCGCACCAGCGCGCGTTGTATCTGAATCCCGGTGCGGGCCTCACCTTCGATCGCGCCGCCGAATCCGCCGCCCCCTTCGACGAATACGTGAGCGATCCCGCCAGGCCCGTGCCCTATATCGACGGTCAGGCGCCCGGCATGACCCGCGAGCACATGGACGGAGACCAGCGCTTTGCCTCCACCCGCACCGACGTGCTCACCTACACTACCCCCGTGCTCGATGCCGACGTCACCCTCGCCGGTCCCGTTACCGCGTCGCTCATCGTCTCCACCACCGGCACCGACTCGGACTTCGTCGTGAAGCTGATCGACGTCTACCCCGAAGACTACCCCGACTCGGACCCCAACCCCGCCGGCATCCACATGGGCGGGTACCAGCAACTCGTGCGCGGCGAAGCCATGCGCGGCCGCTTCCGCAACAGCTACTCCAGGCCGGAGGCGTTCACCCCCGGCAAGCAGGAGAAGGTGGAGTGGACCATGCCCGATATCGACCACTGCTTCCGCCGCGGCCACCGCATCATGATCCAGGTACAGAGCACATGGTTCCCGCTTGCCGACCGCAACCCGCAGACGTTCGTCGATATCTACAATGCGAAGGCCAGGGACTTCGTCAAAGCGACCGAGCGTATCTACAAGGGCTCCCACGTCACCGTGCTGGTGCGTTGATCCGGCGCCGTCAGAACAGGTACTTCAATCCGAATTGGATCAGGCGGGGGGAAACGGCGGTCTGTGTAATGACGCCGAAGGTAGCGGTGCGGAGCGTCGTTCCGGGAATGGCGAATTGCGGGTGATTGAGCGCATTGTAGAACTCGGCGCGGAAGGCGAGTTCGCCGGTCTCGCGGAGGCCGCCGACCTTGGTGCGCTTGCTGATGGAGAGGTCGGCGTTCACCTGGGCGGGTCCGTTCAAAATGCTCTGGCCCGCGGTGCCATATAGGGTGGACCCGTCGGCGCCGATTGCCGGAGCCGCGCATATGGCTGCCGGATCGATCCAGCGGTTGAGGCGCGCGCTGACGCCGCCGGGTGTGGCGAGCGAAGCGTAGGTCGCGCCGGGACAGAGGGTGATGGTGGAAGTCGCCGCGCGGCCGTAGACCGTGCCGCCGTTGGGGTCGGTGAGAGTCAGGGGGAGCCCGCTCTGCGCCAGCATGATTCCGGTGACGGACCACCCTTGGGTGAGCGCGCGGGCGAAGGGGTTGGACGCCACGGGCTCGGGCAACTGGTAGCTGAAGTTCGCGATGAGGCGGTGGGTGCGGTCGAAGGAGTTGCGCGCCATGGAGTAGGCGAGAGTGGTCTGGTCGTTCAGAACGGTGGTATTGCTCTCGCTCTTGGAGAGAGTGTAGGCCACCTGGAACGTGAGGCGTTTGGACATCTGGCGGCGCAGGGTGGCCTGGAGGGAGTGATACCAGGAGGCGCCGGTGAATTCGCTGGCAAGGAGCGCGGCCTGGGTCTCACCGAGGATGGGGACGCGGCGGGCGGCGTTGGCGCTGGTGTTGGTGACGATGCAGTGCGCGGGGTCGCCATCGTAGCCGCAGTTGACGGGCTGGGCGGAGGAGGCGAGCAGCGGCTGGTTGAGGCCGCGGGTGATCAGGAGGCGGCTGCCGTGCGAGCCGACGTAACCAAGATCGAGCGAGAGGTCATGGCGGAGGGCGATTTTGGACGTGAAGTTCCACTGCTGCAGAAGCGGGACGCGGTACTCGGGTCCGGCAACGCGGTCGGATAGCTGCGAGGTGGCGGTGCGCGGCACGTAGCCGAGGGTGGTGGCGGGAAAGGGCTGAGCCAGGGTGGAGAGATTGTTACTGGAATCGGTGTTGGTGAAGGTCTGGGCGAAGGGCGCGGAGGCGAACAGCAGGTTGGACGAGTTGGGGCTGAGGGGCGGGTTCTGATAGAACCATCCGTACGCGCCGCCGACGACCACGCGTCCGGCGGAGCCGAAGGGCTGCCAGGCGAACCCGACTCGCGGGGCGAACGTATCGCGCGGCGTACCGTTATCGTAAAAGCTCTTGAACTGGCGCACGGTGACGACGGAGGGTGGAGGACCGAAAGGCTTGCCGGTGTAAGGATCGATCAAGGTGGGGTCGTAATTGGCGGCGACGGTGTTGCCGGCGAGGGTGCCTCCGGCGGGCGGGATGGCGCTCTGGCGCAGCGTGGCAAGCGAGACGTTGCCCATGGTGCCGGAGAGATCGAAGGGCGGAGCGATGTACTCCCAGCGCAGGCCGAGGTTGAGCGTGAGGCGCGCGCCGATCTTGATATCGTCTTCGGCGAAGGCGGCGCCGTAGTAATTGCGGTAGCGGTAGACGACCTCGCCGTTGGGGCCGACGCCTTCGCTGGCCTGCACCGTCTGGACGTTGCTGCGTCCGGCGGGACTGAGGTTCTGCGCGGCGCTGAGGCCGAGCAGAAAATCGTCGAAGGTCTGGAAGGTCAGCTTGCCGCGGGCGCCGCCGGTATCGGCGCGGGGGTTGTCCTGGACGAGGAAGGTGCCGCCGAAGCGGAGGCGGTGGCGGCCGCGTACCCGGGAGAGATTGTCGGACCAGGTCCAGGTGCGGGTCTGGAAATGGTTATCGTTCGGGTCGGTGCCGAACAGGCGGAAGGAGCCGAGGGCGCCGAGGACGGTGATTTCGGGCGGCTGCGAGAAGATCGGGTCGGCGGGAGTCATGCCGATGGAGGCTGCGGTGGGGGTATCGACGCCCCAGGTATCGGTGCGATTGCGCGTGAACGCGACGACGGCTTCGTTGACGGTAGAGGAACTGAACTGGGTGGTGAGGTGAAGGCTGGCGGAGAGGTCGCCGGCGCTGAGGATCTGGGCGGCGCCGAAGCCGGGGACGATGGGGGCGCCGGGGTAGCCTTTGGTGGAACCGAAGGTGCGTAACTGGCGGATGCTGGCGCCGAAAACGCGCTCAGAGAGCGTGTTGCGCGAGGAGAGAATGGCGTCGGTGTTGACCAGGTAGTGGTCCTCGTCGTAAGTGGACGGCATCGAGTACGCAGAGAAGCCAAGGCCGGCGTTGGCGCCACCGGCGATGATGGTCTGGGGCAGCGGGATGAGGTATCGGCCGGAAGCGTCCTTCATCTGCAGCATGCGCAGGGCGACAGGGTTGATGGGGGCGGTGGTGGAGGTGGAGACGTTGTTGCAGTCGAGCTGCCGCCCGCCGGCGTAGGTGAGGTAGCGCGTATCGCCGGGGTGGTTGGCCGGGCAGAATTGCGCGGCCAGCGCGGCGGCGGAACGGTCGGCGGAAAGGGCGGGGAGAATCAGGTTGGAAGTGGAGGTGGGGTCGAGGCCGTTGGTCTGGCGGGTTCCCTGATAGGAGGTGAAGAAGAAGAGCTTGTTCTTGCGAATGGAGCCGCCGGCCATGCCGCCGAACTGGTTCTGCTTGAGGTTGGGCTTGGCCTGGCCGGTGGAGTTGCGAAAGAAATCGTTGGCGTTGAAGATGTCATTGCGCACGAACTCCCAAGCGCCGCCATGGACGAGGTTTTCGCCGCGGCGGGTCATGAGGTTGGTGTTGGGAACCATGGCGCCGAACATGGCGTCGTTCTGCGAGGTTTGGATTTTGAATTCGCTGATGGCGTCCGGGTTGGGCACGGTACTGGGGGCCCATGCGCCATCGACGGTGTAGCCGCCGGCGGAGGTGTTGCCGTTGACGTTGACGCTGGCGCTGCCGCGGCCGAGGGTGCCGGCATTGTTGGGGCTGGCGACGGAACCGGAGGTCATGGAGAGGACCTGGGTGAAGTTGCGGGTGTTGAGCGGAACCGCGGTGATGGTCTTCTGATCGACCAGGGTGCCGGTGGAGGGTGCGGCTTCGCGCAAGCGGCAGGAGCAGGCGACGGTGGCGGCGGAGTCGCCGGATTCGAGAGTGGCGTCAAGCACGGGTACTTCGGTGGCGTTGATCGTCAACGCGGCCATGCGCGCGGTCTTGAAGCCTTCGCGGGAGAGTTGGACCTGGTAGGTACCCGGGGGAACGAGAGAGAACTGGAACGCGCCCGCGGGATCGGTGTGGGCGGTGAGCCGCTCATCGGTGGCGGGGGCGACGAGTTGGACGGTGACTTCGGGCAGCGGCTTGCCGGCAGCGTCCGTGACGGAGCCTTCGAGCGCGCCGGCGGCGGCGGATTGGGCGCGCACAAACGCGGGCGCGGCAGTGAGTACGAGTATGGCGATGAAATGTCGTAGAGAAACCAAGGTCGGCTCCGGGGGGTGTAAGGAGGATTCTAACACCCTCACCGAGCCGGCTCGCTCCAGCCCGGCACTCCTAGCAGCGGGCGGCGCCGGGATCTTCGCGGCAGTTGGCGCGCAGCAGGTCGTCGAGGTAGCTCTTGAGCAGGGGGTATGGCGGAACGGGAGCGATGGTGCGGCGGTGTCCGTTGGCGGTGACCACGAGGGTGGGAGTCATGCGGACATCGTCGGAGAGGGCCATCTGGATATCGGCGCCAATCGAGGCGTCGAGTTCGCTGGGGTCATGCAGGGTGTCGCGGATTTTGTTCATCGCGGCGGATGGCAGGACCCGGGCCAGGCGAGACTCGATGTCACCGTCGGCGGACCATTGCGCCTGGGTGCGGAAGAGTTGTTCGACGGCGGCCTCGTAGTAGCCGGCCAGCCCGGCGGCATCGGCGTAGCGCGCGGCGGCGCGGGAGTAGGGGTGCTGCGGCAGGGGAAGATCGCGGTGGAGGAGGCGCATCTTGCCGGTCGCGACGTAATCGGCGACGAGGTGCGGAACGGTCTCCTGGTAGAGCGCAGCACAGTAACTGCACTCGTAGTCTGAGTAGATTTCGGCGAGGATGGGGGCGCGGGCGCTGCCGGTCGCGCGGTAAGCGGCGACGGTCGCGGGGGTGATGCGAGGGTTCGGATTCGCGGGAGGCAAGAGGCGCGGCCAGAGGATGATCGCGGCCAGACAGGCCGCGGCCGCGGCGACGCCAAGCCAGATCCGGGCGGTGCGGCGGTGCACGGCCTGGAGGCGGCGGAAGCGGGTCATCGCCGCGGCGGAATCGGGCTGGAAGGCTGCGGGAGGATCGAGCGCGGCCATGCGCTGCTCCACCCAGGGACTATGGTTGGGGTCCATAACGCTTCACATACTCCTTGCGGAAGGCCTGTTGTGCCCGGCTGAGAAAGGTCCCGACGGAGGCGGGGTTGAGTTCCAGGGCCGAGGCGAGTTCTTCATAGCTGAGACCGTCGGAGCGAAGGACGAGCAAGGCCGCGTGGCGCTGCTCGAGCGCGGCGAGCACGTCGCGAACCTGGCGGCGCTCTTCCGCGGCGGCGCGTTCCTGCTCCGGGTCCGGCGAGGCGGCGCCCCGATCGGAGAGGCTCTCGTGACGGGTGCGGCGGGCGCGGCCGCGCAGTTCGTTGAGGCCGAGGCGGAGCGCGGTGCGATAGAGCCATCCCCCGGCGGAGGCGCCTTGCGCTTCGGGCGAGCGGTACAACTTCCACAGCGCATCCACCGCGAGTTCTTCGGCGCGGGAAGGATCGCCGGTGACGCGCGCGAGGATCCGTGCCAGGCGCGGGTAGTGCGCCTGGAAGACGGCCTCGAAATCGAACGCGCCGTCCCCGGTTTCCGGGCCGGGGACGGTCATCGGTTGCGCGTTCACGTTACGGATAACACCGCCCGCGCGGATTTTGTGACACGGCTAGCGGTTGCCTCCCGGTGCCGGGGTCGAGTTGGCCGGGCGCGCGGGGCGCTGGTAGTTGGGGTACTCGGGGCGCCTGGGCGTGGGCGGCGGGTTCTTTTCAAGCAGGACGAGGGCCTCCTTGACGGCGCGCTCGAGTTGGGGATCGTGCCCTTCGGCGACGCTCTTGGGGTCCTGATCGATTTCGATATCGGGAGCCACGCCGTGGTTTTCGACGTCCCACTTCCCGTCCGGGCTGAAGAAACCGAAGTTGGGGGCGGTGACGCTTCCGCCGTCCATCAGCGTCGGGTACTGCGAGATGCCGATGAGGCCGCCCCAGGTACGCTTGCCGATGAGGGGGCCGGTCCTGGTGTAGTGGAACATCCAGGGCATGGCGTCGCCGCCGGAGCCGGCCATTTCGTTGACGATCATCACCTTCGGCCCGAGGATGGAGGCGGCGGGTGTGCGATAGATGGCGCCGTAGCGCGGACTCCACCAGGCGAGCAGCTTGCGGTTGAGCGCGTCAATCACGTAGTCGGCCACCTGGCCCCCGGAGTTGAAGCGCTCGTCGATGATGGCGCCGGATTTGTCGCTCTGCGCGAAGTAGTAGCGGTTGAAGCTGGTGTAGCCGCCCTGTCCGGTGTCGGGCATGTAGACGTAGGCGAGTTTGCCGCCGCTGAGTTCGTCCACCTTTTTGTGGTTGGCGGCGAGCCAGGCGGAGTGGCGGAGGGCGGTTTCGCTCGCGATGGGGACAACGGTGATTTCGCGCGCGTCCCGGCCGGCGGCGTCGGCGGCGATTTTGAGCAGGGTCTGCTTGCCGGCGGTGTTTTCGAGGAGGCGCTGGACGTCGTCGGTACCCGCGAGGTCCTGGCCGTTGACGGCGAGGAGGAAATCGCCCTCCTTGACGTTGAGTCCAGGTTGCGCGAGCGGGCTGGTGATCTGGGGATTCCAGCTTTCGGGCAGGTAGATCTTCTTGAAACGGTAGCGGCCGCCGGAGATCTCGTAATCGGCGCCGAGCAGCCCGCCGGAGACGGTTCTGGCGGTGGGAATCGTGCCTCCGTTGCCGCGCAGGTGGCCGCTGGTGATGTCGCTAAGCATGTCGCGGAAGAGGTAGTTGAGGTCGGCGCGGGAGCCGAGCGCGGGAAGATATTTCTCGAAGCCCTTCTCGGCGTCCGCGGCATTGAGGCCGTGCAGGTTGGGATCGTAGAAGTAGCTGCGCTCGATGCGCCAGACCTCGTGATACATCTGGCTCCACTCGGCGCGAGGATCGACCTTGACCTCGAGGTCGGCGGTGCGCAGGGCGCCCTCGCCGGGCTTGATGGGCGCGTTGCTGGGGACGATGACGAACTGCGGCGCGGAAGCCGGACCGGCGGCGCCGCGTCCGCCGCGGCCACCGTCTCCGGCGGCGCCCACGCGGAGCAGCATCTTGTCGCCGTTGGCGGAGAGATCGAACACGGCCACGTTGTCGGCGAGTTTTTCGCTCTTGCGGGTCTTCAGATCGAAGCGGGTGAGGGTGGCGCCTCCGCCGAAGCCGCCGCGGCCTCCGCCGCTGGCGCCGGGTTCGAGGAGGAACACGATGCCGGGGCGTCCCGCGGTGAGCCCCATGTAGTTGCGCGCCGGGAGCGGGAGCGCGAGGATGCGCTGCTGGATGCGGTCGAAATCGATGCGCACGGGCTTGGGCGGCGTCTCCGGCGCCGCCGGACCGGTACCGGTGCCGCCGCGTCCGCCGCGGCCTCCACCGTTTTCGGCTGCCGGGCGCGGCTGGTTCTCTTCGTCGCTCTCCGGCTTGAGGGGCGACGGGATGTTATCAGGGAGGACGGCGAGATAGACGCTGCTGGTGACCTCATGCTCGTCGCTGGTCATATCCAGGCCGCTGGACGTAGGCCCGTAGTTGGTGCTGGCGGTGAAATAGAGATACTGGCCGTCGCGATCGAATGCCGGGTGGCGCGCATCGCTCATGCCGTCGGTGATCTGCGTGCTTCTCGCGCTCTCGGCGTTCCAGACCCAGATCGTGCGCATGCGGTTGGCGCCGAAGTGCTCGAAGGCGATCCACTTGGAGTCGCCGCTCCAGTTGAAGCCGCGGCCGAGTTCGTAGAGGTAGTCGCTATCCACCCTGGTGAGTTTGCCGGATGCGACGTCCACGCACCAGAGGTTGGTCATGTTGTCGGTGAAGGCGAGGGATTTGGAATCGGGCGACCACTTGGGGTCGAAGTAGAAGGCGCTTTTGCCTTCGAGCGGGATCTTTTTGGTCTCCCCTTCCCCGGTTTGGGATTTGATGTGCAGCGCGTATTCGCCGGATTCGTCGCTGAACCAGGCGATGGTCTTACCGTCGGGCGACCACGCAGGGTTGCGGTCCATCACGCCGGGGGAGTTGGTGAGGTTGCGCGGCTCGCCTTTATCGGCTGGCACGGTGATGATATCGCCGTGGGCTTCGAAGACGGCCCGCACGCCGGTGGAGGAGATTGCAGCGTTGCGCAGTTCGCGGGAGACGTTCTGGAAACGGGGGCGAACTTCGGTGAGGTCGGCGTCGACTTCGATGGGGACGATGCGGTCGCGGCCGGAAGCGGTGTCATAGATGTGAATCTGGCCGAACTGCTCGTAAACGATGCCGCCGGGTCCGGCGCTGGCGCTCCAGATATCCTGGCCGGTGTTGTGGATCAATTCGTCTACCTTCTTCGAGGCCGGGTCGTAGCGGAAGAGGGTCATGGGACCGCTGCGGTCGGAGAGGAAGTAGATCTGGCTGCCGATCCACATGGGGTAGATGTCGTTGGAATCCGTGCGCGGGATTTTGGCGGTGTCGAGCGAAGGAAAATCGACGATCCAGAGGTAGCTCGCGGTGCCGCCGCGATAGCGCCGCCAGGCGACGTAGTTGGTGAAGCCGGTGGCGAACTGGCCGCCGTCGATGGGGGCGTAGACCATGCGCTTGCCGTCGGGCGAATACTGGCCCATGCAGGCCATGGGAAGAGGGAGTTTTTCGGGGAAGCCGCCCTCGACGGAGATGGTGAAGAGTTCGGTGTAGCGCGAATGGCTGGTGCGGTTGGAGCGGAAGAGGACGCGCTTGCCGTCCGGCGACCAGCCGACCACGCGGTCGGCGTCGGGGTGGTAGGTGAGACGCTTGGGGACGCCTCCGGCTGCGGGGATGGTGTAGACGTCGATGTTGCCGTCGTATTCGCCGGTGAAGGCGATGGTGGCGCCGTCGGGGGAGAAGACGGCTTCGGTTTCAAAGCCGGTGCCGACGGTGAGGCGTTGCGCCTTGCCGCCCTCGCGGGGGACGCGCCAGAGGTCGCCCGCATACGAGAAGACGATCTCGGTCCGGCTCATCGTGGGGCGCTGGTAGAAGTGGATCTCGGGCGCGGCGGCAAGGCCCGCGCAGAAAATGGCTGCGAGGAAAATCGGTCGCATAGGCCCAATTTTATACCGATGCACTTTTGGAAGCGGCCCTGTAAAACGCGCAGGGCGCCGGGGGCGCGGCCCGCGGATCGCGTGGCGGCGCAACCGGTCCCGTTCGTGGCCGCCATCCCGGACGATCGAACGACCGGCTATCGCCGCGGCGCCTGCTTCGCGGCCGGGTCCCGCTTCAACCGGGGGAAGCGGACGCGGCCCAAAGTGAGAAGGGCCAATCCGGTACCGAGCATGATGATGGTGCCCGGCTCGGGCACGCCCGGCGTAAGCGTCATGAAGTCCTGGATCGAGGAATTGTTGGGAACGAAGACGCGCGTGTTGGGGTAGGTCGCAGCAGTGACCTGGTGCGTCAGGAACGCCTGCTGTGCTTCCTGGATGTAGGGCTGGGCTGCCGGATCGACCGGCACATGACCGGGAGTCGGATCCATGATCTGCCAGATTGCGAAGGAGATCGGGCCCTGGTATAGGGACACGCTGGCGGCACTGCCACCGAGGCGGTAGAGTTTGTCGGAGAGGTAGGCAGCCTCCACCAGTTGTTGCTCGGTCTTACCGGGGATGGCTGTCTGGATGTCGTAGTCGGCTCCCTGGTAGGTTGTGTTCCAATTCGCGGTTTTGAGGTAATCGATGCAGAAGAAGCCCAAACGATCGCCGGGAATGTTGGCGCCGAGCCAGCCCGGATAGGGGGCGACGGGATCGGTGACCAGTGCGCCCATGGGGGAATCGGCGCGGGCGAAGGTGTAGGTCTGGCCCGGATCGTTGAGCAGGCCGAATGAAATGGTGGTTCCGAAGGCCGGGAGACTCAGCGCCGCGAAGGCGGCGAGTGCCAGCAGGGTATAAGTGGGTCTCTTGTGCATCACGACCCCCAGTATCGGCAGGCCGCGCGCGAGACTGTAGTCCAAGCCGTAATCGACAGGTAATCGGTACTGACTTTGGATAACACTCCCCGTTCGTATTGAGAATAATGGTACTTATCAGCATTGCGGCTGCGCTATGATGGCGTCGAATCGTATGATCCGCGTCTTGTTTTTCGTCGTCACAGCTTGCTCCGCGGCGGCGCAGCAGCGTCCTCGCGCAGCCGATCTTGGGATTCCAGCAGGCAGCCTCGCCCGCGGGCCGCTGGACGCGATCACCGATGTCGCCGGCGTGAAGGTGGGGCACGCCACCGTGATCCGAGGGGAGAGCGTCCGCACGGGGGTCACGGTGATCCTGCCGCACGACGGGAACCTGTTCCGCGACAAGGTGCCCGGCGCGGTGTTCGTGGGCAACGCGTTCGGCAAACTGGCCGGGTCCACGCAAGTGGAGGAGTTGGGCGAGATCGAGACGCCGATCGCGCTGACCTCGACGCTGAGTGTGCCGCGGGTGGCCGATGGCCTGATGGACTATATGCTGGCACTGCCGGGCAACGAGCAGGTGCGCTCAATCAATCCTCTGGTCGGGGAGACCAACGACGGAACGCTCAACGATATCCGCGGGCGGTGGGTGGGTTCAACAGAAGTGCGGGCGGCGATCGCGAGCGCCAGGGGCGGGCCGGTGGAGGAGGGCGCGGTGGGCGCCGGAACGGGGACGATCGCGTTCGGGTGGAAGGGCGGGATCGGGACGGCGTCGCGCAGGGCGGGCGCGTTCACCGTGGGAGTGCTCGTGCAGAGCAACTTCGGCGGCAGCCTGCGCATCAACGGGGCGCCGGTGGGACGCGAACTCGCGGGGACGGGACCGAATTCGGGGAAAGGCTCGATCATGATGGTGGTCGCGACCGACGCGCCGGTGGACGCCCGCATCCTGCGGCGGATGGCGGCCCGCACCATGTTCGGGCTGGCGCGGACGGGCGCGGACGGATCCAACGGGAGCGGCGATTACGGGATCGCGTTCGCCACGGTGCGGAATCCGGCGCGGCTGTTGACCAACGACGAATGCTCGCCCCTCTTCCTCGCGGTGATCGAGGCCACCGAGGAGGCGATCTACAATTCGCTGCTGCGGGCGACGTCGGTCACGGGAAACGGGCGGACCATCGATGCGCTGCCGGTCGAGCGGGCAGTGGAGATTCTGCGCCGGCATGGAGCGGTGGAAGCGAAGTAGCGAGCGGAGCCGCCTACGTCGCGGTGTCGACGTTCTCGCACGGAATGGCGTCGCGCACGAGCAGCAGGTAGGCCGCGGCGCAAGCCAGGCTGAGCCCGGCGCTCAGCAACAGCGCCGGCGAGAAACTGCCGGTGCGCTGCACGATGAACCCGGTGACCGCCGGGGCGAGAGCGCCGCCCAGATAGCCGCCGAAATTCTGGATGGAACCGAGCGACGCGGTGAATTGCGCCGGCGCCGCGACCGGGACGGTGGCCCACGCGGCGCTGGCCACGATGTAAATCAGAAAGAGGGAGAAAGAAATAAACGCGAGGGCGGCCTCATTGGAACGGGCGAGCACGGTTCCCACGGTGCAGGCGGAGATGCCGCAGAGCGCGGTGGAGATCAGGGCTTTGCGGCCGCTCATCGGGCTCCATCCGCGGCGGGTGAGGAAGTCGCAGAGCCAGCCCCCGACCACCGCCCCGACGCAACCGAAGAAATAGGGGATAGCGGCGACGACTCCCACGCGCGCGATGCTCATGTGGCGTTCATGTTCCAGGTAGTAGGGTAGCCAGCCGGTATACAGCCACAGGATATAGATGGTGCCGAAGAAACCCGCGATCATGCCCCAGGTGGTTCTGTGTCCGAACAGGTGTTTCCACTCGGCGAGCGTCGGGGGGCGCGACGAAGTGTTCTCATCCCCCTCCGTCAAATAGCGGATTTCGCCGGGGGTCAGGTCCACTTCGGCCGGATCGCGGTGAATGATCCACCACACGGCGGCCAGCGCCACCCCGAACGCACCCACGATGATGAACATCCAACGCCAGTTCAACCTCAGCATGAGGAAAGTAAGCAGGGGGACTGCGATGAAATTGCCCAGCGACGAGGCGGACTGGCAGAGGCCGGTGGCGAAGCCGCGCTCGCGAATTCCGAACCAGTCGCGCACCACGCGCGCGCCGCCGGGAAACAGGGGCGCCTCTCCCACGCCCAGGGCGAATCGCGCCGCGATGAAGGAGCCGAAGTTGGTCACAAAACCGCCGGCGGCCTGCGCGACGGACCAGCCGAAGAGCCCCAGGCCGAGCAGTTTGCGAGGGCCGAAGCGATCAATGAGACCGCCGACCGGCAACTGCGCGAAGGCGTAGGCCCACAGGAACGCCGAGAGCAGAAGCCCCATTTTCGCCACCGGGATGCCGAGATCTTCCTGGATCAACTTATTAGCGACGGACAGGGTCGCACGATCGACATAGTTGAGCGCGCCTCCGGCAACGAGGAGGGCGATCGACCAGCGCTGGATCGATATAATCCGACGGGACCGGTCGGCGATCGTGTGTCCGTCAACGCTTCGCTGTTCAGCGGGCTTTTGTGCCACGACCGGATTCTAGCAGGCTCCGGATCGGGATTCGCGGCCGGCGGCCCGCAAACCGGACCCGGTTTTCTGGCATCCTAGAACACAGTATGGACAACCAGAGCGCAATTCCACGACGAGATGTGCTTGCCGCGGCAGCGACCGCGTTCACCACATCGCTCTTCACCGGGAGCATTCGCGGTGCGAACGACAAGATCACGGTCGGGTTCATCGGGCTGGGCGCGATGGGCTCGGGCAATCTCGGGTACTCGATGAAGGTGCCCGAACTTCAGCCGGTCGCGGTCTGCGACGTATACCAGCCGCACCTGGACCGCGCCGTCGCCGCGGCGGCCAAGGGCGGGGTGACGGTGAAGCCGGTGAAGGACTTCCGCGACATCATCGCGGACAAGAGCATCGACGCGGTGTGCGTCTCCACGCCGGACCACTGGCACGCCTACATGACGGTGGAAGCCTGCAAAGCGGGCAAGGACGTATACGTGGAGAAGCCCTCCTGCACTTATGTGGAGGAAGGGCAGAAGATGGTGCAGGCCGCGCGCAAGTATAACCGCATTGTGCAGGCGGGCACGATGCAGCGTTCGGGCGGCTATTTCAAGAAGGCGGCGGAACTGGTGGCGTCCGGCGTGGCGGGCGACATCACGTACTGCCACACGTTCCAGTCCGGCCTCACCAAGAAGACTGGATGGGGCAATCCACCGGACAGCGATCCGCCGGCCGACCTGAATTGGGACATGTGGCTGGGGCCGGCGCCGAAGGTGCCGTTCAACGCCAACCGCTGGGGCGTGAAGACGGCCGGGTTCCCGACGTTCCGCTACTTCTGGGATTACGCGGGCGGCGCGATGACGGATTGGG
Source organism: Acidobacteriota bacterium (assembly GCA_018268835.1). Lineage (GTDB taxonomy): Bacteria > Acidobacteriota > Terriglobia > Bryobacterales > Bryobacteraceae > Solibacter. Next base: position 24,849 of record JAFDVU010000024.1, on the reverse strand, counting down.
GCGTGCACCTGATCGACCCGCTGCACCAGTGCTTCCACGAAGTGATGCCGAAGTCCATCGTGGCGCTGGGCAGCAAGTTCTACGTGGAAGACAACACGCAGACGCCGGACACGATGGAAGCCACGTTCGAATATCCCAAGTTTCTGGCCACGTACGAAAGCCGCACCTGCAATCCGCTGCCCTTATTCGCGTTGAACCAGGGCTACGGCAGTGTGATCCACGGCACGCTGGCGACGATCTTCGTGAACCGCGGCGGTTGCTGGCTGATTCCGAACCCGAAGTCCGGGGTGCAGGAGCAGACCTGGGAAAAGGATTCGGAGATGAGCCAGATGAACGTGCCCCACTGGCAGAACTGGGCGGCATGCATCAAGAGCCGGCAGAAGCCGATGAGCGAGATCGAAACCTGCGTGCGCTCCTCGACTACCTGCCTGCTGGCCAACCTCTCGATGCGGTTCCAGTCGCGGCTGGATTGGGACGAACAGAACTGGACGGTGAAGCAGGACGCCGTGAAACCACACCTCAAGGCCCGCTATCGTAAGCCCTGGAAACTCGAGGTCTGACGCTGCATGTTCCGCCAACTGGCGTTCCTGGCGCTGGCCGTGGCCACAACCGCGGCCGGCGCCGGACGCAAGCTTTCGGCCGTCATCGTAGACGGCGTCAATAATCACGACTGGGAGGCCGGCACTCGCGCCATCCGATCGATTCTGGAAGAGAGCGGGCGCTTCACGGTGGACGTGTCCACCTATCCGAAGCTGCCGGATTTTGCCAGGTACGACGTGGTCATCGATAACTTCAACGGCGGCCACACCGCGGCCGGGACGCGCTGGCCGGCGGCGGCGGAGCGCGCGCTCGAAGAGTATGTGCGCGGGGGCGGCGGCCTGGTGGTGTTCCACGCGGCGAACAACGCGTTCCTGGAGTGGCCGGCATACAACGAGATGATCGGGCTGGGCTGGCGGGACAAATCGTTCGGCGCGAGCATCGCGATCCGCGGCGGCAAAGTAGTGGTAGTGCCCAAGGGGGAGGGCCTGAATCCCGGGCACGGGCCGCGGCACGATTTCGACATGTACACGCTGGACAAGGAGCATCCCATCACGCGCGGCATGCCGGATCACTGGCGGCACCGCTCCGAGCAACTCACGCACGGGCAGCACGGTCCGGCGGAGGGGCTGACGATCCTCACCTACGCGTTTTCGGAGATCTCGCACCAGGGCGAGCCGATGGATTGGGTGCGGCAGTACGGCAAGGGCCGCGTGTACACCACCATGCTCGGGCACACGTGGAAGAACGAGTTGAATCCGAACCTGGACGATGTCTATTTCCAGGCGCTGTTGGCGCGCGGTACCGAGTGGGCGGCAACCGGAACCGTGACGCGCCGCCGGACCTGGGCTGGAAACCGCTGTTCGACGGCAAGACGCTGGATGGCTGGGAGCCGCGCGGCAACTGCCTGTGGAGCGTGCTGCCGGAGGGCGTGCTGTTGGGACAGCGGACGCGCGGCGCAATCGACGCGCTGCTGGCGGCGAAGCCCCCGGCCGCGGTGCGGGATTATCACGAGTGGATCAGCCGGCAGGCGTGGATATACACCAGGCGCGAGTACGGCGAATTCGATCTTCACGTGGAGTACTTCCTGCCGGCGCGCGGCAACAGCGGGGTCTCGATCCGCGACCGTTCGCGCGCGCACGGCGCCATCGGCGAAAGCGACGCCGAGCGCCCGGACCTGGCGGCGTTCCCCAAGACGACCCCGGCGCACATCGGCTACGAAATCCAGATCATCGACGACGACCGCGAGAAGTATCCCACGGGCAGCGTGTACACGTTCGTGCCCGCCAGGACCGGGTTCCAGCGGATGGCCGAGTGGAACGCGCTCGATATCGAGTCGCGCAACCACGCGATCCGGGTGCTGCTGAACGGTGTCCCGGTGGCGGAGTTCGCGGGCGATCCGGCGCGGTCGAAAACCGGGCCGATCGGGCTTCAGTTGCACGATCAGTTCACCGTCATGATGTTCCGCGAACTGCGCATCCGCGAACGGTAGTGTGCCGGCCAGGAGGCCGTCACCGCGCTACTGGATGTCGGTGACGCGGCCGCCTGTGAAGGTAATCTTCAGGTCCTTGTAGAGGTACATCTTTTTGTCCCCGAGATCGACGATCTTATCGGGCTCGCCCTGGATCGCCCTGACCTCTTCAATGGTGAGGCCGAGGGTGAGCGTTGGCGGGCCGGGTTGGTAGACGCTGGCCGCCTGAGGCTGGGGCGGATCGGCCTGCTGGTAGGCGCCGGGGAGTTCGCCGCCGGCGTAGGGATCGGGCTGGGCCTGCGCGGCCAGCGGCGAATCGATCGTGCCCGCGCTGCCGGGCGGCAGGGCGGGCAATCCGCCCTGGCCCTGGCGCGACTGCATTTCGTACATCCCGCGATCGATGGAGGCGCGCATCTGGTTTTGCATCTCCTGCAAGTCGCCGATGCCGACCCATACGGTGCTGCCTCGCGGGCAATCCATCGCGCGGCTGGAGAGCACCAGGGCGGGCGCCGCGGCGGACCCTTCGGGCGGCACGCCATTGGTCTGCAGCACGTCTCCTTCGCGCAGCGAACAATCGCCGGCGTTGGAGTTGACGGTGAGGGCGTTGTAGGCGACGAAGACGTGGGAGCCGCTGTCGGCGAAAACGCCCCCCGGCCCGGCGCCGTATCCGGCCTGCTGTTCGGCTCGCTCCTGCTCGATCTGGCGGCGCACCTCGCCGGCGATGGCCTGCTTGACCTCGGGGCTCATGGGCGCGCCTTGCGGGCTTCCGGCATCGCCGTAGAAGGCGTCGTTCCGTGCCGCCATGCGCTCTTCATAGGCGGCCTCCAGGGTGGCGGCGATCAGGTAATCGGTCAGCCACATCGCCGGACTCGAATACATCGGGTAGGGCGTGAAGTACCCGCCGTAGTAGGCGAACCAGGGCCGTGTGTTCCATCCCCATCCGTAGGCGATTGGACGCGGCCAGGGATTGTAGACGTAGGAGTAGAACGCGGGGCGGTAGTAGCGCACCGGGGTGTAGACCGCGAGCGTGACGCCCCGATAGGCATACGGGCGGTAGAAGCGCGCCTGAGGCACGCCGTTGTACATATAGGTACGCTTGATGATGGTGTTGTTCTGCACGACGATGGACCGCTGCACGTAGCCGTGCGCCGGGGTCGTGGTCACCACCACCTGTCCTCCCGGGCGGACCGCTTCGAATTGCCGCGGCCCGTTGGCGTGGGGCGGCGCCGCCGTGGGGCGTGGCGGTTGATTGCCGAAGGGATAGCCGGGCTGGTTCGCGGGCGGCTGCGCCTGGCGGACCCGGGGCGCCGCCGCTGGCGGGGCGCTTTCGTGCGTGGCGTCGCGCTGGTCGCGGGGCACTCTGCGATCCAACTTGCGGCCGCCCTCTTTCCGGTTGTCCCTGCTGTTGTCCTGAGCCTGCATCCAGAGCGGAGCAGCAGTCAGGGCGGCGCCCAGCAGCGCGTACCGGACCATCGAAATGGAAATTCGCATACGAACCTTCTAGTCTGAACTTACACTACGGCGCGCGGGGAAACCACTTGTCCGGGACTCAAGCTCCGGCTGCGACGGGGATGCGCAGTTCCGCGACCGTGGTCTCGTCACCGACCCTGAGATCGAGCGCGGCGGCGGCTCCGTAGCAGATCTCCAGACGGCGACGCACATTGTTGAGGCCCACGCCGGGTCCCGGCTCCCCGCCTTCGCCGGCACTGTTGCGCACGGTGACGCGCAAGCCGCCGGCGGCCTTGACTTCGACGGTGACGGATCCGGGGCCGGCCCGGCGCGCGATGCCGTGCTTGATGGCGTTCTCCACCAGAGGCTGGATGGAAAGCACGGGAATGGGCACGTCGAGCGCGGCATCGTCCACCGCGATCTCCACGCTGAGGCGCGGGCCGAGACGGCTCTGCTCCACTTCGAGGTAGGCGCGGACGATTTCCATTTCGCGGGCAAGCGGGACCAGCGCGCGGTCCGATTGCAGGAAGTAGCGGAAGATATCGGCCAGGTTAAGCACCATGCGGCGCGCGCCGGCGGCTTCGCGCGGGATGGTGCCGTAGAGCGTGTTCAGCGCATTGAAGAGGAAGTGCGGATGGATCTGCGCCTGCAGCGCGCGCAACTCGGCCTGGGCCGCGAGGCGCGCGAGTTCACCGCGGCGCATGGATTCGACGTGGGAGGCAATTTCGCCGGCGGCGGCGGCCAGCAGGTCGAGATCGTCGCGCAGATAGCGCTGTCCGCCGCGGCGCGGTCCGAGGAGGATGAGGCGCGAATCGCCCTGGGCCAGACGCACCGGGACGAGCGCTTCGACGGGTTCGCTCAAACCGGGGACGGCGCGCGCCAGCACTGGAGTGCGCAGTTCCGCCGCGCCGGCGACGCTATCCTGCGCGGCGAGTTCGAAGTGCGCGGCGCGGGCGGCTTCGGCGAGCAGGGCCGCGGCCCAGTCCAGGTATTCCTCGTCGCTTTCCAGAGCGGGCGGAGTCCGCACGCGCGCGGCGGCTTCGCGCAGTCCGCTTTGGCCGAACAGCGCGCGGGTCAACCAGCCGAGGAGGCGGCCGCGCAGCCAGGCGAAGAGTACCAGGCACACGCAGAGGCCGACGGCCACGGCGGCCTGCCGGACGGGTTCGGGCTCGGCCGGGGAGAGCAGTGCGATGCCGGCAACCACCATGCCGGCGGTGAACAGCGCGGCAAGCAGGGCGTTGGCCAGGAATCGCACAAAGGCGTCGAGCAGCACGAAGCGGTAATCCTGCAGGAGGACGAAGAGCGCCAGCGGGATGCCGGCGTGGTGGATGAGCAACTCGCTCTGCCAGGCCTGCGCGTCATGCGCATCGCCGAAGTGGATGAAGGATCCGGCGAAGAGCGCCAGCGACATGGACGCGGCCAGGCGTCCGCCGCCTCCGCGCAGCGCGACCGCGATGCCGGTGAGCAGGAGAAAGCCGATGGTAGTGGCCAGAATCGCGACGCGGTGGAGGGACGGGTCGTCGGCACGTACCTCGCGAACATGCATGGCCATGGCCGCGCCGCTCAGCAGGTAGCCCGCGACGGCGATGCCGCGGTGGGCGCCCTGCAGCCACACGTGGAGCAGGACCGCGGGCAGCAGGCTGAGCGCGCAGAAACTGGTTGCGACCGCGGTCTTGCTGCCGAACGCGGGCATGCCCGGCAGCAGCAGCACGAGCAGCGAGCCCAGGTTCCACACCAGCGCCAGCGCGGCGGCGAGACCGGAAAGATTGCGTCCGCGCTCTCCGCTCCATCCGCGCCGGCTGAAAAGCAGCGCCAGGAAGATGGCGAACAGCAACGCGCCGGCGGTGTGTCCGATCAGGTTGATGGTGAGCGGCAGGTCGAATCCGGGCATGGAAACCTACCATTGGAGCGCTTCGCGCACCGCTTTCGCCAGCCGCTTGCTGACGGTGAACTGCGAACCGTTGCTGAGGGTCAGCATCCAGCGCTGGCTGCTGAGAGGCGTCATTTTGCGCACGTGATTGACGTTGACCAGCGCGCCGCGGTGGACCCGTTGAAAAACGCTGCCGGCCAGGCGGGCGGCAATCGCCTGCAAGGTCTGGGTGGCCATGTAGCGGCGCTGCCCGGTGAGGATCCAGACGATCTCGCGCTCGGCCTGGAAGGCGAGAACGTCATCGAGATCGAGTAGATAAAATTCGGCGCCGGAGCGCCCGACAACCTTGCGGCCGCGGCCCGCGGGATGCCCGGCAGCATCGTCGAGCCGCACCAGGGATTCGGCGACCTCGGCCGTGCGGCCGCGTAGGGCGCGCACGCGGTCGAGGGCTTTGTTCAGCCGCTCCTGGCTGACGGGCTTCAGCAGGTAGTCAAGAGCGCCGGCCTCGTAGGCGCGGATGGCGTGCTCATCGTAAGCGGTCACGATCACCACCACGGGAAGAACACCCTCGGGCAGGCGGCGGACCACCTCGAAGCCGCCGAGCCCGGGCATTTTCAGATCGAGGAAGACCAGTTCGGGGCGATGCTCCGCGATGGCGGCGAGCGCGGCGGCGCCGTCTTCGGCTTCGCCGACGATTTCGATATCGCCGGCGCCGCGCAGTTCCTCGCGGAGCACCTGGCGGGCCACAGGTTCGTCGTCGACAATGAGCGTGCGAATCGGCACGGCCGCGGTCATCATCCTTCACTGTACCCGGAACCGGCTGCCCGCTGGCGGCAAAAATCCGCCCGCTCGTCGCTTTCGAACGCCCGCCGGTGCGAATTGAGTGGGGCGGCGGGCGGTGGGCCGCGATACTCATTAGCATGTATAGGTCTGTCGCTGCCCTCGCACTCTGTCTACTGTCTCTAGCGGGCGCACGCGCACAATCGATGGGCAATGCCGGGACGATCGAAGGCACCGTGAAGGACTCCAGCGGCGCCGTCGTGCCCAAGGCCACGGTGACGATCCGCAACGCGGTCACGTCGTTCACGCGAGCAGCGACGACGGGCGATGACGGAGCCTTCCGGTTCAACGGCGTGCCGCAAAATCCGTATCACCTGGAAGTCACGGCCGTGGGCTTCGATGCCTACTCTAGCGATGTGACGGTGCGCAGTTCCGTGCCGGTGCAGGTGAAGGCTACGCTGGCAGTGGCGGGGTCGAATACCAGCGTGACGGTGGAAGCGGCGGGGGCCGACCTGCTGGAAACCGAGCCTTCGGCGCACACTGATGTGGACCGTTCGCTGATCAGCAAGATCCCGGCAGTGGATCCGGGAGCCGGATTGAGCGAAGCGATCGTGTATAACACCGGCGGCGTGGCGGCGGACGCCAACGGCGCGTTCCATCCACTGGGCGACCACGCGCAGGTCAGCTTCGTCATCGACGGGCAGCCGATCAGCGACCAGCAGAGCAAGGTGTTCTCCACGCAGCTTCCGACCAACGCGATTCAGAGCATGGAACTGGATACCGGCGCGCCCAACGCCGAGTTCGGCGATAAGACCAGCCTGGTGGCGCAGATCACGACGCGCAGCGGCTTGGGCGTGGCCAAACCCTTCGGCAGCGTGGAGACGGCTTACGGCAGCTTCGGAACGGTGGAAGGCAGCGCGTCGCTGGGCTTCGGAGGCGCCAAGTACGGCAACTTCCTTTCGCTGGACGGCACGCGCAGCGGGCGCTTTCTGGATTCGCCCGAGTTCACACCGTTCCACGACGTCGGCAACAACCAGACGGTGTTCGACCGCGTGGACCTGATGCCCAACGGCACGGACGCCATCCACCTGAACCTGTTCACCGCACGCAACTGGATCCAGATTCCAAACGCTTACGATCAACTCGCGCAGGATCAGCGGCAGCGCGTCCTCACCTGGAGTTTCGCGCCCGGCTACCAGCATACATTCGGCGCCCACGCGCTGTTGACCATGAACCCGTATGTGCGCAAGGATGAGTTCTCCTACTATGGCAGCCGCGATCCGCTGCAGGATACGCCGGCCACGCAGAGCCAGGCGCGGCAACTGTTGAACTGGGGCCTGCGCAGCGATCTGGCGGTGACCCACGGGCGGCACAACATCAAGGTTGGTATCGATCTCAAGCAGACCCGCCTGCGCGAAGATTTCTCCTTCGGCATCACGGACCCGACGCTGGCGGCGGATCCCAGCCTGGCGCCGTACGACCTGGTCAACGGCGGGCACCTGTTCCAGTTCCACGGCACCGGCAACATCAATCAGTACGCCGGATACGCGCAGGATGCGATCACGCTGGGCAACTTCCTGGTCAGCGTGGGACTGCGCCTGGACCGCTACGCCGGGTTGAGTACGGCGAACGCGGCTGAACCGCGCGCGGCCGTTTCCTACCACATCAAACCCACCGGCACCGTGCTGCGCGTCTCCTACACGCGCAGCCTGGAAACGCCCTTCAACGAAAACCTGCTGCTTTCGAGCGCGACCGGGCAGGGTGGCCTGGCGGCGAACGTGTTCGGCGCCAGTTCCGTGCCGGTGCCGCCGGGACGCCGCAACCAGTTCAACACCGGATTCCAGCAATCGCTGGGCCGCCACCTGCTGCTGGACGCGGATTACTTCTGGAAGTACACCGACGGCGGCTTCGATTTCAGCACGCTGCTCAACACCACGATTACTTTTCCGGTTTCGTGGAGCAAATCCAAGCTGGACGGGTTGACGGGACGCCTGAGCACGGCGAATCTGGGCGGCTTCCAGGCCTACTGGACCTTCGGCCATACGCGCGCGCGCTACTTTCCGCCAGAGGTCGGCGGACTGATTTCGCAGGGCGCCGAACTGGGGACGGGCGTTTTCCGTATCGATCACGACCAGGCGTTTCAATCCACCGCCACGTTCCGCTACCAGCACAAGCACGCCGAATGGATCGACCTGACCTGGCGCTACGACAGCGGCATGGTGGTGAGCGGCGTGCCGGACGTGGCCGCGGCACTGGCCCTCACCGCGGCGCAACAGGTGACCATCGGGTTCGCCTGCAACGGCGTGACGGCGACCTACGCGGCGCCGATCACCGCGTGCAGCGGGTTGGGAACTTCCAAGCTGCTCACGCTGCCGCAGACCGGGCAGGAGAATGACGACCTGAACCCCAACCGCGTGAAGCCGCGCCATGTCTTCAACCTGGGGATCGGCACGGACAACCTGACCCACACCGAGAAGCCGACGCGAATCACCGCGAGCGTGGATATCGCGAACCTGACCAATGAAGTAGCGTTGTACAACTTCCTCTCGACGTTCAGCGGGACGCACTTTCTGCAACCGCGGACCGTGATCGCGCGCATCGGGCTAAGCTTCTGACGCGGGCACATTTTTTCCGGCGGGTGGGTGACTTCGGGCATCTCAACACGCAGTCCGGCATGCCGTTCCTGGTGCAGGCGGGAACCAACGGATACTGGGTGTCGAGTACGGGCACTGCGGTCCTGCCAACCGGCATCCCGCTGCGTCCCGACCTGGTGCCGGTCGCCGCAACTGCTCACGCTGAACGCAAGCCTGCAGAAGCGCTTTCGTCTCGGCGCCAGCGAAGAGCGCTACCTGCAACGTCAGTTGGACGCGCTGAACTCGATGAATAATACGCAATACTACTTCAACCCGAACAGCGGGATGAGGGCGTTCAATAACTTCAGCACTGCTTCGATCACGAACCACGCGGTGCCGCCGTTCACCAGGCAATCGAGCTTCGGTCAGTTATGGCAGCCGAACTCGGCGCTGGTATCGCGCACCGTATTCCTCGGCGCTAAGTTGTACTGGTAGCTTCTCTCACCGGGGCATTTGCCGCGCCGCCTGGCCCATCCGAGTCAGGCGGCGCGGCGCCGTTGTTCTCCTTCTTTCATTCACAACGTTCCTTTACACGCCACGGCGTAACAACGCCGAAGAGTGGTGCGTCGAAAAGAGTAGAGGACATCCGAGGAGGATAAAGAAATGCTCCAACGCTTAACAATGATCGCCCTGTTGACGGTCGGGCTTGCCGCGGCCAAGAACTACAACTTTTCCATGTACGACACCGCGAAGGCGGGCAGTGTTCAACTGAAGCCCGGCGACTACAAGGTGAAGGTGGACGGCAGCAAGATCACGGTGATGGATAGCGACGGCAATCGCATCGACGCCAAGGCCACCCTGCAGCCGGTGGAGAAGAAGTACGATCAGACCGCGGTCGCTATGAAGAAGGCGAGCGACGGGAACGAGATCCAGTACATCGAACTCGGCGGCACGAAGGACAAGCTGGTATTCCAGCGGTAAGTGACTGAACGAGAGGGTAGGCCGCGAGGCCTATCCTTTTCGTTTGGCTGTTTCCGAAGCCCGTCCGGCCGGGCAAGGCGATCTAAAACACCAGGCGGAAGTTGAACTGAGCCTGGCGCGCGGGTCCGGCGGCATTACCGTTGCCAACTCCGCTCACGGCGCGCAACACGCCGGTGGCCGGTCCAGCGACCGCGCCCGGCGGAGGCGGCGTCGGCGTCGCGGTGTATGCAATGGCGTTCACGGTGGTATTGAACTGCGTGTTGAGCGCATTGAAGGCCTCGAATTGCAGCACGGCCTGGAGCCGCTCGCGGATCCGGATCGTGCGTCCGAGGCGGGCATCCACGTTGTACTGCGGCCCGGTGAACAGGCTGTCGAGCGGCAGGAAAGGCACGCGCGCCCAGCCGCCGCCTCCGTTCAACGTGGTTGTGTAAAGCGTCGACGCGGAAGAGAACTGCTGCCCGCTGACCATCACCAGCGGAGTCACCGGATGGCCCGAGGCCATCGTCGTTATGCTCGAAAGCGTCCACCCGTCGAGCAGCCTCCGCAGCGTGCCGGGCACGGCGTGGGCCACCTCCGGTTGCCACGACCAGTCGATCACGGCGCGGTGGCGCTGATCGAAAGCGGAATCGGCCTTGTCGTCGACGACATCGTTGTTGACGGTGTTGAGCGGCAGGAATCCGGAGACGGTGGCGCCACCGACATTGTCGATGGCGTGCGACCACGTGTACGACGCCTGCAGGCTGAGGCCGTGGAAGAAGCGCTGGCGCAGTTCGACTGATACCGCGTCGTACCAGGAAGAGCCTTCGTTGAGAACGTTGTAAACGTGGGCACTTTTCGGATCGTTCTTCGCGGTATAGAGCAGCGTAGAGTACGTGCCGCTCTGCGCGCCGGTGACGCTGTCGACGATCGAGTACGTCTTGGTCACCGTGGGATCCTGCAGGTTGACGTCGCTCAACGTCCACAGCTTGAAGCCATGCTGGCGGATAGCGTTGACGCTCACGGTGGTGCCGCTGCCGAGCGAACGCTCCACCGCGAAGTGATACTGCTGGGTATGCGGGTCGCGCAGCTTGGAGGCGGCGTACATCACGTTGGTGGTGCCGCTGGGGATCGCGCCCGCCGAAGCCAGCACGTTGGGGAACAGCGGAGCACCGGTCTGGTTGGGGTTCACCGTGATGGAGGTCTGGCCGATGGCGTTGCCGAGGAAGAGTGAATCGAGCAACTGCCCGGGCATCGGCGCGTAGAACCAGGAATACCCGGCGCGTACCACCGTGCGATCGTCCGCCTGGAGCGCGATGGCGACGCGCGGAGCGAAATCGACCACCGGCGCGGCGATGCTGTCGGTCTGGTAATAGCTGGTATTAAGGTACGCCGGCTGCGGACGACGCGGGCGTTCCCAGCGGAGGCCGGCCAGGATGCTGACCCGGCGCAGGGGCCGCCACGTATCCATGGCGTACAGGTTGTAGAGCCGGGTGGGCAGCGCGCGCGAGGGATTGCCGAACTGCTGCAGGAAGTAATTGTAGTTGCGGCCGCCGCCGGCGAAATCCAGCGCGAAGTTGGTGAGCGAGTTGTAGACGTAGGTGCCGGCGGAGTTCATGGCATCCACGGTGTAGCGGTCCTTCGAGACGTCGCCCCCGATCCTCACGGTGTGGGTGTTGGACGTGATGGTGAGGTTATCGATGAGCTGCGTGCGGTGCTCACTGAGCGAATCGGCATTGGGGTGAGGATTGCTGGCGGTCGCTCCGCCGACGATCAGCGCGACGTTGCGGTTGGGGAATCCGCCGCTCGCCGCCGGATCGGAGAAGCGGTCCTGGAAGAGGCCGAAGCGCAGTTCGTTGACCGAGTATTCGGTGGGCGCGCTGGTCCATCCGGCCTTGCCGTAGCGCACCTGTTCGGTGGAATTCACGAGGCCGAGCAAGCCGCCGCTATTCGCCACGACATCCACCGGGCCGCCATTGGGTGAGCGCAGATTCATGCCGTTGGCTTCGAGGCTGAACTGGTTGCGGTCGCTGCGGCGGTAGTCGAGCTTGAGCAGGCCGGTGAAGGAGCGGCCGGAGAGGGGCACCGCCACGTTCATCTGCGATTGCAGGAATCTGGTGGCGGCCGCGCACTGCGCCGCGGTGGCCTTGCAGTTGGCCGAGGGGATGGTGAGGCCGAGTGTATCGGTGAGCACGGGGCTGGTGATGCGGTTCAGGCCGCTGCCCTGGCCGTCCCACACCTCCGCGTTGGCGAAGAAGAAGACCTTGCCGGGGAGAACCGGGCCGCCGGCGGAAACGCCGAAGCGGTTCTCATGGCGCAGCAGGCGCTGGCCCAGCGCGTAGCGTCCTGAGGCGCTCATGCCGCCCTCGCGCAGGTAGTCATACAGCGCGCCGTGATAATTCCCGCTGCCGCTGCGCGTGGCGGCGTTGACCACGCCGCCCATGGCATCGCCGAACTCGGCCGGGTAATCCGCGGTGAGCACCTGCGCCTCCTGGAAAGCGTCGAGCGGAAGCTGGCGGGCGATGCCGCCGCCGCGCTGGTAGTAGTATGTGCCCGTGGCGGCGATGCCGTCCACCAACAGCACGTTGGAGAAGGGCTGGCCGACGATGACGCTGCGGCCGGCGCTATCGGTGCCGGTCAGCGACGCGGTCTGTACCAAGGGATCGATGCGCCGCTGCGCCGACGGCAGGTTTCCGACCTGTGAAGGGGTGACGAGGGTGCCGGCTCCGGTCTTCAGTTCGCGCACCTGAGTCACGGGGGCGTTGCCGGTGGACTGCCCGGAATCCTCGGTATGCGTCATGCTGACCTGGAAATTGACGGTCTGGCCGATGGAGACTACGAACTCCGCGCTCTGCCACGCGGTGAAGCCCTTGCGCGTGATCTTGAGGCGATAGCCGGGCGCGGGGTTCAGCGCGGGCGCGGTAAATAGTCCGTCGTCGGTGGTGTTCATGACGCGGCGCAGCCCCAAGGCCGGATTGGAGAGCTCCACCGATGCATCGGGAAGGGTATCGCCGCCGGCCTCCCAAACGGTGCCACTGACCGCGCCGGAACCGGCGCCGGCCTGGGCCCCCATCGTGGCGGAAGCGAGAAGCGCAAAACAAAACCATTTCCGCGTTTTTGATGGGACACTTGCCGCGCATTGAAAACACAGGTAGATTCTTTGTGGCTACGTCGCATAGGCAACATCATCTCGTCTCCGCCGTGCCCATGCAGAAGTTTCACAAGCAGCCCGGACGATGCCCAACGGGCTGGCCGCCCAGTTGCAGAGTAAGTTTGCCGTCAGCGACCGTCTGTCATCGGCGGGCCACTTCTCATCGTTTCACAGCCAAGTGGCGTACGACCGCCCCAAGCACCGTTCCTGAATGCTTCGCGACTAAGAAGGAATCCAAAAAGCGGATAAGGTTCGGAGTGAGGGCTGGTCATGTCGACCCGTGAAGCGCTCACCGCTCGATTTGCGCCAGAAGCCAGGATCTGGCGAATTCCCAATCCCGCTTGACTGTCGGCACGGACACTCCCAGAAAATCTGCGATTTCCTGTTCGGTCATTCCGCCGAAGAATCGCATCTCCACAACCTTGGCCGGCCGCTCGTCCAGTTTCTCCAGGCGTTCTAACGCCTCATTCAAATGCTCCAAACGAGCATCGACGACAATCGTGTGATTCAGGGCATCATTGAGGTCGAGTTTTTGAATCGCACGGCCGTGCCTCAAATCCTTGCGCCGCCGAGCGTCGTCAATGAGGATGTACCGCATCTGGCGCGCGGCAATGTGCAAAAAGTGGAGGCGATTCTCACAACTCAGCGGCTCGCGGGAGAAAAGTGTGAGATACAGCTCATTCACCAGGGCGGTGGGTTGCAGGCTGCTCTCGTCTCTTTCGTTGCGAACACATTTGGCGGCGATCTCGTGGAGCTGGTGGTAGACGGTGCTGATCAGCTTACGGCCGGCTTCTTCATTGCCGTTTTGCCAGTCGATGAGTAGTACGGTTGCATCGCTCGAATCGCGGTCCACCATCCCTCCTCCATTGTTATGATAGTCCGAGCACGAATCGAGGGGTTCCTCTTCTCATGACTTCCGAAGAGTTACAGCGTCTTCGAAAGACCTTCGAGCAACTCCTGGCCGCACCCCAACAGGAGCGTACCGCCATCCTCCGCGAGCTGTCCGGGAGCGAGCCCGTATTCGCCGACGAGCTGCAACGCATGCTTGCAGCGCATTCGAAGCCCGATAGCCTGATGGACCAGCCCGCTGTGAATTCCGTGCATGCGGCCCCCGCTCAGCCGGCAACCCGCACCGGATCGCGAGTCGGCCCCTACATACTCGAAAAGGAATTGGGCCGGGGCGGTATGGGGGTGGTCTACCAAGCCACCCGGGCCGATGGAACCTTTCAGAGGCGCGTCGCGATCAAGATTCTGCGCTGCGACCGGAACGGCGATGTGTTTTTGGATCGCTTTCAACGGGAACGCCAGATCCTGGCTCAACTGAACCATCCTCACATCGCCGCCATTCTGGATGGCGGGGCCACATCCGAGGACGAGCCGTATTTCGTGATGGAATATGTCGACGGCGTTCCCATCACTGCGTATTGCGATTCTCATGGTTTGAGCGTCGACCGAAAACTCGATCTGTTCCTGCAGATTTGCGACGCGGTACAGCACGCTCACCGCAGCCTCACAATTCATCGCGATTTGAAGCCGGGAAACATCCTGGTGACCGAAGCCGGTGCGGTGAAGCTCCTCGACTTCGGCATCGCCAAGTTGATTGACACCGAATCCCCGTTGCCGGACGAGGCGGCTCTCACCGCCGCGATTCTGACCCCGCAATACACGAGCCCCGAACAGGTTCGCAGGGAGCCGGTCACGACCTCCGCCGATGTCTTTGCACTCGGGATTCTGCTTTATGAGATTACGACTGGCGTGCATCCCTTCCGCCGAAAAGACACTCTGCCCCACGAAGTGATGCGCGCGATTTGCGAAGACGATCCCCCCGCCCCAAGCACAGTCGCGCCGCGCGACTCGAAACATTTGCGGGGCGAATTGGACGCGATTGTTCTCACCGCCCTACGGAAGCAGGCGGCATGGCGTTATCCGTCGGTCGAACAACTCGCCGACGATGTCGGTCGATACCGGCGCGGCTGGCCGGTGCTCGCAAAAGGCAACAGTGCCTCTTATCGATTGCGCAAATTTGCCCGCCGCCAGTGGCTGCCGTTGACCGCCGCGACCCTGCTGATATTTCTCCTGATTGCCGGCATCGTCTCCACCAAGCGCCAGGCGCGCATCGCCGACGACGCTCGCCAAGCCGCCGAACATCTGCGGGCGCAGGCCGAACAGGAACGCGCCACGGCTGACCGGGAAAGAATCGCCGCGGAACAGGCTGGACGCATCGCCGCCGAACAGCAGTCCTTGGCCGAAACGCGCACGAAGGAAGTCGAAATTGAGCGGCAGCGGGAACGCAAGCGATATGGCGAGGTTCGCTCTCTGACTTCCTCCGTCTTGTTCGACCTATACGATGGCATCCGGGACTTGGCCGGATCCACGACCGCGCGGCGGCTGATCGTTGCCAAGGCACAGCAGCAATTGGAGCTATTGAGCGCCGACTCCGGAAACGACATCGGGGTGCAACGCGATCTGGCTGCCGCTTACGAGCGAATGGGGGAATTGCGCGTCGATCCGCACCGGCCTAACAAAAAGGACGCGGCGGGGGCACTCGACGCATACACTCACGCAATTGAACTTCGCAAAGCAATCGCCCGCCGAGTGGAAGCGGTTCCCGCCGATCGCCGTGACCTGGCCCTCAGCATGGCGAAACTCGGCGACGGCCAGTACTACGCCGCGGATGTGAAGCAAGCCCTCGTCTCCTATCAGGAGGCTTGGGAACTGGCGCAAAGTCTATTGCGCGCCGACCCCGGCAATCCCTCGCTGCGCCGCGCCGTCGCGCAGGTAGGCGAGCGCCGCTGTTTTGGAGTACTGGCCTCCGGCAACAGCGGCGGAGCGATAGAATCGTGCCGCGATGCGGTTGCCACATCGTCGATATTGGCCAAGGAGATGCCGGACGATGTCGAGGTGCAGCGAATCATGGCCAGCGACGAGGGCTCCTACGCCAACGCGCTGCGCCTGTCTGGAAAACCGCAGGATGCAGCGGTAGAGGCCAGACAGGCTCTCGAAGCCTTGCACCGCCTTGAAATATTGGCTCCCAACAACGCGGAGTACCGCCGGCTCGCGTCGTCCGCGGACAGCATCCTGGCCTCCAGCCTGGCCGCCGTCGGAGATTCCGAGGGGAGCACGAAGGCCTTCCGCCGCGCCGTGGATTCCATGGAGGTGGCGATCGAAATCGACCCGTCCGACCTCGGCTCTCCTCTCCGGTTGGCGGTGACGCTGCTCGACTTTTCACGCAAGATGGCGGCGGGCGACGACAAAGCGGGCGCACATGACGCCGCCCGCGAAGCCATGCAACTCCTCGCAAAAACCGCCGAAAAACCCGCGGCCGGTCCCATCGAGTGGAATGAATATGCTGACGCGCTTCTCAAAGTCGATTGGCCCGATCTACAGCAGCCGGCCAAGGCCCTCTCACTGGCGCAAAAGGCTGCCGACGCCACTGGCCGCGGGAATCCATTCATTTTGGATACGCTGGCGTGGGCCTATTTTCGCTCCGGAGACGCAGCGAAAGCCGTACAGGCGGAACAGGCGGCACTGCGTCTGCTGCCTCCCGGCAGCAAAGGCGGCCTGCACGACGAGCTGGACCGCGGTCTGAAAACATTTCTCGGGGACAATCGTTAAAAAACATCCATTCCCCGCATCGATCGATTAGCTTTTTGATCTCTTTTCCAATCAGGTTCCGCAATACCTCACAGCGTACGAATTGCGCTCGGTAAGGAGAGGCGATCATGGCCGGTTTTTGTGGGAATTGCGGATTTCCGTTGGGCGAAAACGGTGCGTTCTGTCCCCAATGCGGGACGCGACAGGCGACGGCCAGTTCGGGTGCTCCGGCTCAACCCGCGGCGCAGGCATCAAGCGTGCCGGCAGCGGGCTCCGGTTTGAAGATCCTGCTGATGGTTCTGGTCTTTCTCGGCGTTGCGGGGGCCGCGGCAATTGGCGGCTTGTGGTACGTGGCGCACCACGTGAAAGAGGCGGTTGTCGAGAAGGCCAAAGAAAACGGTGTGGATCTCCACTCGATTGTTCCGCCTTCCACGGCCACCGCCAATCGGCATAAGACTCACAAGCCATGCGACCTTCTTTCAAAAGAGGAAGCAGCGCGCGTACTGGGCGAGCCGATTGAACGAACCGAGTATCAGGAGGAGTCGTGCAATTACTATGGGCCGGCGGGGGTTTATGCGAAGCTTGCGCAAAAGCAAGCCGCTGATGCGATCAAGCGCGCCGAGGCTCCAGGAGCCAACGCCGGGGGTATGGATGTTGCCAACGGGTTGGGCGCATTGATTGACAGCGCCGGCGCAGCCTCTGGGCAAACCGGGAGCGGAGGGGAAATGCCTTTGTTGATGCTCGTGGTGACTGACGAGAATGCAAGATCAGTAATGGCGGCCCAGAACGCCACGAATGCTTTGTTCAGCGGAATATTCAAAGCGGCGGAACCGGATGCCAAAGGAGCACGATTTGGAGCGCAGATCCAGGGGTTGGGGGATCAGGCGGTCCGTGTTCCCAAACTGGGGCTAAACGTTCTTCAAGGCGATACCATGATCCGAATCATCGCCGGACCCGTGCCCGACGCGGATGCGAAATCCATCGATCTCGCGCGGCTCGTGCTGAAACGGCTGTAGCGGATATTCAGGCTCAGATCATGGCGTCGCTTATCAGAAATATGCCCCGGCGTTTCAGAGAAAACGATTGCCGCGCTGCTCAAGAGACGTTCTTGGCTACCGGTGAGAAAACATCTGACCGAATTGGCGATCGAGAACAAGGAGATCACCACATGCTTCTTAAAACTTCGTATGCCCGAATCCAGTTTAGCCCGTTCGCAACCGCGATTGGATTGGTCGCTGCCATTACTTTATTGACCGGGCCCGCTCTCGCGGCCGATCCGTCGTGCAAGTTGGTGGCGGATGCCACCACTAAATACTTGACGACCCGAACGCACATCTACACGACGGAAAACGGTCCTTCTACCGGCGGCAAACCCAGGAACGTCGAGACCATCTACCTCATCGACAAAACCTACGTTCAGATCAATGGTAGGTGGCGCGTGAGTCCAGTGACGCCGAAGATGATGCTGGACAACCTGAAGGAGGCGCGCGCGGAAGCCGACAGCAACTCCCACTCGACCTGCCAGATGGTGCGCGAGGAAGCGGTCGATGGAGCAGCGGCAACCCTCTACAGTTCACACACTGAAAACAAGGATATGAAGGCCGATTCGCAAATCTGGATCTCAAAATCAAGCGGTTTGCCGCTCAAGATGGAGGAAACTGCCGATACAGGGGCCGGCAAGAACCACAGGGTATCGCGGTTCGAGTACACGAACGTTCGGGCCCCCACAGGCGTTCGGTAGGAGGGCCGTCGATGCATCCCGGAGCACAAGAGGTGCTATCCGCTATTCCAAAGAAGTCGTATATACTCCCACCCATACGGAGGGTGACATTGTGAAGATATGGAAAATCGCAGCGCTGTGCACCGAGTCGCTAGCCGAAGCGCAGACCCCGGCGGACCTGTTCCGCGCCGTGCGTGACAACGATCTCAAGACGCTGAAGACCGCCGACCTGACCGTGCGCGATGAACGCGGCAACACCCTGCTGGCTTTTGCCGCCTCTTTCGGTACGCCCGAAGCAGTGAAACTGCTCCTCGATCGCGGCGCCGATGTCGAAGCCAAAAACCAGTTCGAAGCTACTGCCCTGATTTTGGGCGCTGCCGACCCGGTAAAGGCCCGTCTCCTGATATCTAAGGAAGCCAAGTAAATGTCGTCAGCAAATTCGACCGTGAAGCACGACAAGGTTTTAACGAGCGATGCCGCAAACCCAGATGCCCGCCCTGGCGATACGCGGCGAACAATCATCGCGACTGGAGATTCGAAGACATTCGGGCCAAGGAGCTGTTCTTGGCTTGCTCGGTCTGGGTTGTGGGCAACCCAGCACCGTTGCCTGATTCAATGCTCACGAGAAAGGTTCTAAAATGCAAACGCTTCGAAATAGGCTCATTATTCTGCTCGTTGTTGGAGTGCTCGCTACTATAGGAGCATTCATGAACTCACCTAATTCACGCGTCCAAGGCGCCAGTGGGCCATCTGTAACTATTGATCCGACTCAACTGCCGCTGCCGGTTCAGGGGACGGTGGCGTCCACTCAACAAGGCGCGTGGAATGTTGGCATTAATGGCACCCCAAGCGTCAGCGTAAACAACTCACCGACGGTCAACGCGATCCAGAGTGGCGCTTGGAATGTGGGCCTGACTGGAACGCCAAATGTGAAAATTGGCAACGGGTTTAGCAGTCCTGTTCCCGTGATATCGAACCCGCCGAGCCAAATCGTAAGCGCAGTAGCTTCTTATTCGCTTACCTCGACTGCATGCACGGGCACAAACACCTCAGAGTTGGTCTTCTCCAGCCGTCCAAGCGCCGGCCAAGTGTTCGTTCTGACGGGATTCTCCTGGCTCTTGGACACGACAGGTTACCCGCAGGACTTCCCGATCGGTGTCTTGCTCTACAATGCTTCGGATACGTTCCGGGCAAGCGATGTCGCGTTCTCCGTTACGCCGGCCGGCCCAAATGGTGCTACGGGCAAAACGGAGGCTATCTATCCAGGGACTGTCGCGTTGCGCCCCTCTGCAGGGATCAATCATCTTTGCATGGCGCCTACCACCAGCGGTACAAAGCCGACCGGCTTTGCGTTCGTCCACGGGTATTTCGCACCGGACGAGTAAGGCATCAGCCTCACGCCGTTCAATCGACCTGCTACCAGTTGGTTTGCTTCAGGGCCAGACCTCGCCAATGTTCCATCGCGGTCACTGGGCGAGGGGATTGTGAGTTGCTACATCTGCAACGGCGAGAGCCTTTCGTGTATGGTCGCTATCCGAGTCGATACACTGCCCGTTCGCTACGCAATCATCGCGAACTCATCCTGAACTCTGTCCGCGCTCAGAAGCTGCCTTCCAGCGGCGTCGTGGAGGGCCTGAACAACAAGGCGAAAGTCACTATGAGAAATCGTACGGTTTTCGAACCTACCGCGTCCTCGAACTCGCCCTCTATCACTCACTTGGCAAGTTGCCCGAACCGGAGTCTACCCACGATTTCTTCTGACGAGCAGCGCTACCCTGCGGTACAAATACCACGGGTTGATACGGGGGAGTTGGTCGACCGCGACGGCCTGGATAGCTCACGCACCAACCCTGACGCCTCGCGCCTCGCCGCGTTTTTGTATTCTGCATGCTATCCTCGGCTCAAGGAGGCTGGGTAATGGCCCGACCAATTTTAAACAATGTCCGCTTGCTGAGTTTGGGCGTTCTGGCCCTCGGAGTGTCTGCCGCGGGGCTGGTCGGCTGCGGCTCATCATCAGGCGCCGGCGGATCGTCGACGCTACCTGCCGCGTCTTCGACGGCGAGCGGCGGGGACTCGGCCACACCCGCGTCCGGGAAGCCGATCGACGTCTGCGCGGCGCTGCCGGCCGCATCGGCGGCCAAGCTGTCGGGCGCGGCATTCACGACGGCGAATCCCATCACGAACTTGCAGCCTCAGGAATACGGCTGCGCGTACTCCAACGACGCCGACAACGTTCAGGCTGAAGTCAAGGTGTTCGAGCACAACGCCGTGGTCAGCTACAACTTTTTTTTCAACGGCTCCAAGAATGCACAACCGGTGCGCGGCTTGGGTGACAAGGCCTTCTTCGACAACGACGGGACGATGTACGTGCTCGCCGGGAGCAACTTGATCCAGGTCAACGGGCTGAAGACGGCCGACCAGTGCGTGGCGCTGGCCCGTCCGATCCTCGCCGCGCTCTGAGTCCGTGGCCATCGCGACCCGCGGCCGACGCTGCGATCATTGAGCCATTCCCCGGAAAGCTGCGACACGGGCTGTAACGATGTTTTTACGAATTGTGAGTAATTAGAGAAGCAACTGAGGCTCGCTCAGAGCCGCGTTCGAGGAGATTATTCCCTCCTGGTCGCCAGCGTTCACCGCTCGTGCCATAGAACTGTGTTGGGGAAGCGATCACCGCAATATAGCGGTCTCTCCCGATGCGTATGCTAGCGTCAGCTCATTGGTGAATCTCTCACGCTCTCGCCGAACGATCGTGCCGTCTTCCCCTGTTTCTTCCGAATGATCGACGACTTTGACCGGTTGCCAAACTGCAATATGCCGGCGCTCGCCGGTCCCGAAGATCCCGTTCAACATGCCGCTTACGGCGCATAGCGCCACGTGACCGCCATGCAGCGGCGTCAACGGCCGTCCTTTGACAACGGCTGGCTCGGGAAAGAGGATTCGAGCAGCCTGGCGGTAGGCCGAAGAGGCCGGAGGCAAGTCCTCGATCTCGTCGAGCGGAAGGCCGCGATATTCCAGCTTGGCTGGGCCGCTCTCGGGAACATCGTACATCGGCGTGCTGACGTCGCCCAGTGGAGCAAGTTGCGCATAATTCCCTCCGATACTTGCGAACTGAGCCCGTCGCGCGACGATATCGTCGTCCCGCAACTGCTCACGTTCCCGGCGGCTGCGGCGTGCCGCGAAGACCACCACCTGGCGGTAGCGCACGGACTCCGGATCCGTTAATCGGAAGATCCGCGTCGCCATATACTGCGAGGCAAGGATGTCGCCGCATTCGCGGACATGAGCTGCCGGGACGACAAGCACCAGGACTCCCCCGACTTTCAACCATCGATGCGTGTGGGCAAGGAACACTCGTTCCGTCCGCTCGTTTCGACCCTCGCTGACGGTCCAATCGTAAGGTGGATTCAAGAAAGCCAGTCCGAAGGACTCAACGGGACAATGCACGTCGAGGCAATCGCCATGAATCAACTCATCGACGACGGCAGCAGCCTGTTCGGCGCGATACGCATCCAACTCGATTCCGTACCGGCGCGCGCACGATTCCCCCGTAATGGTCAAGAACGCGGCCCCGTCCCCGATGCAGGGATCGATCGCGGAGAGCGGCGAAGTTGGATAGCGGAGGCAGGCCCGGATGCGTCGGGCTTCGGCAAGGGGCAGCGGAAAATATCCGAGCCGGAGCTTTCCTTGAATCCTCATGGATGTTCCTTTCGATGGTCTACTCCTTGACGACTATCCGCCAATGGCGGACAATGGAGGCAAGTGGAGCTGATCGAGACTCCCACCTTTACGAGGCAGATCACGGCGCTACTCGGCGACGAAGATTACGGGGCCTTTCAGTCCCGGCTAGCGGCAAATCCAGGTCTCGGCGCTCGCATTAAGGGTGGCGGTGGAATACGGAAGACTCGGGTGGCGGTTGGCTCGCGCGGCAAGCGCGGCGGCGCCCGCGTCATTTACTACTGGGCGGTTCGGAAAGACGTTATTCTGCTGCTCTTCGCGTACCCGAAAAACGTGTCAGCCGATCTGACCCCGAAGCAAGTGGCGCAGCTCGCCAAGGTAGTCAAGGAGGAGTTCAGGGATGAAGCCGAAAATGTTTGAGGAACTGCTGGAAAGCGTGCGCGAAGGCGGAGCGATTCTCCGTGGTCAGAAGAAACCTTCGCGTCGGTTTGAAGTCGGGCCTTCCGGGATACGGGCGATTCGCGAACGAACCAGCCTGTCACAGTCGGAGTTCGCGAGCTTGATCGGCGTCAGCGTGAAGACCTTGCAGAACTGGGAGCAGGACCGCCGCCGTCCAACTGGGCCGGCCGCTGCGCTATTGAGGATCATCGCGCACGAGCCACGGCTGGCGGTGAAGGCGATTCATCAGACGTAAGTCCCAGCGCGACCCGCGGACTGGCGGCAACCGTCGCAGCGTATTTGTTGGCCCGGCGTGAACTTTCCTGAGTCCGGCTCTAGAGTCCATTATGAAAGAGCTCGCTTCGCCGCCCCTGCTTTCATTTGGGTCCACTGCTTTTCGAGACGGTCCACCCGCATTTGCAGATGCTGCCAGTACGCCGCCGACATTTTCAACTCCCGGGCCTCCTCTATGATGTTCTGGAAATAGCTGAAGCTAACAATTAAGTCGCCGCTCTGCCGGTTGATCAGTGCCACATACTTCCGCGCGCATCCCAGCAGCACTGCGTGCTCGACATCCTCGACCGAAATGTTCCGCTCGAACAGGGACACGGTCAGTCGCTCGTCAGCCGGTCCGAATTCGCTTTCTACGCAGCGCCGGGCGCGGAGCAATCGCCGCGTTTGCTCGACGAAGCCCGCCAGGGTGGTATTGATTGTTGCCGACGGCCGCACCTTCTCGTACGGCCAGAACGCATCGCAGATCTCAATCTGACCACCGAGGTGCTGGTTCACCGCAGCCTGAATGCTGCATACTCCCTGGCGCCGGAGTTCGTCCAGGTATGTCACCACCGACCGGCGACTCTTGCGCAACGCCGTTGCCAGGCGGCCCTGCTCAGCGCTCAGTTGTCCCGTTCTGCGGTCCGCGTTCAGGCAGAGATGGACATACATCTTGAAGGCGCCATCCGACAGCAACGCGAGTCCCCGCGCGACCTCATGGCCGGCGGCGAACCAACCGCTGGAGTGCTTCAGTCTTGGAGGCGGCTCATTCATCGCGGCAAACTCAGGCGAAGAATCTCTTCGCGCAACCGATTCTCGACATCTCTCTGCTTCGCGGCGGCGTATTCCAAGGAAACCAGCTTAGCGATCAAGGCGTCTTTGGGCTCACGCCTGAGACGGGAGATTTTGACTTCCAGTGTGTGACGCTTCTCGGGCGGGAAACTGCCGACCAGTTCTCTCAGTGCCGGCTGTGGCAGGTGGCCCGTCCTCGGTTTCCGGCAATTCGCCAGGTAGATGACGTATGCCAGTTCGTTTCGCTTGATTGTGTTTGCGGAAATCGAAACCCCGGTCGAGCGGATCGCCTCGCGAATGCTTTCGAATGTCACGTGACGGCCATGTTGCCGCAACTGGTCCACGGCGGCCTGTACGCGGGCCGCAGTCTCGCACTTCGTCCGCTCCCAGGGGGTGCGGAGCCACTCGGGAGCCTTTCCGCCGGATGTTGGTGTGCTCATCTGCTGTTGGGCCCTTGTTGGACCGTCACGCTCTGAGAGCGATCAGCACGCGCGGCCTCTATCAGATCCATTTCTTCCATCACCAGCTTGCAGTCTGCGATCAACTTGCCCAGCTTTACCTCTTCGGCAGGAAGATGCTCCCGGACTGCATAAGTTACCTGTTGTTTTGCCCAAGCCAGCTTTTGCTGAATCTGGTATCGTTTGGCCGAGTCGGGTGCGTTTCCAGCGCAACCGACACAGGCGAATTTTGCCGGGCACATGTTCCCTACAACGCATGTCCCCCCAAACACCTCGGTGAGCGTGCCCAGCTTGCCGTCAGCGTCTTTCAGCATCCGTCCAATCTCGTCCGGGCTTCGGAGCGCTTCGGCGCCGACGTCGATCCGATCCACAAAAATCATCTCGGCGGCACGAATGACCTGCGTTGGCGTAGGCCTGGAGTAATACTTGGTAACGGTTTTGTCCCGCTGGTGGAGGAGGCTGGCGATGATGTCAACGGAGACTTTCAGCTCCGCCATCTCGTTGGCGAAGGCATGTCGAAGCAGGTGGCTGGTCAGCTGAACTACCGTCCCGTCGAGCGCTTGGAACAATATCCCATGCAGGAGAAATCGAATCAGAGTGTTCAGCACCTGCAGGTCGATGCCGTGTCCGTTCCACTGGAGCACATATCGATCTGGTGGGGTTTTGCCATATTCCGACTTGACGACCGGGAGGAGCGTCGTGCCGAGTCTTTCGCATTGGAAACGGACGAGTTCCACCAGGTGGTTCTTGGTATCCTCGTCGATATAATAGTCGGCCCGTTCTTTTCGCCCCTTCGGAACCATCCTGAGGAGCCAACGGGTCGCTGCCTTCGGGCCTACGTTGTCGAGCTGCTTGAAGCAATCGGGGCTTTGCGCAATTTGTTGAATCTCGCCGCCGCGCGCGCCGGTGATCGTTCCCATGCGGATCATCAGCCCACTGAACAATGCTGCGGCGTAGATGCCTTCATAAGGCAAGAACTCGTGCCCTTCTTGAGCGTGAAGGAAATCCAGTGGTCTGTAGTCCGCAGAACCGAGCGACAGCATTCCGTCATCCGACCACGAAACGGAGCTCTGATATCCCCATTTCCGATCAAACTGCTCTCGCTTGTCCG
>JAFDVU010000249.1 GCA_018268835.1 Acidobacteriota bacterium | reverse complement strand
CACCTGCAAGGCCCCCTTACCGGCGGAGCCGGAATCTAACCGTTCTGGGCCGAGCCGTTGGTCATCTTGCGCGCGATCAGAAACGCCAGTTCCATCGACTGCTCATAGTTCAATCGCGGATCGACCTCGCTCTCGTAGGCCCGCGCCAGGTCCTGCTCGCTGGGACCCCGTGCCCCGCCCACGCACTCGGTCACGTTTTCGCCGGTCAGTTCGATGTGCACTCCGCCGAGTTTGTGTCCCATGGCGGCATGGATGTCGAACGCCTGTTCCACCTCGCCGTAGACGTCCTCGAAATTGCGCGTCTTGATGCCGCTCGCCGTGGTCTGGGTGTTGCCGTGCATGGGATCGCAAATCCACACCACGCGTCCGCCTTCGGCGCGCACGGCATCGATGATGTGCGGCAGCGCGTCGGCGATGCGGCCCACGCCGAACCGGTGGATGAAGGTCAGCCGTCCGGGTTGCCGCTGGGGATCCAACACGTCCAGCCAGCGGGCAATCTGATCCCGCGTGGCCGTTTGCCCGATCTTGATGCCGATCGGGTTCTCAATGCCGCGCATGTACTCGACGTGCGCGCCCGCGGGATCGTTCGTGCGCAGCCCCACCCACGGGAAATGGGTGAGCAGGTTGAAGTACCCGGGACGCCGCGGAACGCGCCGTGTCTGTGCCGATTCGTAGCCCAGGTGCAGGGCTTCGTGGGCGGTGAAAAAATCGATTTTGTCCGTGTCTCCGGCGCGCACGCCGAGCACGTTTTCGACGAACTGCAGCGAATCCTTGATGGTCTGCACCATCCGGTGATATTCGTCGGAGAGCGGCGAATGGCGCGCCCAGTCGAGATCGAAGTATTCCGGGTGGTGGAGATCGGCGAATCCGCCCTTGACCAGCGCGCGCACGAAGTTCAGCATCATGGCGGCGCGTTCGTATCCGCGCAGCAGCAGTTGAGGATCAGGGCGGCGTGCCGCCGGCGTGAATTCCGCGCGGTTGATGTTGTCGCCGCGGTAGGAAGGCAGGCTCTCGCCGTTGCGCGTTTCCAGGTTGGCCGACCGCGGTTTGGCGTACTGCCCGGCAAAGCGCCCGATGCGGATCACGGGACGGCGCGCGCCGATCACCAGGACCAGCGACATCTGCAGCAGCACCTTCACCGTGTTGGTGATGCGCGCCGGCGTGCAGTCCACGAAACGCTCGGCGCAGTCGCCGCCCTGCAATACGAACTGGCGCCCTTCGGCGGCCTCCGCCAGCAACTCGCGCAGCCGCACAATCTCCCAACTGGTGACCAGCGGGGGAAGGACGCGGAGTTCGTCCAGCACCTTCGCCGCTTCAGCGGAATCCGGGTATTCGGGCTGTTGCTGCGCAGGTCGATCGCGCCAGGAATCGGGTGACCACATGGGGGAAGTTTCAGGGTAACACGCCCCTCCCTGGCGATTCCCGAGCGGGGCGAGCGCGGTTCACGACGGAACCGGCCACCCCGCCCTCCTCATGCGGCCGCGAGAGCCTCCGGCATCCAACATGCCGCACCCGACTTTCATATCGTCGCGGGCGCGGAATCCTTGAGCCGTACAGCGGTTATACTGCGTGGCGGAGGTGGAATGATCTTAAACCGGCGCCGGATTCTACAGGGGATGGCTGTCATCCCGTGGTGCGCAGGCGCCGCCGCCGCGCCGCGGCTCGAAAAAGCCGTCCTCTGGGAGCGGGACACCGCGGGGTACGCCGTGTACCGCATCCCCGGTGTCGTGGTGACGCACGCCGGCTCCGTCCTCGCGTACGCCGAAGCCCGCAAGTCCGACCGCAGCGACTGGGCCGAGATCGACATTGTGCTGCGCCGCTCCACCGACGGCGGCCGCACCTTCTCACCGCCCCGGCGCATCGGCCACATGGACGAAAGCTTCCCCAAGAATCCGGTGGCCGTGGCGCGCAACCAGGGGATCGGCATGGGCACGACCTATAACAACCCCGTGGCCATCGCGGACCGCAACGGCACCGTCCACTTCCTGTTTTGCGTGGAATACATGCGCGCCTTCTACATGCGCAGCGCCGACGGCGGCCGCACTTTTTCTTCCCCGGTCGAAATCACCGCCGCGTTCGAAGGATTCCGCGCGAAATACCCGTGGAAGGTGCTGGCCACCGGACCGGGCCACGGCATCCAACTCGCCAACGGCCGCCTATTGGTGCCGGTCTGGCTCGCGCTGGGCACGCAGGGCAACGGACACGGTCCCAGCGTCGCGGCGACCATTTACAGCGACGACCGCGGACGCACCTGGCACGCCGGCGACATCGCCGCGCCGGGCACCCCCGAGATGCCCTCGCCCAACGAAACCGAGGCCGTGCAGCTTGCCGACCGGCGCGTGATGCTGAATATCCGCGCCCCCTCCGCGCGCCAGCGCCGCGTGGTGACCTACAGCCCCGATGGCGCGACGCGCTGGACTCAGCCGGTCTTCGACGACGCGCTCTTCGACCCCATCTGCTTCGCCGCCATCGTGCGTGCCGGCCGCCACCGCCTTGTCTTCGTCAACCCGGACAGCGCCAAACGGGAACGCCGCAACCTCACCGTGAGGGAAAGCGAAGACGACGGACGCACGTGGAGCGCGAAGCGCGTGCTCGAACCCGGGCCAGTGCCTACGCCGATCTCGCCGTGCTTCCGGACGGCGGCATTCTCTGCTTTTACGAAAGCGGCGGCAAAACACCGTACGATAGTCTGACGATGGCACGATTCAACCTGGAGTGGATTCATGAACGTTGAGGGCATTCTGCCGGCCCTGATGACGCCGGTTACCGCGGACGGCGGTGTGGACACGGCCGCGACGGAGCGACTGGTGGCGCGTCTATACGCGGCGGGCGTGCAGGGCCTGTACGTCTGCGGGCAGACCGGCGAGGGATTGCAGCAGTCGGTGGCGATGCGCAAGACCGCGTTCGAAGCGGCGGCGGGCGCTTCCCCGCGCGGCAAGCAGGTGATTGCCCACGTGGGTTCGGCGCGCGTGGAAGAAGCCATCGAACTGGCGCGGCACGCGGCCGCGAATGGCGCGTGCGCGGTCAGCAGCCTGCCGCCGGCGGGCGCGTTTTCCTACGAGGAAATCCGCGGCTACTACACGGCGCTCGCCGCCGCGACCGACGTCCCGCTGGTGCTCTACTTTTTCCCCGAAGCGGCGCCCGGGCTGCGCGCCGAACAGGTGGTGGAGCTCTGCGGTTTGCGCAACGTCGCCGGGGTCAAGTTCACCAGCTTCGAGTTGAACCGGATTGCGGAGATGAATCGCGCCGGGGCGTTTGTCCTCAACGGACGCGACGAAGTCCTGGCCGCGGGGCTGCTCATGGGCGCCGCCGGCGGCATCGGCAGCTTCTACAACCTGGTGCCGGAGCTGTGCGTGGAGGTGTGGGAAGCGTCGCGGCGCGGCGCCTGGAGTGAAGCTCGCGCGGCGCAGGACCGAATCAACCGGCTGATTGCCGCGGTGCTGAAGTTCCCGATGATCTCCGCCATCAAGAAACTGCTGGAGTGGAGCGGCGTGCCTTGCGGAGGGGCGCTGCCGCCACGGCGCGCGCTCTCGCCGCTGGAAGAAGCGGCACTGCGCGCGGAAGTCGCCGCCGCGGGCTTCGACCCCGCCGCCTTCCTGGTCAGGCCGGCCGCCTAAGTGGCGAACGTTTAGTTACATACAAGTACAGGCCCCGGGCCGGAAGTGTATCATGAGGCCGGTGCTATACTCCAAGTGGCGGCAGCGTTGCCACCTCGGGCAATTCCCGCGCCGCCGGTTTCACCGCGCGCCGGATAAGTCGGCGTGTAGGTGGGGAGATATCTAGCTATGGCCAAACCTGTTCAACAACTTCTTTTTGCGCTTGCGGCTCTGGCATTGGTATGCGCGCCGGCGACGGCGATCGAACGGCGCCACGGTGTCCTGGTCGGAACCGTGATGAAACTGGACGCGGGCGCGAAGACCGCCGTCGTCAAGCTTGCCGACGGCTCCGAACACACGCTTCACTTCCTGAAACGGACGGCGGTCCACGGCGCCGATGATACGGCCGCCGGCGCCAAAGAAGCCTTTCACGGCCTGAAGGAAGGCAGCCAGGTCGCGGTCCACTACACGGCTGAAGGAGCGGTCGAGACGGCCGACGAGGTCGACCACATCGGCAAGGGCGGGCTCAAGGCGGCCGATGGCACGGTCACCGGCATCGATCGCGGCGCCAAGACCCTCTCGGTGAAAACCGCGAACGGCGCGCAGGAAACTTATAAACTTACCGACAATGCCGCGAAATACTCCGGCAAGGAAATCGCCGCCGGAACGGAGAAATCGGCCAAGGTTACCGTGTATTACACGGAGGAGGCGGGCCACAAAGTCGCGCACTTCTTCAAGGCCGCCATTTAGTCTCCCGGAGACTAACTCGCGATCGAAACGCGCCCGGCATCCAGTTCGTAACCCTCGTCGCGGGCGGTACGGACGGCCAGTTCGCGCAAAGCGGCGTCGTCGGCATCGCGGGGTGTTTTCGCACATTGCCGGCGGATGACCTCGGCTCCCACGTGAATCACCACCTGCCAATGCTTCTTACCCGGGTTCCACTCGACCCTGGCCTCGTTGGCGTGCATCATGAGATCCACCTCCGGCCGATAGATTACCCGCAAACCGTCCCGATGGGAAGGGCCGTTTACGGGAGCGCGTGAATCGCCGAGAGGCCACGCCAGAAGGCGGTCAGCAGGTCCAGCCGCAAGGCGTTCGGCCCGTCGGAAAGCGCGCGTTCGGGCGCCTCGTGAACCTCCACGAAGATGCCGTTCACCCCGACGGCGACGGCCGCCCGTGCCAGCGGTTCGATGAACTGGGGCTGCCCGCTTGATGCCGCGCCCGCGCCACCCGGAAGTTGCACGCTGTGGGTCGCGTCGAATACCACCGGCCACCCGGCATCGCGCATGATCTTGAGCCCGCGCATGTCCACGACCAGGTTGTTGTAGCCGAAGCTCGAACCGCGCTCCGTCAGCACCACTTGTGTGTTGCCCGTACCGGCCACCTTCTCCGCGGCTCGCGCGATATCGTGCGGAGCCACGAACTGCCCCTTCTTGATGTTGACGATCCGTCCGGTGCGGCCGGCGGCGATCAGCAGATCCGTCTGCCGGCAAAGAAACGCCGGGATCTGGAGGATATCCGCCACCTCCGCCGCGGCTTCCGCATGGGCCGGTTCGTGGATGTCGGTGAGGATGGAGAATCCCTCGCGCCTCAGCCCGCCGAGAATCCGCAAGCCTTCGCCCAGTCCCGGGCCGCGATACGCCGACCCGCTGGTGCGGTTGGCCTTGTCGTAAGAGGCTTTGAATACGTAGGGCGTCGCCGCAGGAATCGAATCGCGGATCGCCCGCGCCAGGAAATGGACGTGCTGCTCGCTCTCAATCACGCACGGCCCGGCGATGAGGACGAGTTGGCGTGGGTTCAGGAAGTCACTGAATCGGATCGGCGTCGTGGGGGCCATAGGCGAAACCTCCATTCTCCCGCTTATCGGGAGGCTTGGGTCTCAGTGTGCGGAGCCGTCCGGGGCCAGCCAAGCGCGGAATTCGCAATATTCAGTACACTCCAGATTTGGGGAGGATTGTTTGCGGATTCGAAAAGCGGTGATCACGGCGGCGGGCCGTAACCAGAGGGCGCTTCCACTTCAGACCCTGGTGGACCGGGACGGCACGGAGAAGCCCCTGCTGTGCATCCTGGCCGAGCAGGCGCTGGCGGCCCAGGTGGAGGAGATCTGCGTGGTCGTCTGGCCCGGCGATGAATCGCGCTATATGCAGGCGGCCGGGAAACTGGCGCCGTCCATCCGTTTCGTCGCTCAACCGGAGCCGCTCGGCTACGGCCACGCGATCTGGTGCGCGCGCGAGTTCACCGGCGCCGATCCGTTCCTGCATATGGTGGGCGACCACCTCTACGTCAACTCGGGCGCGCCGGCGAGCGCGCAGCGCCTGATCGCACTGGCCGAAGCCGAGTCCTGCACGGTAAGCGGCGTGCAACCCACGCGCGAAGGCCTGCTGCCGCGCTTCGGCGCGGTCGCCGGCCGCCGCCTGCCCGGACGCAGCGATCTCTACCGCGTCGAGACGGTCCTCGAAAAGCCGACGCCCACGGAGGCCGAGCAGCGCCTGCTCATCTCCGGACTGCGCGCCGGCTACTACCTGTGTTTCTTCGGCATGCACGTGCTCACACCGCGGGTGATGGAGTTGCTGGACGGCGGCGCGTACACGCTTTCCGCCGCGCTCGCCGAGTTGGCCCGCCACGAACAGTACCTTGCGCTCGAAGACGATGGCCGCCGCTACGATCTCGGCCAGCCCTACGGCGTGCTGATCGCGCAACTGGCGCTCGCGTTGAACGGGCCCGATCGCCCGCAGGTGCTCTCCCAGATGCTCGAGTTGCTTGCCGACCGCGAACTGGCCGGGAGCCGCCAGTGAGCCGCCTGGCCGCGCTGATCACCGCGTCCGGCGAGGCGCGGGATCAGGCTCTGGACGCGATCTGCCGCGATCTGTCGCTCGCGGAACTCTCGGCCGAGTGCGCGGCGCTCGACCGCTTCCGGCGCACCAGCGACAACCTCTACGAACGAGTCCGCGCGCTGTTCTTTCTCTACGCCGTCCACCGCTTCCACGTGCCGCAGCGCAAGGAGGCTGCCACGCGCGCCGCCATCCCGTTCGCCGGCTATACCAGTCTGCTCAAGCGCCGCTTCGAAGAGGCGCTGGACCTGTTCCTCGCCGCGCAGGTTGCCGATGGTCCCAGCAGTGCCATCTCCAGCGCTCTCGCCGCCGCCTACCGTTCGCTCGCGTTTCAGACCCTGGCCGACCAGGTGCGCCGCAGCGTGCGCAGCGTGCGCGGCAACCAGTGGATGTTCCGCACCGGGCATCCCGCCGACTACCCCTTGCGCCTGCGCCCCGAACTCCTCGCCGGCGACCCCGCTTTCCCGGTGTTGCGCGAAACCACGCCGGTCCGCATGGACCTGACGCACAGCGGGTGGAGCGACATCTTCTTCCTCGGGATGGATTTTCCGGAGGGCGCGCGCGTCCTCAATATTTCGATCGATCTTGCCGTGCGCGGCGAGCCCGGACCGCCGGTCGAAGCCCATCTGCGCGTCATCGATCAGCCGGTGCTGCGGCTGGCCAGCGTGGACCTGGGCGCGACCGCCGACGTCTCTTCCTTCGCCGAGGTCTTCGATTTCGCGCGCGACTACCTGGGCCTGCTCAAGGCCGCGGTCATCGCCGCCGGCATCGTGCCCCCCGGCATGGAGGGCGCGACGCAGCCGCTCGCGGAGTTGCTCGCCCGGCTCACCGGGCGCGCCGGGCACGGCATCGAAATCGTCAGCAAGGTCAACGATATTCCCAAGGGCTCGCGGCTAGCCGTCTCCACCAACCTGCTGGCCTGTCTGATCACGGCGTGCATGCGCGCCACCGGACAGATCGCGTCCCTCACCGGCGGGCTGGGCGAGAGCGAACGGCGCCTGGTAGCCGCGCGCGCCATTCTCGGCGAATGGCTCGGCGGCAGCGGCGGGGGCTGGCAGGATTCGGGCGGCGTCTGGCCGGGCATCAAGCTGATTCACGGTGTCGCGGCCGGCGAGGGCGATCCCGAGCACGGCATCAGCCGTGGGCGGCTCCTGCCCAATCACAAGATCTTCACCACCGCCGAGGTGCCGCAAAGCACGCGCGACAGCCTGCAGCAAAGCCTGGTGCTGGTGCACGGCGGCATGGCGCAGGACGTAGGTCCGATCCTGGAGATGGTGACCGAGAAATACCTGTTACGCTCGGAGACCGAGTGGGCGGGACGGCGGCGCGCCATCGGCATCCTCGACGAAGTGGTGGGACACCTGGAGCGCGGCGAGATCCGCGCCATCGGTGCCTGCACCCAGAAGAACTTCGACGGTCCCATCCAGACCATCATTCCGTGGGCCGGCAACCTGTACACGGAGACGCTGATCCGCCGCGCGCGCGCCGAATTCGGCGACGATTTCTGGGGCTTCTGGATGCTCGGCGGAATGAGCGGCGGCGG
>JAFDVU010000248.1 GCA_018268835.1 Acidobacteriota bacterium | reverse complement strand
GGCAGCCTGGTGGAGGTGATGGACCGCTACATCCACTACCAGAAGATGGCGCTGGCGGTGAAGAAGAAGGTGCTGGTCTCGCTGATGTACCCGGCGGTCCTCATCGTTCTGGTGGTCTGCCTGATGGTCTTCCTGGTGACCTACGTGGTCCCGACCTTCGCCAACCTCTACACCTCCATGCAGGCGAAGCTGCCCACCATGACGGTGTACCTGATCGCGGTGGGCACCACGGCGCGCACCTACATCCTGGCGTTCGCCGGGGCGCTGGTGGGCGGCATTTTCCTGTTCCGTATGTGGGCGCAGCGGGAAAGCGCGCGCGAGAAGATCGACCGCGTGAAGATGAAGACGCCGGTGCTGGGGGAGATCTGGCTCAAATACCAGGTGGCGCAACTGGCGCGCATTCTGAGTACCCTGCTGGTGGGCGGCATTCCGCTGGTGCAGGCCATGGAAACAGCCGGCGATTCGCTGGGCACGCCGCTGCTCAAGCGCGCGGTGGATACCGCCGGCAAGAGCGTGCGCGAAGGGCAGCCGCTCTCCGGCTCGTTGAAGCAATCCGGCCTCTTCCCGGGGCTGGCCATCGACATGATCGAGGTCGGCGAATCCACCGGCGCGCTGCCCAGCATGCTCAACAGCGTGGCCGAATTCTTCGAAGAGGACGTGAACACGCGGATGACCGCCGCGCTGAGCCTGATCGAGCCCGCGATCATGATCGTGATGGGTTCGTTCGTGGCGTTTGTGCTGATCGCGCTGTATCTGCCGATCTTCTCGCTGGCGGACACCATCCATTAAGAGGCTTGAGCCATGGCGACCGAAAAGATCCGCATCCAAGATCCCGCAGCCGAAGTCGAACAGGCGCGGACCGTCGCCGCGCGCTACCGCTGCGAATACGTGGACCTGCGCGAAGCCGGCATCGATCACGACCTGTTCCGCTCGATCCCGGTGGACCTGATGTTCCGCTACAACTTCGTCCCGCTGCACGCGCAGAACGGGACGCTGGAGATCGCGCTGAGCGATCCGCGGAACCTGGCGCTGGTGGATGAACTGACCCTGCTGCTCAACAAGAAGCTGCGGGTGAAGGTGGCCACGCTCTCGCAGATTTCCGAGCTGCTCAAGAAGACCGAGCAATCGCAGCGCGTGCTGGAAGAGGTGACCGAAGGCTTCGCGCTGGACGTGGTGGCAGAGGAGGGCGAGCAGGACGAGACGCTCTCCATCGACAAGCTCACCGCCACCGACAGCGACATCGCGCCGGTGATCAAGCTGGTGGACACCACCATCTTCAACGCGCTGGAGCGGCGCGCCAGCGATATCCACATCGAGAGCCGCGACCAGGAAGTGGCCATCAAGTACCGCATCGACGGCGTGCTGCACTACGCCATGCCGCCGATCGCCAAGGACTGGCAGAGCACGATCATCTCGCGCATCAAGGTGATGAGCGAACTGGACATCGCCGAAAAGCGCGTGCCGCAGGACGGGCGCTTCCGGGTGCGCTACAAAAACCGCCTGATCGACTTCCGCGTGTCCATCATGCCGACGATTCACGGCGAGGACGCCGTGCTCCGCGTGCTGGACAAGGAATCGATGAGCGAGAAGTTCGCCAAGCTCTCGCTCGACGTGGTGGGGTTCAGCGACAACGACCTGGTAAAGTTCCGCCGCTACATCATGGAGCCGTACGGAATGGTGCTGGTCACCGGACCCACCGGCAGCGGCAAGACCACCACGCTGTACGCCGCGCTGAGCGAGATCAAGAACGACGAAGACAAGATCATCACCATCGAAGACCCGGTGGAATACCAGCTCAAGGGCATCACCCAGATTCCGGTGAACGACAAAAAGGGGCTCACCTTCGCGCGCGGGCTGCGCTCGATTTTGCGCCACGACCCGGACAAGATCATGGTGGGCGAAATCCGCGACCAGGAGACGGCGCAGATCGCCATCAACAGCGCGCTCACCGGCCACCTGGTATTCACCACGGTGCACGCCAACAACGTGCTGGACGTGCTCGGCCGCTTCCTCAACATGGGGGTCGAGCCGTACAACTTCGTGAGCGCGCTGAACTGCATCCTGGCGCAGCGGCTGGTGAGGGTGATCTGCGAGCACTGCAAGCGTCCGGCGACGTATCCCGATTCCATGCTGGTGGAAAGCGGACTCAATCCCGAGGAGTGGCGGGACGTGCCGCTCTACGAAGGCACGGGCTGTTTCGAGTGCGGCGGCACCGGTTTCCGCGGGCGCAGCGCGATCCACGAACTGCTGGATTTGACGGACCGCATCCGCGAGATGATTCTGGACCGCCGGCCGACCAGCGAAATCAAGCGCCTGGCGCGCGAGGAGGGCATGACCTTCCTGCGCGAATCGGCGGTGGAGAAGATGAGGAAGGGCGTGACCACGCTGCGCGAGATCAACAAGGTCACGTTCATCGAGGGATAAAGACAGGCTTCATGCTAAGAGCGCTCAAATCTCTGCTGCAGGACCCGCCGCCGGCCATGGCGTTTGAGATCTCCGAGGCGGGGATTGCGGCGGCGCGCATCGGCGCGCGCGCGGAGCTGGATTTTCAGCCGCTCAAGCCGGGGGTGCTGGCGGTGTCGCCGGTGAAGGAGAACGTGCTGGACCCCGACGAGTTCGTGCTCACCGTGCGCCAACTCGCCGGTTCGCAGGCGGCGCGCAAGCGCCGGGACGTGGCCCTCATCCTGCCCGATTTTTCGGCGCGCATTTCGGTGCTCGATTTCGATCATTTCCCCGGCGACGCCAAAGAGCAGGCGGCGCTGATCCGCTTCCGCCTGAAGCGGAGCGTGCCGTTCGATACCGAATCCGCCGCGCTCAGCTACGTGGCGCAGGCGCCGGCGGCGGGCAAGACGGACGTGATCGTGGTCATGGCGCCGCTTGAGATCGTTTCCCGCTACGAAGCGCCGTTCCGTACCGCCGGACTCAATCCGGGGCTGGTCACTACGTCCTCGCTGGCGGCGCTGGAACTGGCTCCCGTGCACGGGCTCAGCGTGATCGCCAAACTGAGCGGGCGCGTCCTCACCGTGCTGGTGCGGGAGGAAGGGGCGCTCAAGCTGGTCCGCTGCCTGGAACTGCCGTCGGCTTCGCTGGACGATATTGCGGCGGTGCTGGTGCCCACGTTCGTGTACATCGAGGACAACCTGGGACGGCCCGCGGAAAAGCTTCTGCTGTGCGGTTTCGGGGACGAAACCGGCGAGGCGGCGCGGCATCTCTCCGAAGAACTCGGGGTGGTGGCGGAAGGGCTGCGATCGCCCCTGGGCGAGCCCGGGGAAAACAACGCGGGGCTGCTCGGCTACCTGCGCTCGATATCGAAGAACTGACGATGAAAGTACCGATCAATCTCGCCAGCCAGCCGTTCCGCCGCGACCGGGCCATGATTGTGGCCTCGGCGGCGGTGGCCCTGCTGCTGGTGATCTCGCTGGGCGCGCTCGTCGCGCTGGCCCTCTCCGACCGGGCGCAAATGGCCGATGTGCGCGGCGACATCGCGCGCCTCAACCGGCAGATTCAGACCGCGCAGAAGGAGCAGGCCGATCACGAAGGCGTGCTGCGCCAACCGGCCAACGCCGAAGTGCTGGAGCGCAGCGTCTTCATCAACAGCCTGCTTTACCGCAAGGGCATCAGTTGGACGCGCCTGCTGGCGGATCTCGAAAAAATCCTGCCGCCCAACGTGAGGGTGCTCAACATCCGCCCCTACGTGACCGGCCGCAACCAGATCACGCTCGACCTGATGGTGGGATCGGACACGGGCGACGCGGTGATTCCGCTGTATAAGGCCCTGGAATCGTCGCCGCTGTTCGGCGGGGTATTCCAGCAGAGCTTCCAGCCGCCCACGCAGGCCGAGCCTTTGTACCGCTATCGATTCACGGTGAACTATGACCAGAAGCTTTAACCTCGCCGGCGTGAAATGGCGCGATCCGCGGGTCGCCATGCGCGTGCTTCTGGGCGTGTTGCTGGCGGCCAACCTGGCTGCCGCGGTGATCGCCTTCAAGCCGTTCGGCGGCGGCGCCGACGACCTGAGGCGCCAGCGCCAGGACCTGCAGCGGCAACTCGCGCAGCTTCAGGCGCAGGTCAAGCGCGCGCGCTCCATCGCCGGCAAGGTGCAGACCGCGCGCAGCGAAGGCGATAAGTTCCTCGACGGCTACGTTACCGACCGCCGCGTGGTCACTTCTACAATCCAGAGCGACTTGTTCCAGATGGCCAAGGACGCAGGCATCACCCTGCTGCCCACCACATGGAACAGCGAGCCGATCGAGGGCAGCGATTCGCTCTCCATGATGACCATCAACGCGGGCTGCACCGGGACTTACGGCAACCTGGTGAAGTTCGTCAACCTCGTGGATAAGTCGAACCGGTTCCTGATCATCGAGAGCCTGGTGGCGGCGCCGCAGCAGAACGGTCCCAACCTGAACGTGGCGTTGAAGATCGACACGTTCATCAAGGAGCGTCCGGGAGAGACGCTATGAAGCTGGGCGCGGAAGATAAAAAGAAGGTGATCGTGCTCGGCGGCCTGCTGGCGATCGCGGGATACCTGGTGTACAGCAATGTGCTGACCGATTCGGTGCCGTCGCCCTTGCCGGCTCCCTCGCCGGCGGCGCAGCGCAACGCGGAGGCCGAATCCGCCGCGGCGCCCGCGCCGTCCTCCTCGTCCTCCGCCCCCGCGCCGGCGCGCCGCGCCGGCTCGCGCAACGCCAAGAACGACGAGTTCCACCCGGTGTTCCGTCCCAAGGGGAACCAGGGCGAGGCGCAGATGGACCCGATGTCGCTCGACCCCACGATTCACATCGAGCTGCTGGCCCGTGTGCAGGACGCGAAGATGGAAGGCGGCCAGCGCAACCTGTTCCAGTTCGGCGCCATGCCACCGCCGGAGTTGAAGGGGCCGCAGCCCATCGTCAAGCCGGTGCAGGTGGCCCGGGTGTACGATTATCCGCGGCCGTTCGTGCCCAAGCCGCCGGAGCCGAAACCGGTGGAGCCGCCGCCTCCGCCGCCGACGTTCAAATACTACGGGCTGGCCACCAGGAGGATCAACAACCAGCGCACTGCCTTCTTTTTGGACGGCGAAGATATCATACTGGCTACGGAGGGAATGACCGTCAAGGGCCGCTGGCGGCTGGTGCGCATCGGCAGCGAATCGGTCATGCTGGAAGACGCACAGACCAGGAAGCAGCAGCCCCTGGGAATTTCCGAGGAGGCCGGTGGCAGTCTCTAGTCCCATTCCGAACCGGCGGCGAAGGAATCAGCGCGGCTTCGCCATGCTGCTGGTGTTTCTGATGGCCAGCGTGGTGGCGATCGGGCTGTACCTGGAGATCCCGCGGGTTGCGGTGGAAAGCGAGCGCAACAAGGAGCAACTGCTCATCGAACGCGGCGAGCAGTACAAGCGCGCGATCCAGCTCTTCGTGCACAAGGCCGGCCGCTATCCGAACGACATCAAGGAGCTGGAGAGCTTCCAGAATCAGCGTTTCCTGCGCCACCGCTACATCGACCCGATGACGGGGAAGGACGAATGGCGCCTGATCCACGTCCAGAACGGCGTGCTGACCGATTCCAAGGTCAGCAAGCCGCAGAAGCAGGGCGACGAAAAGAAGGACAACGGCACGTTTGCGGGCACGGAGAACACCTTCGGCAACGGCGCGGGAGGCGCTCCGCAGGGTGGCGCGGCGATCGCGCAACGGCGGCGCGCGAACGAAGGCGGTACGGCCGGATCCGGCCCCGAACTGCCCGTGGGGCAGCCGGGAGCGCCGGGCGGCGCACCGGGAGCCGCGACCGCCGGCAACTCCCCGCCGCCGCAACTGATTCCCGGGCAGCAGAACCTGGCCGGCGGGATGCAGCCCGGCGGGGTGCAGCCGATCGCGGGAATGACCATCCCCGGACAGCCGGGCACACTGCAACCGGGCATGATGCCGGGGCAGCCGGGCATGATGCCGGGACAGCCGGGCGCGATGCCCGGCCAGTTGGGCGTATTTGCGGGCGGACGTAGCGGCCAGTTCGGACAGCAGGCGACGGCGAGCGGTTCCTCCACGTCTTCTGCTTCGGGCAGCAACTCCTTCGGCGGGGTGAGCAATTCTTTCGGGGGCGGCAATTCGTTCGGCAGCGGATCGCCCACCGGTACGATGCCTTCGATGCCGGGACAATCGATCTACGGCGGTCAGCAGCTTCCGGCGCAGCCGGGCGCGCCGGTGAATTCGCAGATGGGCGGCGTGTCGCCGTACGCGGTAAATCCAGCGATGGCCGGTGGGGCGGGGTCGTTCGGCCAGCCCGGCGCGACGGCGGGGGCGCCCAATTCGCAGGCCGCGGACCTGATCAACCGCATCCTGACCAGCCCGCGTCCGGGCGGCATGCCGACGGGCGGGCAGGTGGGGGGCGGGGCCATCATGGGCGGCGGCATCGCCGGGGTCGCCTCCAATGCCGAGGGCGACGGGATCATGATCTACAACGAACGCACCCCTTACGACGAGTGGGAGTTCGTCTACGATCCGGCCAAGGAGAAGCGGTACACGAACCCGAACGCGGGCGGCGCCGGCGGCGTCCCCGCGCAACAGATGGGTACGCAGGGCGGGAGTCCGGGCGCCCCCGTGGGCGGCGGAGTCGGCCCCTCGGGCAGCGGCTTCGGCGGCGGCAGCGGGTTCGGTGGCAGTAGCGGATCCGGTGGCGGCAGCGGGTTCGGCGGCAGCAGCAGCTTCGGCGGCGGTAGCAGCTTCGGCGGAGACAACAGCTTCGGCGGCGCGGGCGGACGCGGCAGCCAGCCGCAGAGTCCGACCACCCCGCCCGGGCGGTAGGCGCGGGGGTGCTTGACACAATCGGGATTTCGGGCACTCAGAGGGGTCCACGCTCCCTTACGGTCGCGTCTCTGTCATGGGACGGGCAACAAGAGTGCCGGCTCCACCTGTTATTCTGATTTTTGGCAAATTCAGCGCATAAACGGGTCGTGGTGGCGATTGACGGGCCCTCCGGCGCGGGCAAAAGCACCATCGCCCGCCGCCTCGCCGCACGGCTCGGCTTCACCTACATCGACACCGGCGCCATGTACCGCGCGGTGGCGCTCTGGGCCTCCCGTCAGGGCGTGGATACTTCCGACATGCACCGCGCCGAGCAACTGGCGCTGGCGGCCGGTATCGATCTCGCCCCGGGGCGCATTACGCTCAACGGCGAGGACATCACGGAAGCCATCCGCACGCCCGAGATCTCTAACGGCGCGTCGAAGATCTCCGCGATTCCGGGAGTCCGCCGCGCCATGGTCGCCAAGCAGCGGGAGATCGGCGAGCGGACCAGCGTGGTGATGGAGGGCCGCGATATCGGTACCGTGGTTTTCCCGCGGGCCGACGTGAAGATCTTCCTTGACGCCAACGCGAGCGAACGGGTGCGGCGCCGTCATGCCGAGCTTGCCGCCAAGGGCCTGCACATCAGCGAAGAGCAGCTCGCGCGGGAAATGCGCGAGAGAGACGAGCGCGACAGCACGCGCGCCGATGCGCCGCTTACGCAGGCGCCGGACGCGGTCTACCTCGACTCCAGCGGAATGGGCATCGACGACGTGGAAGAGGCCATCCTCAAAATCGTGCGCGCGCGCGTCACCAACGGAAAGGAAATCGTTTGAAGGACCTGCTAGTCATGAAGTTCGGCGGCACCAGCGTGGGCAGCGCCGAACGGATGCGCGTCTCCGCCGGCCTGGTCGCGGCGGAGCGCAAGGGACGCCCGGTCGCGGTGGTCGTCTCCGCCATGAGCAAGATCACGGACCTGCTGCTGGACACGATGCGGCACGCCGAAGCGGGCGACCGCGGCGGCATCGACGCCAACCTCGCCGTGCTGCGCAAACGCCACGAGGACGCCTGCCGGGACCTGCTGCCTCCGGCGCAGCAGCCCGGCGTGCTCAACCAGCTTCACGACGTGATCGACGAGTTCGAGCGCATCGTGGGCGGCATGGCCATGCTGGGCGAGCGCCCGCCGCGCTCGGTGGATGAAGCCGTGGCCGTGGGCGAGCGGCTGAGCGT
>JAFDVU010000247.1 GCA_018268835.1 Acidobacteriota bacterium | reverse complement strand
GGCACACGCCGCAAGACTTCGTTATAACGACAGGGCGCCCATTCGCGTCGACTTCGGCGGTGGAGCCATGGCGCCCACCCGCGTGACGCCAATTTGCGTCAGGAACACTCGAGCGGCATCTGGGCTTCTAAGTCCCGCGCGCTCAACGTCTCGCGTCGGCCGGGTACTCCGGATCAGGCATGGGATTCGCCGATGAGACGAGCCATGTAGGCCTCGGCGGCGATCGCCTCGAGTTCTTTGTCCATGCTGTACGTGTATTCCTCCAGGCGCCGATCCCGTAGCTTCTCCAGCAGTTTCACGCGGCGTTGTAGCGCCACCAGCTTATCTCGCTGCTCGTCAAGTAGCTGTTGCCGCCGGCGTTGTTCGATGCCGAGGTCCCTGTCCCGGGCGGTCACGCGAATCCGGTAAGGGCCCAGCGCGGCCAGGTCCTGGGCGGATGGGTTCGCCTTCCGCACCACGCCCTGTTCGACCGCAAGCCGCTCCGCTTTCAACTCCGCGATGCCCACCTGCACCTGCCGAAGGCTGGCATACAAGGATTGGAACCGCGATTCTTCCACCTCCACCAGCTTGCGGTTCCACGAAAGCACGTGTTCGAGGTTGAACCGGAACGGTTGCATTGCGTGCTACAGCCTCCCGGCTATGGTGTGCAGTTGTGAAATGCTGTCGGGGTACGAGGCGTCGAGAGACGTGTCCTGGCGGAGGAAAGAGATGATGTCGGGCTGAACGCGGATGGCAGCGTCCAGACGCGGGTTACTCCCGTTGACGTAGGCGCCAAGCTCGATGAGGTCCTTGGATGACTCGTAGAGCGCCATGGCTTCCCGTACCTTTCTTGCGGCCACGGCATCCTCCGGGCGCGAAAGCTGGGACTGCAAGCGGCTCACGGAATTCAGCACGTCGATGGCGGGGTAGTGGCCGCCCGCGGCGAGTCGCCGGGACAGCATGATGTGGCCGTCCAGGATCGACCGGACGGCATCGCATATGGGCTCGTTGGTGTCGTCGCCTTCCACTAGCACCGTGAACAGACCGGTGATGGATCCGCTCTGGAAATTGCCGGCGCGTTCGAGTATGCGGGGCAGCAAATTGAATACCGAGGGTGTGTAACCCTTCTGGCTGGGAGGTTCGCCCGCGGCAAGGCCGATCTCGCGTTGCGCCATGGCCAGGCGGGTGACGGAGTCCATGATCAGCAGAACGTTGGCGCCCTGGTCTCGGAAATACTCGGCCACGGCCAGCGCCACGAAGGCAGCTCTGATACGTAACGGGGCGGGTCGATCCGACGTGGAGCAGACCACCACGGAACGCTCGCTTCCTTCCGGCCCAAGTTCGTGTTCGAGGAAGGCGCGGACCTCGCGGTTGCGCTCGCCGATCAGCGCGATCACCGTGACGTCGGCGGAATTATGCCGCGCCATGGCGCCCAGCAGCGTGCTCTTGCCGACACCACTGCCGCCGAAGATCCCCATGCGCTGGCCCTCGCCAAACGGGATCAGAGTATCGATGGGGCGAATCCCGGTCAGCATCTTTTTGGTGATGTGTTCGCGATCCAAAGGGCTGCCCGGGGAGCGATACAGACTGTAATAGTCCTCGGACCGGATGGGAGCCTTGCGATCGATGGGGCGCCCGAAACCGTCGAGCACGCGCCCGATCAGGCCGGGCCCGACGGCGACCCGCGCGTCGTCCTGGCGTGCAATGATCCGGTCATGCAACTGGATGCCATCAATCTCCTCCAGCGGCATGGAGAGGACGTGGCCGTTGCGAAAACCCGTGACCTGGGTGCGGATGCGACGCCCGTTGGAAGTCGTGACTTCGCAGAAGTCACCCAAAGCGGCCGCTGGGCCCTTGGAAGCCACCATCATTCCGACCAGTTCAACCACTTCTCCGGTCCAAGGCAATAGTGAAGAAGCCCTCACCTGCTTGATGTACGGATTCAGGTCCGGCTGATGCGGTGCGGCAGTCACAGTTGTTCCTCCAGGCGTTCGGTGAGCCCGCGTTCAATCTCACTCAACTGGGTTTCGATGGATGCGTCCAGCGCACCGCGGCTGATTTCGAAGATAGCGCCTCCCCGGGGTTGGACCGGATCCTTGATCACTTCGATGCCCTCCTCGCGTCCCGCCTCTTCCAGGCAGTTGCGCATCACGCCTTCCAGGTCGGGGTGCACGCGAACACGATAAACTTCCTGGGACTGCAACTTTTCCAGTGCGGCGCGGATCAGCGCTTCCAGCGCCGATGTGTTGATCGTCAGTTCACGGTGGAGAATGCGGCGCGCGATTTCGACGGCCAGCCGGACAGTATCCGCCTCAGCGCGCCGGATGGCGTCGGTGCGCGCATCGGCGACATTCGCGATCGCGTCGGCAAGACGAGCCACCGCGGACCGGACTTCCTCTTCAGCCGCGCTCCTTCCGGCACTCTCGCCGGCGCGATAGCCGTTTTCATAAGCCTGCCGGGACTGTTGTTCCGCGGCGACCGCCATCTCGGAGAGACGCGCCTGCAGATCCGCGATCTCGCGCTCCGGCCCGTCCGCGCCGGCGCTTCCAGGCTTTGCGAGACGGTCTGGACCCGGACTCTTCCGCCACTCGACCGGCTTCACCCGTGCCGGGTCCTTGACCACCCGCGAGACGCTCACGGCTATGACCTTTCGCCGGCGGTTTCCCGCAACCACATACGGACTACGGCAGCGGCGGGCGCAGCGCCGCCCTGAACCATTCCGGCAACCTGCTTGAGGAGGTCCTCTTCGCGCGGCTGCTCCTCGTATGCAGCGGCGATTCGCGCCGCCGCGTGGGTGGGTTCGCCGATCAGATCGGGAGGCAGTTCGGTAGATGCCGGCAAGCTGGCGGGGGCCTCGATGTCGATCGCGGCACGGCGCTTCTTGCGGGACATGGACTTCATGAGGAAGCCCATCACGCCTATGAGCACGAGTGCCCCGACCGCCGCCAGAACTACTAGAGTGCGGTTCTTGTTGAAGAACTGCAGCCAGGGTGGATCCTGGCTGATGGGCTTGCCCGAAGTGGCCGGATCCCCCTGGTCGGAATTGAAGATGGATTCGAAGGGCAGGGTCTCCACGATCAACTGGTCGCCGCGTTCGGTACTGAAGCCGGTGACGCCGGCGACCAGATCCTTGATGGTCTTCATGGTGTCTGCCGATGGTGGAACCGGCACACGATGGCGCGAGGCGCCGGCGCCCTCCCAGCGGAGACTCTGTCCGACCAGGACCGCCAGCGACATACGACGCACGATCCCCTGCGGAATCCGCGTCCGGCGCACGGTCCGGCTGGTCTGATAGGTGATGTTCTCAGTGCGGCGGGAGAGCCCTCCTGCGGAAGCCTGACGGGAAGGTGGCGTGGGAAGATTGGATGCCGTCCCCGGGACACCGGCGGACGCGGTCAACTGGCCGCCGTCCTCCGTCCGTTGCGAACTCAGCATGACGGAACGGCTCGGGTCCAGGGTCTCCTCCTGCTGGTCGCTGCTGGTCATGTCGCAGTCTACCGAGACACCGGCCCGAAACCCGTCGGTTCCAAGCAGCGGCTCCAGCGTGGCGCTGATTTTTTGAACCAGGCTGTGCTCGATCTGCTGCCGGAATTCCAGGGCCTCCGAACTCATCGCTTCCTCCCCGGTCTGGGTGCGCCTGGGCCGGCTGAGCAGATGCCCATCCATGTCCAGAATGGCGACTGCTTCAGGGGATAGCCCTTCCACGGCACTGGCGACCAGGTGTGCGACAGCCATTACGTTCTGCGCCGCGAGCGACGCGCCGGGCCGGAGTTTCACCATGACGCTGGCCTTGGCCGGCTGCTGTTGATCCAGGAAAACCGACTCCTTCGGCAGGCTGAGATGAACGCGCGCCTGCTCGACCTCCGCCATGCTCATCACAGAGCGCTCCAATTCGCCTTCCAGCGCGCGCTTGTAGTTGATGTGCTCGACGAATTCGGTCGCGCCGAAGTTGGTTTTGTCGAATAGTTCG
This sequence comes from Acidobacteriota bacterium, assembly GCA_018268835.1. Lineage (GTDB taxonomy): Bacteria > Acidobacteriota > Terriglobia > Bryobacterales > Bryobacteraceae > Solibacter. The sequence continues at coordinate 4,041 of JAFDVU010000247.1, read as the reverse complement.
AAGCCGATCCGTCCGGTCTTGGGCAACCCCGCCGCGGCGAGGTTCAGGCGGGATTCGGCGAGCTTTCCGGAAGGCACCAGCACCGTGCTTCCGTTGTCGGTGAGCCGGTACTCCACCCCGGTCTCCTTGAGTTTCTGAACTACGGTCGAGGCGTCTTCCAGCGACATCGACGAATACAGCGGCCGAAAGTCACCCTCGTAGCGCGATCGGCTGAAGGTGAAGATGCCCACCCCCAACAGAACTGCGACCGCAACGATGGAAATCCTCTGGGCGACACTCAGCCCCGCGATCAGTTTCTTGATTCCGTCCATGACCGGATTCCGTTAACCCTCAGAGTTGCATCCGCATGATTTCCTGGTACGCCGAAACAACCTTATTGCGCACCTGCAGGCCTAAATCGAAAGCGAGTTCGGCGCGCTGCGTGGCCAGGATGGTGGTGTGAAGTTCTTCGTTTTCACCAGTGAGGAATTTCTGGACCGAATCAGCGGCGTCGGCGCGCAGCGACTCGATGCTCTGTATGGTGCCTTCGAGGACGTTCTGAAACTCGCCCGGTTTGCCCGCGCCCGGAGTCGACGTCAACAGGTCGGGCGGGTTGATGGCACCGATGCTGGAAATGGGAGCTGGCATGGTTGTCGTGGTTAACGCATCAGGTCGATCGATTTCTGAATCATGTCCTTGATCGCCGTCATGGCGGAGACGTTTGCCTGGTAACTCCGGTTCGCACCCATGAGGTCGACCATATCTTCGGCGGGATTGACCTTCGGGACTGCGACGTAGCCGTTGGCATCGGCATCGGGGTGACCGGGGATATACCGCCTCTCTGGCTCACTGGAGTCCACGGTGATCTGCGCGACGTTCACGCCGGTAAGGGGCTGGCCGAGTTGTGCATCCAACTGCGCCGCGAACGAATCCTGCACCGGACCGCTGGAGAACACCACGTCCTTTCTCCGGTACGGCCCGCCATCGGGAGTGCGGGTAGTTTCCGAATTGGCGATGTTCTCAACCAACAGCGCCGCCCGGGTTCTCTGCGCGGCCATTCCGGAGGCGCTCACCGAAAGCACGGAGAAGAGGCTCATGAGGATTGTCCTTCCTTAATAGCCGACTTGACCAGATTGAGTTCCGACCTCATCAACGAAGAAGCCACACTGAAGCGGAGCGCGTTTTCCGCCAATAAGCGGGCCTCCCGGTCGAGATCCACGTTGTTGCCGTCGTTTCGGGTAGCCAATCCGGCCACCTTGCCGGCGTGAGGGGATCCGCCGTTCAACACCGATTGAAACTCTGTCTGAAAGTCGATGTCCTGGGTCTGGTAGCCAGGCGTGTCAGCATTGGCGATGTTGGATGCCACCAATTTCTGGCGCATGCTGACCAGATCCATGTACTGTTCGAGTTTATTTGTGATCGGATCCAACACAGCAAGACGGCATAGGCAATCGAGTTGCCAACGGAGACGGATGGGGAAATGGAGGAATTGCGGGTGAGACAGCGGCACGAAAGACGTCAATCGTGTGACGTGTCAGTCGATTGACGCCTCTCAACCCTCAGTGCCGAAGCCGCCGTTGCCCGCAACCGGCCCAAGGTATCCCTGAATGTGCCCGAACCGCTGCAGTTCGCCGGCGCACTGCGCCCGCCCGACCGACAACATCAGGCGGATCCAGACAGCCAGAGCGTCGAACCGGGAGGCCAGTTCAGCAAGGCGCGGGTCGCCGGCCGGCAACTGCTTCGCGTGGGCCTCGACCGCGGCGCAGTAGGAAGGCAGCATGTCGGCAACATCCGCGAACCGTCCGGCGCACACGGATGAGCGCAGTCGGGTTTCGATGCCGGTGATGCTTTCGGGCGCCATCAGTTGTTCTTGTTGTTGGTGTTGTTGTTATTGAGAAACAGCGTCTGGAACAGGTTCGTCATGTAGGTGACCTGGCCTTCCAGAACGGCAATCGCGGCGTCGGCGTTTGCGAGTTGCTGCTGCAAGGTCGTGGCCATATTGTTGATCCGGTCCTGTTCGGTGGAGATCTGGTCTTGCGAGCGGCTGATCTGGCTGTTGATCGATTGCAGGCTGTCTTCGATCGCCCCCGAAGTCGAGTCTGCCACCATATTGAGCCCGTCAGTGGCGGACTTGAGGAATCCCATGGTGGTAGTGTCGCCGAGGAAACCCTGGATATCGCTCGGTGACAACGAGGAAAACACCGAACTGTCGAAGGTCAGGACACCGTTCTTGTCGATATTGAGCCCTAAGTCCGTGATCGAGCCGATATTCCCCGAGGTGCCCGTGTACTGCGTGAGGTCGCGCAACGACTGTTCAAGTTCGAAGATGATGGACTGACCCGCCAACGGGCCGGAATTCTGTCCCCTCTGTTGGCCCAGCGCCTGACTGGCTTGGTTATATGTGGAAACAAGTCCGTTCAGGCTGTTCTGCAGCGCCGAGTAGTTGTGGGATACCTGAATGGTGACCTGTTGGCCAGGTGCAGCTTTCAAGAGATCGACTGTCAGCCCCGGGGCCAGTGTCACGGTGCGGGAGTCGCTTTGTAGCGTCCCGGCAAGTCCGTTGACCTGGTACGTCACCGCAGACCCGGTGGAGAGAGTATCCAGCAGGTCACTGCTGCCGTCGTTCAATTGAATGGTGTCGGCAGCGTAGTGGTTGCTCGTGATGGAGAGCCGGTAATCGGGGCTGGAAGTGCTGCCGGCATTGATGATCGTGGCTTGCACACCCAAGCTGGCGCCGTTAATGGATGATGCCAGGTCCTGCAGGGAGTTTCCGCCGGGTGTGAGTGTGTGGGAGGTTCCGTTGATCGTGAGGGTGAACGAGGACGAACCCGAAATGTTGCCAGAACTCGCATCGGTGACGGTGATCAGGCCACCCTTGCTGACCGTGGTGGTAGCTCCGCCGAGGTCGGTCACCTGGATACCGTAGGTACCGTCCAGGGCACTCGCGTCCGTGTGCGCGGTGACAACCGTCGAATCCGAAACGGACGCCTGAGTGCTGCCCTTGGACGCCGCGGCGATCGTGGAAATCGCGTCCTGGAGGGAACTGAAGGCGCTCTGGAGGCCCTGCAGCGCCGACTGCTCCGAACTCAGCTTGTTCTGCTGATTCTGCATCTGTTGCAGCGGAAGTGACGCGATGCTGACCGCGCGCGTCAGCACCTGCTGGAAGTCGCTTGAATACTTGCTGCTACCGTTGAACGTCGGTACCGTGATGCCAATGGACGACATAGTTCAATCTCCAGTGCAAAAAAGGGGCCGAATCAGGGTAGATCCGGCCCCACCACTAGGAGGATACGATTTGGGACTAGCCCTTCAGCAAGGAGAGGACCTGCTGCGGAGCGCTGTTGGCCTGCGCCATCGCGGCCAGGGAGGCCTGCGCCAGCACCTGGGCCTTGGTCAGGTTGGCAGCCTCGGCCGCGACGTCGGCGTCACGGATTCGGGACTGCGCGGCCGAGAAACTGGTGATCTGCGAGGTGGCCAGGTTGATGGCGTACTGCAGCTTGTTCTGGCCCGCACCGACAGTGCCCTGGATGTTGCCCAGGGTAGTGAGGGCGCTGTTGATCGCCTGGATGGCGTTGGTAGCGGCGTTGGTGCCGCTGCCGGAGACCGTGGGAGCAACGGAGGACGTGGCGGTAGCCATTTGCACCGCGCCGAAGCCACCGTTGGCGCCGCCGGCAGTCACCTGGGCAGTGAACGCGCTGTTGCCCTGGAAATCGATGCCGGTGCCATCCGAAAGAGCGTAGATGCCCTTGGAGTTCATCGCCTGGTTGATGGCCGAGACCGCGCCGGCAAGCGTGACGCCCGTAGCCAGGGTCACGTTGGTTGTGACGCCGCCGACCGTGAACTGCAGGGTCTGTGCACCGGTTGTCGTTGTGTAAGTCTGCTGGTTGATGTGGTTCAGCGTGTCATTGGTGAGGAAGGCGTTGTCGGTGCCGGTGAGCGTCGCGCCGCCGGTGCTGGCAATGGAGAAGGCCCCTCCGACGAACTCGACCGCTCCGTCCGTCGAATTGATGCGCGCCGAGACGCCGCTGCCGCTGAGTTGCTGGTTCAGTTGCGCAACCAGTG
>JAFDVU010000246.1 GCA_018268835.1 Acidobacteriota bacterium | reverse complement strand
GCTCATTGCTCAGCCCCCGAATCGCGAATCCCCCAGCCGGAGAGCCGCATTCCCAGGTCCGCCTCGCGGTCCCGGATGCGCTTGAGCCAGCGGACCGGCCGCAGTTGCCTGCCGGGCTTCTCCACCCTGTGGACGGCTGCTCGCGGAGCCGGCAAGGCCGGCGCGGCGCCTCTTGCCGGCGTCTCCGTCCCGGCGAGAGCGCTGCCCGCGGCGATAATTCCGACTAACAGGCGCTTCACTCTGGATCTCCTGATGGTTTGGATGCCGGTACGCCAATAAAGGTGACAAGTCAGTTCGGTCGTGGCAGCCGTAACAAACGGGGCGCGAACCGCATCTATGGGGGTGAGGCACGCAAAATGAGCACACCCGCTTCGGAACCGCCGGCCGCCGAGTTCGTCGTGACCATCGAACAGGAGCAGGATTTCGAGTTCAAGGTGCGGTTCGACCAGCCGCAGTTCCCCGAATGGCTGCTGGACGAACCGGCCCCAATGGGGCGCGACGCCGGTCCCAATGCGGCGCGCGCGCTGGCGGCGGCAATCGGCAACTGTCTCAGCGCGAGCCTGCTCTTTTGCGCCCGCAAGGCGAAGGTGACCACGGGGCCGATCCGGACCAAAGTCCGTACCCAAATCGTGCGCAACGAGCGCGGACGCCTCCGCATCGGCAAGGTCGATGTAGAGATCGATCTGGATCTTCCCGACGCCGAAAAGGCGAAGGCGATGCGCTGCCGCGGTCTCTTCGAAGACTACTGCGTGGTGACGGAGAGTGTGCGTCACGGCATCGAGGTCGCGGTCTCCGTGCCCGCGCTGGACGGCGGCGGCAACCGGGCTTAGGCGCGCGAATCCCAATCGTCGCGCCACTGCCGCTAAAATTGGAAGAGCGCCCTGCCGCCACGCGGCTTTCCGCTTATGGCCGGCCCGCACCCCTTCGAAGGAGAAATGAATGAGCAATATTCTGCAGTCGCTGCCCGTCGGTGAGAAGGTCGGTATCGCTTTCTCGGGCGGGCTGGATACCAGCGCTGCGATTTACTGGATGCGCCAAAAGGGCGCGATCCCTTACTGCTACACGGCGAACCTCGGGCAGCCCGACGAAAGCGACTACGATTCGATTCCGCGCAAGGCACTGGAATACGGAGCCGAGAAGGCGCGCCTGATCGATTGCCGCGTGCAACTGGTGCGCGAGGGACTGGCCGCGCTGCAGTGCGGCGCGTTCCACATCACCACCGCGGGCGTGGCTTACTTCAACACCACCCCGATCGGCCGCGCGGTCACCGGCACCATGCTGGTGGGCGCGATGAAGGAAGACGACGTCCATATCTGGGGCGATGGCAGCACCTACAAGGGCAACGATATCGAGCGCTTCTACCGCTACGGCCTGCTGGTGAATCCCAACCTGCGCATCTACAAGCCGTGGCTCGACCAGACCTTCATCGACGAGTTGGGCGGGCGCAAGGAGATGTCCGAACTGCTCGAAAAAGCGGGCTTCGGCTACAAGATGAGCAAGGAGAAGGCCTACTCGACGGACTCCAATATCTGGGGTGCGACCCACGAGGCCAAGGATCTGGAATACCTGCGCAACGGCATGCGGATCGTGGATCCCATCATGGGGCGGGCGCACTGGCGCGCCGAGGTCGCGGTCGAACCCGAAGAGGTGACGGTTGAGTTCCATGAAGGGCTGCCAGTTTCCATCAACGGCAAGCAGTTCGCAAGCGATGTGGACATGGTGTTGGAAGCCAACGCCATCGGCGGACGGCACGGCCTGGGGATGAGCGACCAGATCGAGAACCGTATCATCGAAGCCAAGAGTCGCGGCGTGTACGAAGCGCCGGCGATGGCGCTGTTCTACATCGCCTACGAGCGGCTGGTGACCGGCATCCACAACGAAGGCACGATCGAGCAGTATCGCGACATGGGCCGCCGCCTCGGACGCCTGCTGTACGAAGGCCGCTGGTTCGATCCGCAATCCATGATGCTGCGCGAGACGCTGCAGCGGTGGGTGGCCAAGGCGGTGACGGGCACGGTCACGATGGAACTGCGCCGCGGCAACGACTACACCATCCTCAACACCGAAAGTCCGAACCTGACCTATGCGCCGGAACGGCTCACGATGGAGAAGAACGAAGGCGCGTTCACGCCGCAGGACCGCATCGGGCAGTTGACCATGCGCAATCTCGACATCACCGACAGCCGCGCCAAGCTGTTCATCTACGCGCACGCTGGGCTGCTCGGTCCGGCGGGGCTGGAGGGCTTGCGGTTGCTCGACGGCGGGGAAGCGCCGGAAGCAGAGAAGAAGTAGCGGCGTTGCCGGCGCGCGGCCTCGCCGCGCGCGCCGCACCGGTTCGCCGGCTTCCAGGCCATACAGCCAATTCGACCTATTGCCGTATGGACGCGGCGCGGCGAGACCGGCATCTTCGATGCCGTGTGGACGAATTCGCGCTTCGGCGCACAGCAGCGCGACACCGTGACTCTCGAATCGGCGGGGCGGGGAATGGTCGTGCTGCGGCGTTCCGGCACGAACCAGTTGTTTGAGGGAGCCTACGCGATCGTGCACCCGGACTACGTCTCGGGATCCACCGGCCCGGTGCGCGGACCATGGTCCGCCGTCATCCGCGGGCAGTGACCCTCACCGCTTCATCGGGATGCGCTTCTCCGCGCCGTAGATGGTGAGCAGCGGGTGCTTCACCCACGCGCGGTATTCGTAGACGCCCTCGGGGTTCAGGTTGGGCACGGAGAGCGCAAACGGCCCCGGTGCGGTCAGGGTGGTCGAAGGCCCCTGCTGCCACGGGATGGAGCGGTCGCTCGCGTCCAGCCCGACGATGCTGCGGTACTCGAAGCCGGCTTCGAGGGTCGCGGTCTTGCCCATGTCGACCAGGGTTCCGCGCAGCGTGGCGGTACGGGTAGAGGCGTCGAACGCCGCGCCGGTGGTCTCCACCTTCGGCGGTGTCAGCGCAGGCCGCACGTTGGTGATCTTGAGCACGATCGGATTGGGCCACCGGCTGTTGTCCTGCAGGCGCTGCGTGAACATGGCGTGAATGTGCAGCCCGTCGGACTCCTGCCTGAAGCTGGGCTCCGGATGAACGTCGGGGCGGTACTCGAGTACGCGCCCGTTCTGCCCGAGGACGCTCACCTGCGTGTTCGCCGTCGCCTGCACGCTCTTCAGCACGAAATCGCGCCACGTTCCGCGCACCCAGCGCGGCTGCTGTTTGACGATGGCGTACACCGTATCGGCTTCCTTGGCTTTGGTGAACCAGATGTTCTGCTCGTTGGTGATTACCCACGGGCGTACCTTGTAGATGCACTCCTGGTTGACCTGCATCCACAGCGCGACCTCGCGCAGCCGCTCCTCCTGCTCGATGGGCAGTTCGCCGTCGGGCTTCGGCCCGATGTTGAGCAGCAGGTTGCCGCCCTTGGCGCGCGTCTCCACGAGGATATCGATCACCTGTCCGCCGGTCTTGTAGCTTTCGTTCTGCGGCTGATACTGCCACGCCGTTCCCATGGTGAAGTTGGCCTCCCACGGACCCTCCAGCGGGATGCCGGGAACGTACAGTTCGGGCGTCTGTATGGCGCCGCGCGTGACGATCGCGTCGGGCTGCAGTTTCCAGGCGAGTTCGCGCAACCGGTCCGGCTCGCCATCGAAGAAGACCACGTCGATGGGGCCGTAGTTGGTCATGAGTTCGCGCACCTGGTCGAGGTCCAGTTTCATCAGGCCCGGATTGTTGCGCGGCTGTACCGCAGGGATGCCGCGTTGGATATCGATGTGGTTGCGCCACAGCCACGAGAAATCGTCCGGCGAAAAGTAGATGCCGGGACGGATGCCCTGCGCCTTGAACGCCTCCAGGATCTCGCGCGTGATGTCGTGCGGGAATGGCGTGTGCATGATGCCGAAATCCGTGGTCTTCGTGTCCCACATGGTGAATCCGGAGTGGTGCTTGGTGGTGAAGACCACGTAGCGGACGCCGGCGAGTTTGGCGAGCGCGGCCCAATCCCGCGGATAGAATTTGCGCGGATTGAAGGTTTTGGGCAGGTCGTTGAAGAAGCGGTTGGTGTAGGCCTCGTCGGCGCCGGCCAGCGAGTGCGAGATGACCACGCCGGTCTGCGAATCCACGCTCCAGTGGATGAACATGCCGAAGCCGAGATCGCGAAACCACTCCAGGCGCTCCGGCTTGTTCAACGAGCCAACGGAAGGGTCGTTCTGCGCGGCGGCCGCGGCGGCCAGCAGCAGTGTGGCAACTAGAGTTCGAATCATGGCTGGAAGCAGTGATTTTATCGTTAACGGTCGGGTGCGGCAAGCGGGATCCGGTTCTCCGCCGGCTCGGTCCGCGGTCCCATACGGGGCAGCTGTATAAAAGGGTCCGTATCTCCCGTATGCATCGTGTTATGCTCGGGCCGACGGGGACGCGGGCAGAAAGATGCAGATACAAGTCCGCCCCGCCGTGCCCGCCCGGGCCCGGCGCGGCCACTGGAGGCTCCCCATGAAAACCTCGACACGAACTGTCCTCTTCGGACTGGCAGTCATCCCCCTCACCCTGCTGGCCGTCTTTGCCGTCACCGCGCAGCCGGGCGAGGACGCGCTACGGCGCGGCTTTATGAATCCCCCGGACAGCGCCAAGCCGCGCGTCTGGTGGCACTGGATGAACGGCAACATCACCAAGGAAGGCATCAAGGCGGACCTGGAGTGGATGAAGCGCAGCAACATCGCCGGCATGCAGAATTTCGATGCCGCGCTGAATACACCTCAGATCGTCGAAAAGCGCCTGGTCTTCATGACTCCGGAATGGAAGGATGCGTTTAAGTACGCGACCACGCTGGCCGACCAGCTGAACCTCGAACTGGCGATCGCCGGTTCGCCGGGATGGAGCGAGAGCGGCGGACCGTGGGTCCCGCCCGCGCAGGCGATGAAGAAGTTCGTCTGGTCGGAGACTCGCGTGGAAGGCGGCGCTCCGTTCACCGGCAAATTGCCCAAGCCGCCGGGCAACACCGGCCCGTTCCAGAACATGGTGGGCGGACGCCGCGGTTTCGGCGGCGCGCCCGAGCCTACCGGACCCCAACCCGAATACTATGCCGATGCCGCGGTGGTGGCGTTCCGCATTCCCGCGGACGATCGCACCATGAAGGAACTCGCGCCCAAGGTGACCTCCAGCGGCGGCACGTTCGATCTCGCCGCGCTGACCGATGGCGATCTGGCCAGGTCCACCCTGCTGCCGGCGGCGCCGGCCGGGGAGCGGGCGTGGATCCAGTTCGAGTTCGCGCAGCCGCAATTGGTCCGCGGCCTGACCCTGGTGACCGGCGGCGCCGCCGGTCGCGGCGGACGTGGCGGAGCGGGCGCCCCCGCGCAGACCCTGGAAGCATCCGACAACGGCGCGCAGTTCCGCACCGTGACCGCGATCGCCGGCGGCGGCGCGTCCCGCACGGTCTCGTTCTCCCCGGTCACCGCGCGTTTCTTCCGCGTCACCTTCCTCACCCCTCAGCCTATGGCCGGGCGCGGCGGCTTCGGCGGAGCGCCTTCCCAGGGAGCAAGGGGGAACATGCCCCAGCAACCCGCCGGCACCCAGATCGCCGAGCTGGAGTTGTACACCGGAGCGCGCGTCAATCGCGTGGAAGACAAGGGCGCGTTCACCGCGGCGCAGAATCTGGGGGACTCCCCGACGCCCGCCGTGCCTTCCGCCGATGCCGTCCGCAAGGCCGAGGTCGTGGACCTCACCGCGCGCATGCGCCCCGATGGCTCGCTCGATTGGACGCCGCCCGCCGGAAAGTGGTGCGTGCTGCGCCTCGGCTATTCGCTGCTGGGCATCACCAATCATCCCGCCACTCCGGAGGCCACCGGGCTCGAAGTGGACAAGCTCAACAAGGCCTACGTCAAGGCCTACCTCGACAAGTACCTCGATATGTACAAGGACGCGGTGGGCCCCCTGATGGGCAAGCGCGGCCTGCGATACGTGATCACCGACAGTTGGGAGGCCGGCACGCAGAACTGGACCGACGACATGATCGCCGAGTTCAGCAGGCGCCGCGGCTACGACATGCGTCCCTGGCTGCCCGTGCTGACCGGTCACGTGGTGGAGAGCGCCGAAGCCAGCGACCGCTTCCTGTGGGATTTCCGGCGCACCATCGCCGACCTCACCGCGGAAAACCACTACGACGAGATCGAAACCGAATTGAAGGCGCGCGGCATGGGCCGCTACAGCGAGTCGCACGAAAACGGCCGCGCCTTCATCGCCGACGGCATGGAGGTGAAACGCACCGCCGACGTGCCCATGAGCGCGATGTGGACCGGCCGCGGAGGCGTCAACGGCGAGCCCGCGAACTACAACGCCGACATCCGCGAATCCGCGTCGGTGGCCCACATTTACGGCCAGAACCTGGTGGCCGCCGAATCGCTCACCGCGGGCAGCGGCGCTTACACGTTCGCGCCGGAAAATCTCAAGCCCACCGCCGACGCCGAACTCGCCATGGGGCTGAACCGCTTCGTGATTCACACGTCGGTGCATCAGCCCGTCTCGTCGAAGATGCCCGGGCTGAGCCTGGGTCAGTTCGGCCAGTGGTTCACGCGCCTGGAGACCTGGGCAGATTACGCGAAGTACTGGATGACATACCTGGGGCGCAGCAGCTACATGCTGCAACAGGGCCACTTCGCCGCCGATGTGCTCTACTACTACGGCGAGGATTCGAACATCACCGCGCTGTTCGGCAATCAGCCGCCGGACATTCCCGCCGGCTATGGATACGACTTCACCAACTCCGACGCGCTGCTGCACCGCATGTCCGCGCGCGACGGCCGCATCGTCACGCCCAGCGGCATGAGCTACCGGCTGCTGGTGCTGGACGCGAACGCCCGTCACATGCCGCTGCCCGTCCTGCGCAAGATCCGGGACATGGTGGAAGCGGGTGTTGCCGTAGCCGGTCCCAAGCCGGTGGATAGTCCCAGCCTGAGCGACGATCAGGCCGAAGTGCGCCGCATCGCCGGCCAGTTGTTCGGCGATGGCAGCGGCGAGCACACGTCCGGCAAGGGCAAAGTGTACGCCGGTCAGACCGCCGGGCAGGCGCTGGCCGCGATGAAGGTGGCGCCGGACTTTACCTACGCGCCGCCGCGGACCGACAGCCTGTACCTCTTCGTCCACCGCACGCTTCCGGGCGCCGAAATCTACTGGGTGGACAACCGCAAGGATCGCGCGGAGACGCTGGAAGCGAGCTTCCGTGAGCAGGGCAAGGAACCGGAGATCTGGCATGCCGAGACGGGCGCGATCGAGCCGGCTTCGTACAGGATCGCGGACGGACGCACCACGGTATCGCTGCGCTTCGATCCCTACGGCGCCGCGTTCGTGGTCTTCCGCAAACCCGCGGCGCAGACGTCGCGGCAACTGCCCGCGCGCGTGGAAACACCGGTTGCGACCGTGGAAGGCGCATGGGACGTGGCGTTCCAGCCCGACCGCGGTGCTCCGGCGAAGGTCCAACTCGACCGCCTCGTGTCGTGGACCGACAACTCCGATCCCGGAGTGAAGTATTTCTCCGGCACCGGCACCTACACCAAGACCGTACAGGCGCCGGCCGATTGGTTCAAGACCGGCGCGCATCTGTGGCTGGATCTTGGCGAAGTGAAGAACCTTGCCGAGGTCACGGTCAACGGCAAATCGGCCGGAGTGGCGTGGCACGCTCCGTTCCGCGTGGACGTGACCGGCGCGCTCAAGCCGGGCGCCAACACGGTGGAGGTCAAGGTGGTCAACCTGTGGGTCAACCGCATCGTGGGCGATCTGCAACCCGGCCAGACCCGGAAGTACACCTGGACCGCGATGCAGTATTATCGCGCCGATTCGCCGCTGCTGCCCTCCGGGCTGCTGGGTCCGGTGCGCGTGATCCGCTCGCAGGCCGAATAAGGAGCACGGCGGGGTCAGCCGTTCGCGAACAGTTCCGCGATCGGCTGGCCCTTGCCGTCCTTCGTCACGTAGACCGGGCGCTGCTCCACGACGAACGCCTGGTCGGGCGCGATCCCCATCGCGCGATAGATGGTCGCGTGCAGGTTCTCGACCGGCAC
>JAFDVU010000245.1 GCA_018268835.1 Acidobacteriota bacterium | reverse complement strand
CCAATACCGGATCAGACCGGCCGGCAAAAATCGTCACCAAGCTCACGCTGGAAACGCCGCAGCCTTTCCAAAAGCGCCGCCTTCGTGGCGGCGTATTTCGGCTGCGCGGAAAGATCGGTCGTCTCCCAGGGGTCCTTCGTCAAATCGAAAAGCTGCGTCACTCCCGCCTCGGGATAAACGATCAGTTTGTGTTCGCGGGTCCGCACCGAGCGTTGGTATTTCAGGTACCAGCAGAACATCGCATCGTGCGGCTCGCCCCCGCCGCCGTGGAGCCATTTGGCGACGCTCGGAAACTCGACCGGCTTCGGCACCGCAATCCCCGCCAGCTCGCACGTCGTGGCGAACGTCGAGTGCTGGTACATCATCACGTCCACCCGCTTCCGCCGCGGTATCCCAGGCCCGGCGATCACGTACGGCATCCGCACGCTGTGCTCGTAGAGATTCTGCTTCCCCATCAGCCCGTGCTCGCCTACCGCCAGCCCATGGTCCGCCGTCAGGATCACGTACGTGTTCCCCGCCTTGCCCGACTTCTCCAGCGCGTCCAGAATCCGCCCGATCTGCGCATCCATGTAGGTGATGTGCGCGTAGTATTCCTGCCGGTGCAGCCGCACCGCGTCCTTCGAGCGCGGGAACGGCGCCAGCATTTCGTCGCGGATCTTGTGGTCGCCCTGGTCGAACGGGTGTTCCGGCAGGTAGTCCGGCGGAATCGCGATCTTCTCCCGCGGATACCGCTCCACGAATTCCCGCGGAGCCTGCCGCGGATCGTGCGGCGAGTTGAACCCGACATACAGGAAGAACGGCTTGCTCGCCGCAGCCACTTGCTGGAGATGCGCGATCGCTCCGTCGGCCCAGATCTCCGCCGAGTGTTTGATCTCGTCGGTCTGCGCATTGGCCCACTGGCTGGTGTGCAGCCACTGCCCCTTGCGCGAGGTGTCCCACGGCGTCCACGTGTTCCCCGGACTCGGCCGGTTGTAGGCGTCCGGACCGGATTCGAACATTCCCGGCGAGACCGCGCCCGTCGCCAGAAAACTCCGCTTCAACGCCGGACGGCTCAGGTGCCACTTCCCGACCAGGTAGGTGTCGTATCCCGCCTCCCCGAACGTCTGCCCCCACAACTGCGTCTGCTCGACTTCCTTCCGGGCGCGAAACGCCGTCAGCCCGGTGTTGAGCATCGTCCGGCTGGCGATGCACACCGCCCCCGACCACGACCCCTGGTGGAAGCAGTGCGTGAACGTGCACCCCCGTTCCATCAGGCGGTCGATAGCAGGGGTCTCGACCTCCGGGTTGCCCAGTGCCCGGACGCCGCGAAACGTCAGGTCGTCGGCGATCAGGAACAGAAAATTCGGCCGCTCCTTCTCCTGAGCGCCCGCGCGCCCCGCCGCCATCTGTACCGCCGTTGCCTTAAGAAAATCCCGCCGGTCAATCATCTCAATTTGGAATCGTATTCTCCTTCATGCCGGGCCATAATGGGAAAACAGGGCAAAACATTGTCAACAACAGGTGTAAACGGGCCCGATCTCGCGCTGGACCCGCGTTGGCAACTCGTCCAGCGGGTTTGCGAGAGCCGCTACTTCGCCCGCAGCCCCAAGTTGCGCGAGTTTCTCCTTTTCATCGCCCAGCGTTCCCTGGCTGGCCGCTCCGCCGAAGTGACCGAAGTGGAAATCGGACACGCCGTCTTCGGACGCGGTGACGATTTCGTCCCCACCGAGGACAGCATCGTCCGTGGGTCGGCGCGCCAGCTCCGTCTCAAGATCAAGGAGTACTTCGACGCCGAAGGCGCCACCGAAACCTGGCGAATCGAAATTCCAAAAGGCGGATATATTCCCGTCTTCACCCGGAACGGCGAGGTGCCGGTGGCTCCGCCTGCCTCGCAGCCGCGGTCCTGGCTCGCCCTCTCGCTGGCGGCCAACGCCCTGCTCGCCGCCCTCTGCCTCCTGCTTTGGCTGCGGGATCCTTCTCCGGTCGCCGGCGATCCCACCGTCAATGTCGTCAGCGAAATGCTCAAGGCCGCCCCCGGTCCAATCGGCCTGGTCGCGACCGATTTCTCACTCGCCGGCCTGCGTACCCTCACCCCACGTCCTTTCGATGCGTTCACGGTGGACGACTACGCGCGCTGGGACTACTCCGCGTTCCAACCGCCGCCCTCGTCGGGCGAGGCTGCGCTGCGTGCCTTTGACCTGTTTCGCACCCACCGCCTCACCCGCTCGAGCGACCTGACCCTTACCGCCATGATTGTCCGCCTGGACTCCACCGGGCGCCGCATCGTCGCCCGCCACGCCCGCGACGTGACCGCCCGCGAGTTCCGTTCCGGTTCGCATATCCTGCTGGGCAACCCCTACTCCACTCCATGGACCGCGCTCTTTGAGCCGAGTTTGAAGCTGAAATGGCTGCCGGGAGGCTACCACGACACGTCACCCGCCCGGGGCGCTCCGGTGGACTATCGCGGCGCTACTCCGGCCTACCAGGAGACCGGCTCCAGCTACGCGCGGGTCGCGCTCGTCCCTAACCTCGCCGATGCCAACCAGGTGCTGATTATCGGCGGAGTGAATATGGTCACTATGGAGGCAGCAGGCGAATTCGTCCTGGAGCCCGCTCACTGGGCTGAGATCCGTCAGGCGCTGGGGCTGTCGCCCGGCCGGCCGGTCCCGTACTTCGAGGCGTTGGTCGAGACCAAGGCCGTGGAGAACACTCCGCAGAGTGCGCGGCTGATCTTCGCCCGGCAACTCCCGGAAGCGCGGCGGTAGCCTGCCCGTGACATCGCCTCTCACCTGAGCTACGATTACGAGTGGTCGCAATGACGGATATTGCGTTGCAGCAGCCGCCTCCGGAGATTCCGGATAAGCTGTACTTCAAAATCGGCGAAGTGAGCGAGCTGTTGGGCGTCGAACCCTACGTGCTGCGTTACTGGGAGAGCGAGTTCTCTATCCTGCAGCCGAAGAAGTCCGGCACCGGCCACCGTCTGTACCGCCGCAAGGACGTCGAACTGCTGCTGCGCATCAAGCACCTGCTCAAGGAGAAGCGCTACACCATCGAAGGAGCGCGGCAAAGCCTGCAGGCGGAAGCGCGCGTGCCCAAAGCCGCCCGCGCTCCCAAGCCGCGGGTGCAGGCCGAGCTCTTCGCCAGCGACCCGCTGCCCGAAATCAAGCGCGAGCTGGAAGCGATCCTCAACCTGCTGAAGTAGGGCTCACGATCAGGTCGTAAATCCGGTCCAGCTCGTCCTGGGAATAGTAGTGGATCTCGATGCGCCCGCGTCCGCGCGCGCCTTCCTTGATCTCGACCTTGGTTCCGAGCGCGCTCTCCAGGTTCTGGATGGCGGCTTTCACGTTGGGGTCCTGTTTGATATCCGAGATCGACTTCGGCTTCTTGCCCTCCAGCAGACGCTGCGCGAAGTTCTCCAGTTGCCGTACGCTCAGGTTCGCCTTCAGGCCATGTTGGGCGGCTTCGTTCTGCATCGCCGCGGTCGGCAGGGTAAGGATCGCGCGCCCGTGCCCGGCGGTGAGGCGGTGGTCGGAGATCAGTTGCTGGATTTCTTCGGGCAGTTGCAGCAGGCGGATGAAGTTGGCGACGGTGGAGCGGTCCTTGCCGGTGCGCTGCCCGATTTCGTCCGGGGTGAGGTTGAGTTCCCGCGCCATCCGGCCGAAGGCCACCGCGGTTTCGATCGGGTTGAGGTCCTCGCGCTGGATGTTCTCGATGAGCGTGATCTCCAGCAGCCGGTCATCCGGGATATCCCTGACTACGACTGGAACCGCTTTGATCTCGGCGAGCTTGGAGGCGCGCCACCTTCGCTCCCCTGCCACCAACTGGTAGCGGTCCCCCACCTTGCGTACCACAAGAGGTTGGATAATGCCGTTGGCGCGGATGGATTGGGCGAGCTCTTCGAGGCGGTCGTTTTCGAAGATCCGGCGAGGTTGGAGCGGGTTCGGGTCGATCGAGTCGATCGGGATATGTTGAGTCGCTTCCTCGCGGGGGGCGTCGGCGGGCGGAGCCGGTGGCTGGTGGTGGAGCGCGGTCGAACGTCCGCGCATCAGCGCGTCGATCCCCTTACCGAGCGCCTTGCGCGTGTCGGGTTTGTTCATGGTCGAGGATCTCCTTGGCGAGTTTGATGTAGCTCTCGGCTCCTTTGGAGCGCGGGTCGTAGCTGAGAATCGGCTTGCCGAAACTGGGCGCCTCCGCCAACCGGACGCTGCGCGGAATGATGGTCTGGAAGACCTGTTCCTGGAAGAATTCGCGGAGGTCGTTGGCCACCTGGCGGGTCAGGTTGGTCCGGTCGTCGTACATCGTGAGGAGGATGCCGCCGATTTCGAGGGGATGGCCGAGGCCTTCGCGGACGCGGTCGATGGTATCCATCAGTTCCGAGACACCTTCGAGGGCGAAGAATTCGCACTGAATCGGGACCACCACGGCGTCGGCGGCCATGAGGGCGTTGAGGGTGAGGAGGTCGAGGGCCGGAGGGCAGTCGATGAGGATGAAGTCGTATTTCTGCCGGATGGGGGCGAGGCGTTCGCGCAGGCGGGTCTCGCGTTGGTCGAGTTCGACGAGTTCAAGGTTGGCGCCGACCAGGTTTTTGTCGGCGGGGATCATGCAAAGGCCGTCGAACTCGGTGGGACGGATGGCGTCGGCGGCTTGGGTCTCTCCCAGGAGGACGTGGTAGAGGCTGGGTTTGTCCGGGGCCTTGGCGACGCCAAGGCCGCTGGTACAGTTCCCCTGGGGATCGGAATCGACCACAAGGACCTTGAGGTCGTTAGCCGCCAGGGATGCGGCGAGGTTGATGGCGGTCGTGGTCTTGCCGACGCCGCCCTTTTGGTTGGTGATGGCGAATACTCGGCTCAAGGAGAAATGCTAGCACGCTGTTTCACGTGAAACAAAACCGGCGGCGTTTGTCGCTCTGTTTCACGTGAAACAGAACTTTGTTTCACGTGAAACACGAACCCGAGTCTGTTTCACGTGAAACAGAATCCTGTTTCACGTGAAACAGCGACCCAACCGGAGAAACCGCGCCGTCCCCCCGGGGACCGGAACCGCCTCCTCCCACTCGATCCCAGGGATACCGGGAACCTCCGCCCCGGTCAGGAGCGCGACGTTTGGAGCCAGCCGGGCGAGGAACGGAGCCATGTCTTCCGCGCTCACAGCCCGCGAAATCGCCCAATCGAAGCTCTCCCGCACATCCTCCGCCCGCCGCGCCAGAACCCGGATGTTCGCCACCGCGCGCGATGCCTCCTTCAGGAAGACCGCCTTCCGCTGGTGGGACTCGATCAGGGTCACCTGGCAATCCGGGCGAAGAATCGCCACCGGAAAGCCCGGAAACCCGGCGCCGGACCCGATGTCGCAGATCCGCAGCGCCCCGGCGGGCAAGTGCCGCCCCAGAAAGAGCGATTCGCCGTAATTCCGCTCGATCGAATCGATGCGGGTCAGGTTCAGCGTCTTGTTCCAACGCTGGAGCAGTTCGTAATGCGCCTTGAGCGCGGGGAATTCGTCAAGCACGGGTCAGGCTCAGGTAACAATCGATGATGGCAACCGCCGCCGGGGTGACACCCGGAATCCGCGCCGCCTGCCCGATGCTGGTGGGGCGCACACGCTCCAGTTTCTGCTGGACCTCCAACGACAGCCCCGGAATGCCCCGGTATTCGAAATCCACCGGGATCGGACGCTGTTCGGCGTTCTTGAGCCGCTGGAGTTGCCGCTCCTGCTGCTGCATGTAGCCGCTGTACTTGGTTTCCGTCTCCACCGTGGTCAGAACCCCGCGCACCGGTTCCTCACCGAGCACCTCTCTGATCCACGGCAGCAACTCCGCGATGCCGGACTCCGGACGGCGCAGCCACGCGGCGTTCTTATGCCCGTCCAGTGCCGCGATGAGGCGCTCCTTCTGCGCCCGTTTGCGGGTGAACAACTCCCACCTCTCGTCCGTCACCAGACCGGCGCGCCGCCCGATCGGGGTCAACCGCTCGTCGGCATTGTCGATCCGCAGATGCAGGCGGAACTCGGCGCGCGAGGTGAACATGCGGTAGGGCTCATCGGCGCCCTTGGTGATCAGGTCGTCGATCAGGATTCCGGTGTAGCCCTCGCCGCGGCCAACCACCACGGGATCCCGCCCGCTCAGTTTCGCCGCCGCGTTCAACCCCGCGACCAACCCTTGGCAGGCGGCTTCCTCGTACCCGGAGGTGCCGTTGATCTGCCCGGCAAGGTACAGCCCGGGGATCGACTTCACTTCCAGGGTGTGCTCGAGCTCGCGCGGGTCGATGGCGTCGTACTCGATGGCGTAGCCGGGGCGGATCATCTCCGCCCGTTCCAGGCCGGGGATGGAAGCAACCATCGCCTCCTGCACGTCGATCGGCATGGAGGTGGACATGCCGTTGACGTAGATCTCGTGGGTGTCGAGCCCCTCGGGTTCGAGGAAGATCTGGTGCCGGGCTTTGTCCGGGAACTTGACGAACTTGTCCTCGATGGACGGGCAGTAACGCGGACCGACGCCTTCGATCTGACCACTATATAAAGGAGAGCGCGGGATGGCCTCCCGCAAGATACGGCGGGTCTCTTCCGTGGTGTAGCCAATGTGGCAGTGGATCTGCTCCCGCTCGATCCAGGGGGTGAGGAAGGAGAACGGGGTCGGGTCGGCGTCGCCCGGTTGGGGTTCGAAGCGGGACCAGTCGATGGTGCGGCCGTCGAGGCGGGGCGGGGTACCGGTCTTGAGGCGAGTCCAGTTCAGCCCGAGGGTGCGGAACTGGTCACCGAGGAGTTGCGAGGGCGCTTCGCCGTTGCGCCCGCAGGAGTAGCGCTGCTCACCGACGTGGGCCAGGCCGTTGAGGAAGGTTCCGGTGGTGATGATGACGGCGGGGGCGGGGATGGTGCGGCCGTCGCGCAGGAGCACTCCGGTGATGCGGCGGTCCGGGGAGAGCGCGAGGGCGGCGACTTCCGCCTGCTTAATTCGGAGATTCGGCTCCTTTTCAATCGTTTCCCGCATGCGCACGCGATAGAGGCGCTTGTCCATCTGGGCGCGGGGGCTCCACACGGCGGGACCCCGCGAGGTGTTGAGCAGGCGGAACTGGATGCCGACGGAATCGGCCGCTTCGCCCATGACTCCGCCGAGGGCGTCGATCTCGCGGACGAGGTGTCCCTTGGCGATGCCGCCGATGGCGGGATTGCAGGACATCTGGGCGATGAGGTCGAGGTTCATCGTAACCATCGCGGTGCGCAGGCCGATGCGCGCGCAGGCGCGCGCCGCTTCGCAGCCCGCATGACCGGCGCCGATGACCACGACGTCGTAGCGGTCTTGCATTGCTACTATTGTACTGTTGCTGAAGAAGCAGGCCGGGAGGCCTGCGCTACACCTTATGAACATTCTGGTCATCGGTAGCGGCGGGCGGGAGCATGCGCTGTGCTGGAAGCTGGCGCAATCCCCCGGGGTGAAGGTGTTTGCCAACCCCGGCAATCCGGGGATGGCGCTGGTGGGGACGTGCGTCCCGGGCGATCCGCTGGAAGCGGCGAAGGGGGTAAAGGCGGATCTCACGGTGGTCGGGCCGGAGGTACCGCTAGTGGCCGGGGTGGTGGACCGGTTCCGGGCGAAGGGGATGCGGATCGTGGGTCCGGCGGCGGACGCGGCGCAACTGGAAGGCAGTAAAATCTTCGCAAAGAACTTTTTCAAGCAAAGAGGAATCCCGACCGCGGAGTATGTGACGGTGGAGGACGCGACGCAGGCGCGCATGGCGCTGGGGCGGTTCCGCTACCCGGTGGTGTTGAAGGCGGACGGCCTGGCGGCGGGCAAGGGCGTGATCATCGCGCACGACGCGGCGGAGGCCGAACAGGCGCTGGCGGCGTTGCGGGGCCCGCTGGTGATCGAGGAATTTCTGCGCGGAGAAGAGGTCAGCTTCATCGCGCTGTGCGACGGGAAGGACGTGCTTCCGCTGGCGCCGACGCAGGACCACAAGGCGGTGTTCGACGGCGATCAGGGTCCGAACACGGGCGGGATGGGCGCGTATTGCGACGGCTCGATCCTGACCGAGGCGCACACGCGCGAGGTGCTGGAGCGAGTGATCTATCCGACGGTGGAAGC
>JAFDVU010000244.1 GCA_018268835.1 Acidobacteriota bacterium | reverse complement strand
ATCCGCCACCAGTTCGAGACCAATCCGCGGCTTGCCCAGATGGATCCCGCGCAGCGGGAGCAGGCCATGCAGATGCAGATGCGATTCGCCCCCGTGGGCTCCTACGTCGGGGTGCTGGTCGGCGTGCCGCTGGTCGATTTGATCTGGGCCGGAATCCTGCTGGGCATCGCCAAGGGCCTGATGGCTGCGCAACTGCGCTTCAAGCAGATGTTCTCCGTGGTGGTGTGGGGAGGACTGCCGGGTCTGATCTCCACCATTCTGGCGATCGTGGTGATGTACCTGAAACCGCCGGACGACTTCAACCTGCAAAACCCGCTCGTCTTCAACCCCGGGGCGATGATGGATCCGCTGACTTCGTCCAAGTTCCTCTACTCCCTGGCGAGTTCGCTGGACTTGTTCACCATCTGGGTTCTGGTGCTGGTTGGGATCGGATTGAAGGCCGCGGGAGGCAAGAGCATGTCCACCGCCGGCGCGATGACAGCCGTGTTCGCGCCGTGGGTGGTGTGGATCCTGGGCAAGGCGGCGCTCTCCGGCGTATTCTCCTGAGGATATCCGCCCCGGCGCGGAACCCCTCGGCGTCCCCGGATATACTGAGGGCGTGATCCGGTCGCTCGCTGCCTCGCTGTCCCTTTGCGTTCTCGCCGTACCGTCTGCTCTTCCCGCCGCGCCCGCGGATGGCCGCGGCGCGTCCACCATCCGGATCGCGGCCTGCCGGCACGTGGATTCGCTGGCCTGGAGCAATGACGGCCGCCTGATGGCCGCGGTCGCGCGCAACGCCGAGGACAAGGTCTCGCTCCACATCTGGCGCGACGGCGTGGAACAGCGCAGCCTGCCGCTGGCGTCCGGACTCTACCAGGCTCTGTTCGCTCCCCGGGGCACGCTGCTGGCCCTGGTGGACCGCTCCGACCGCATGAACGGGATCCAACTGGTGGATGCCGCCGACGGCAGCGCCAAGCGCGAACTCGAAACCGGCTGGCCGATTTCCGCGGTCGCGTTTGCGCCGGATGGAACCCGGCTGGCGGCGTCGCCGATCGGCCCGGAGACCGGAATCTGGCTTTGGGACACACGCTCGTGGCGGCGCGAACGCATCGCTCTCGGAACGCAGTTGGGCACCTACCAGCAGAGCCTGGACTTTCTGCCCGGAGGGCTGCTGGCGATCACATACGCCGGGGCCAACGTGGGGCTCTGGGACATCCGCACCTGGCAATTGCGGCGCCGCCTTTCGGCGCGCGACGGCCTGTCCAGCGACGTGATGGGCGGCCCCGCGGCGGTCACGAGCGATGGAAGGTGGCTGGCGCTGGCCTACACGCCGCTCCCCCCGGTGCCCACCTTTCTTCCCTACCCCTGGCGGATCCGTGTCTGGGACCTGCGCAGCGGAGCCACGGCCGGAGAACTCCATCCCGCGCGGGACATGGAACTGCTGGCGTTTCGCCCCGCAAGCGCGGTGCTCGCGGCGCAGTTCGTGGGCGACGAAGGCGCGCTCCAGTTGTTCGAACCCGGCTCCTGGAAGCAGCAGCAGGCCTTCTCCTGGACCGGCGGGCTGGACACCCTGGCGTTCAGTCCCGCGGGCGATCTGGCGTTCGCCGGTCCCGCGGCGGGGAAGACCTGCGCCGTGGAGATCCGGCCGGTACCCGCGCGGTGAAGCGTCTCCCGGGCGGCGTGGTACGCTGCCCAAATGCCGCTGCATCCGCTCCGCGACGCGCTGTACGCGAAAGTACGGGAACAGGTGGATCTCGCCCGCACCCTGATGGAACGCCTGCCGGACGAGGGGTTCGAGTGGACGCCCCCCGGCGGCGGCTGGAGCACGGCCCGCCTGCTGGGCCACCTCCTGGACTGCCTGGCAGGAATGTGCGCCGCGCTCTACGCGGCCCATCCGGACGCACTCGGGCACTTCGCCGCGCTCCGCGGACTGCCGGTCAACCACGGCTGCGGCCGCGAGGAAGCGCGCGCGCGCATGGACCAGTATGCCGCGAGCATCGCCGAAGGCTTCGCCGTGCTGGCGGACGCGGACCTTGCCCGCCCCATCCCCACGGTATTCGTGCCCGCCGGTGAGAAGCTGCTTACTCTGATCTTAGGTAACCTGGAACACCTGATCAACCACAAACACGAGTTATTCGCCCGTCTCAAGCTGATGGGTGTAGCGGTTGGCACGCGCGACCTCTACCGGTTCCGGGAGTAAGTGGCGCGCCGGCGCCTTCGCATCCAATTCCCGCGCCCGCGCGGGGCGAGCCACTTGACTAACAAGCGTCCGGGACTTAGCGTGGTTCTCATGGCCACACCCGAACGGGACGACGCAGCGATCGTAATCAGTCTGGAGCGCGTCGCGCTCGAGCGTTGGGCGGATGGCGATCCCGGCGCGTTTCTCGATCTGTCCGCCGCCGAGGTTTCGTACTTCGACCCCTTCGCCGCGCGCAGGCTCGATGGGCTTGCGGCGCTGCGGTCCTTATACGAACAACTTCGCGGCAGGATCCACATCGACCGGTTCGAAATGATCGCGCCGCGCGTTCAGATCGCGGGCGATGTGGCGGTGCTCACCTACCGCTTCGACAGTTACGGCGGCGACGGCGTGGTGCGATGGAACACCACCGAGGTCTATCGGAAAGACCCCGACGGTTGGAAGATCATCCACACCCATTGGGCCTTCAATCAGCCGCAGACCGCCGCCTGATCGCGGGATCTCCGCCGGAGCGGCGCCAGGCGGAGTTTCAATGATGCACCGTTAGCAGCGTCCCGGACTGCGTTGCCGTAGCGTTGTACGTGGCGTTGATGGGCCACTCCCCATCGGCCAGTGGCTCCGGCACCACCACGTTCAACTGAAATAGTCCCGGTGAAACCAGGCCCGCGAATTGCACCGTGGCGGACTTACCGCCGATCGTGATCACCGGCATCGGAGACAGCACTCCGCTTTGCACGGCCAGTCCGGAAGTTACCGCGTTCGAAGTCGGGCCGAAGCCATTGGCATAGACTGAAATCGTCTCCCCGGGCTTGGCCGGCGAGAAGGTGTACCCGGGCACGGAGGAACTTGCCGGACCGGCCAGAGTTCCATCGAGATGAATGGCCGCCACGTGCTGCCCATCGCCGAACACGAAAAATGATGGCGACAGCGCCTGACCAAGCGCCGCGAATGGCGCGCTCGTCGCGCCGTTGTTGGTTACCACGATTTTGGGGTAGGCCGGGAGCGCGTCCGGCGGCGTCAGTATGTTGATCTGCTCCGGACTGACATAGTAAACGTAAGCATTCTTTCCGTTTACCGTGGCGCTTACGCCGTCGAGTGCCGCCGGCATCTGATTGCCGGTAAAATCCGAGTTCTTCCAGATCCGCGAATCCCCGGCGGGCGCCAGGTCCGAGCCTTTGATTTCAACCCAGCTATTGGGTGCGATCGTGAGCGATTCGCCCTCGGCGTTGGCCGCCAGTGAGACCACCGGCCCCGTGGCGTTCTCCGCCGGGTAGTAAACCATGACGAAGAAATGCTGAACAATTGAACTCGTCGGCTGGAATCCAAAGTCGAAGTTGTAGCTCCACTGCAATTGGGACGACCCGTCCGGCGGAGCGTACCCGCTGCACGGCGATTGGCTGCTTCCGGATTGGTCCCGCTCGCACCCCCAGTAGAAAAAGGGCTGCAGATTTTGAAAGGGTCCAAGAGTTCCGGTCCACATCATCCTCGCATCGCCCGAAGCCATGCCCAGGTCCGTGAATAGTCCCTGCATCACTCTGGACGTTGCCGGCATCTGCCAGGAAGAGGAACCCAGGTACTTGCTGCTGTTCATCCCCTGAATCCACTCCGTAGCCGTCTGGAACAACATCGCGCCGCCGCTGATCTTGGGAGCGGCAAGCATATGTGCCGGGCCGGTGATCGTCACGCTGCCCGTGACACCGAAGTGATTCGAGGCGGCCAGGTTCGCATCGGCAACCCAGGTGTAGCCGGTGTTGCAGTCGTAAACGGCAAGACCGGCCGCGGGTCCGCTGGTATAAGGGACTACCGCGGGACCGCCGGCGGGACAGGAGGGCTGCCCTGCAATGGCGCCCGGCACCATTGGCAGCACATAAAAGTAGGTGTCGTTAATCGTGTTTCCACCCTGGATTCCGTTGGCGAACGAAAACGTCTCCTGTCCGCCGTTGCTTGTGCCGCTGGTGCCGCCGTTGTTCTGTAGAGCCCAATAATACGACGCCTTCAAGTTGCGCAACGGCCCGACGGTTGCCCCGAAACCGGGAGCGACACTTGCCGGGAAGGTCTGTTTGAGGCCCACCGAATAGAGGTTCCCCATCGCGCTCGCGGAACACTGCGGGCCGAATGATCCCCCATATGTGCCGGTGTCTGCGCAGGTGCGATCCACCAGCGGTGCCACCGGAAGTTGCCAGTTCTTGTGCCCCAGATAGCCCGAACCATTGCCGTAGGCGTTCAGTGCCGCGACCCACTTTAGAGCGGTCCCGTAATTCATCGAGCCGTTCGGATTGATTCCAGTGACTCCCAGGTTCGCGCGGAAGTCCGGATCCCCAGAAAGATTGCCATTGGCCAGCCAGCAGACGCCTTGATTCGGGTCGTAGACAATCGCCGCCTGCGCTATGGGAGACGACCCGAGAGTTGAGACCGCCTGCGTAGTTTGGCATGGGTTATTTTGGGCCAGGGCCATTCGGCCGGCTGAACCCGTCAATAGGAGAATCGCAATCGTGCCGCCGATTTGCCGGTGCATTGCCCGAACCCTCCTCCGGTCCGCATCCGCAGTCCAAGATTATACTCGGACCGGTAGCGTCGGGCCGGCCTTTGCATCGAACCGCTATCCCCGGACAGATCTCACGCCTTCCCCAGGCTCTCCAGATACTCCATGGGACAGCCCACGCCCTCGACCGTCACTCCAAGCCCGCGCAGCACATCGATGGCAATCATCCGCCGGTAGGCGTTGAACGTAATCACGTGCGCGAACGTCCCCCCAAAACTGAAGCTTTCCGGCGGCTCGCATAGCGCGTCGACAAACGTGTCCTCCCACGCGCTGCGGTTGCGGACATCGCTGAAGACGCCGTTGAACCCGCGATCCGCGTTCTCCAGCCGCGCCAGCATGGCCGATGGTGTCCGGTCTTCCGGCGGCGCCTTGTCGAACAGCGGCATGCTGCCCCCGGTCAGCGCTGCCGCCCACGCTTCCTTGGTTTGCACCATCCGGTCCAGCAACTGGCGCAGGCTCTGATCCGGTTCGTCCCAGGGAAAGACCTTGACCCGGATTTGCAGAGGGCGGTCCAACTGTTCGTCGTTCAGCGTCTTCGCCAGTTCGAGCAGACGCCGCGTATGCCAGGACTCCTGGCCCGAGAAGATATCGAAGAGATCCATGAAGCATCCCCTTCCTTTCGTGTCTTTTCTACCGGAAACGTGGTGGATTCCGTTCGTTGCGTGGATGTGAGTGTGCGTCGCTCCCAGGCGGCGATAGAGGCTCGGCGAAACTCCGAAGGCCTTTCGGAACGCCCTGGTGAACGCTTCCAGCGATCCGTAATTCGCGTCGAGACCGATCTCCGTCACCGGAAGTTGCGTGCGCGACAACTGCCACGCCGCCCTCTCCAGCAACAGCCTGCGGCGCATCGCGGCCGGCGTCTCCTCGATCATCGCCCGGAACACGCGATAAAACTGCGTCCGGCTGCGATACGCCTGCCGGGCCAAACCGTTCCCATCCCGCTCCCGATCGAGCGAGT
This sequence comes from Acidobacteriota bacterium, assembly GCA_018268835.1. Lineage (GTDB taxonomy): Bacteria > Acidobacteriota > Terriglobia > Bryobacterales > Bryobacteraceae > Solibacter. The sequence goes on along the minus strand of JAFDVU010000244.1, from coordinate 2,452 downwards.
CCAGCACGGTGTCGCGCAGCCGCTGGGCTTCGTCCACTCAAGGAGAATACCAGCTTCAAACGCGCGCCCGCCTGATCGGAAATCCCAAACTTCGAGGCCGATTATCCGTCAGCCTCGCCGCGCGGCCTCGATCGCGGCGACGTCGATTTTTTTCATCGTCATCATCGCCTCGAAGGCGCGCTTGGCCTCACCGCCGCCGGCCGCCAGCGCATCGGTCAGCGCGCGTGGTGTGATCTGCCAGCACAGGCCCCAGCGGTCCCTGCACCAGCCGCACTGGTTCTCCGCGCCGCCGTTGCCGACAATCGCGTTCCAGTAACGGTCGGTCTCTTCCTGATTATCCGTCGCGATCTGGAAGGAAAAGGCCTCGCTGTGCCGGAACGCCGGGCCGCCGTTGAGACCCAGACACGGAATGCCCACAACAGTAAACTCCACCGTCAGCACATCGCCCTTCCTGCCGCCCGGATAATCTGCCGGGGCCGTGTGAACAGCGGTTACCTGACTGTCCGGAAAGGTGCCGGCGTAAAAGCGCGCCGCCTCATGCGCGGCCCTGTCGAACCAGAGGCAGATCGTGTTCTTTGGCTTCATCTTCGCGTGCTCCTTGTGCTCGACGATCGATTGCGCAAACCGTCGGGATCCAACGCATACCGCGCTACCCATCGCAGTGTCCCGTTCCGCGGTGACAACTGCTGCGGTCCGCGTAGAGGGGTGACAGTCTGCGGATTCATCGCTGGGGAGCCGTCGCAAACCCTGACGCTCATGCGGCTGAAGTTCGGCACCCGTCCATTTTGGCCGTATCGCCCGACTCGTGGATTGGCGCCCCGGCTGTCGGGAATGGAAAGTGGTCTTTCAGACTGTGCCGCCAGGCGGCCTCCTCACAACGGACCCCGATCTCCCTCCTGGCGCCCACGCTCGCCCCACCCCGCTCGTGATAGATTCTCCCTGTGAAGCTCAATCGACGCGACCTCCTCGCCTCCGCGGCCCTCTCGCCGCTCCTCATGGCATCCCCCCAGGACTCCACCGAGTCCGGCTTCGTCTCCCTCTTCGACGGCAAGACCCTCTCCGGCTGGACCGTCCAGGACGGCCCCGAATCCGCCTTCTACATCGACAACGGCGACATTGTCGTCCACGAAAGCGCCGGCTACCCCACCTGGCTCCGCTCCGCCCGCCAATACGAAAACTTCGATTTCCGCGGCGAGTTCTTCATCAAGGGCTGGATGAACTCCGGCATTTACTTCCACGCCCCCGAACACGGCCGCAACATGTGGTGCGGCATGAAGCTCAACATCTTCCAGGACGTCGATGCCAAACCCGCCCCCGAATCCATGGGCAGCATCTTCCCCATCGTCCCGCCCCTCAAAGTCAACGTGAAAAACCAGGGCCAGTGGAACACCTTCCGCATCCTCATGGACTGGCCGCGCCTCCAGGTCTGGACCAACGGCGAACTCATCCAGGACCTCGACGTTGAAACCGTCCCCGAGCTCCGCCACCGCCTGCGCTCCGGCTACCTCGGCCTCGAATCCCTCTCCTACCCCAACCGCTTCCGCAACCTCCGCGTGCGCGAACTGCCCTCCAAAGTCACCTGGTCGCCGCTCTACGAAACCGCGGCCGACTTTTCCAAGTGGCACGTCTCCCAGGGCAAGCCCATCTTCCAGGCGCTCGACGGCGTGCTCCACGGCGACGGCAACGGCCACTTCGCCACCAACGAAAAATTCCGCGACTTCGAACTCCAGCTCTACATCCGCCACGTCTGGCACCACAACGGAGGCGTCATGTTCCGCACCGAAGGCAAAGGCTCCGCCGGCCGCCACTACGAAGTCCAGCTCCACGACGTCGAAGGCGCCCACTATCCCACCGGCTCGCTCTATCACTACAAGCGCGGTCTCTACCCCCGCATCGAGCCCGAAAAATGGTGGCTCTTCCAACTCCGGGTGAAGGACGCCAACTGCCTCGTCCGAATCAACGGCGAAACCGTCCTCGAATACGACACGCTCGATAACCTCGACGAAGGCTACATCGAACTCCAGGCCCACGACACTGGCCGTTGGACCGAGTACAAGCACATCCTCGTCCGCCGCATCTGATCCCCGAAGGAGACCGCCATGCCCGCTTACGTCGTCGTCACCTATGACATCGCCGACCCCGAGGCCTTCGCGCCCTACGCTCCCGCCGTCATGCCGCTGCTCGCCAAACACGGAGCCGAAGTCCTGGCCGCCGATTTCGATTCGCAGCCGCTCGAAGGCGCGCCCCCATCCGTGACCATCGTCCTCAAGTTCGAGTCCGAGGAGAGCGCCCGCAACTGGCACAGCGATCCGGAATATGTGCCGGTGAAGCAGATCCGCCTCAACTCGACAAAGAATGGAAACGCCGTCCTGGCGAAGGGATTCGTCATGCCGCCGGGCTAGTCTCCTGTCCTGGTTAATTCTTTACAACGTCTAACCTTGTCGAGAATGAC
>JAFDVU010000243.1 GCA_018268835.1 Acidobacteriota bacterium | reverse complement strand
AAGGGGGCGGCTTGCGCCGCCCCCTGGGGTACTGCTACCGGGTGTGATGCGTCATCGGACGAACACGCTGATGGTGGTACTTACGGTCTGGCCTCCAGGTCCGTAAGCGGTCAGGGTGTAAGTCGAGTTGGTGATCGGGCTGACGACGAACGAGCCGTTGACGGAGAGCGTCTGCGGGCCGAGTTCGCTACCGATCAGCACGACGCTGGTGGCGTTGGACGTGGTCCAGGCGAGCGTCACCGGGTTGCCGGCGGCGGTCGAAGTCACCGGGTCCGCGGTGAAGGAGAGGATGCGGACCTGGCCGACGTTCACCGTCGCGTTGGCCTGGATCTGGCCGGTCGCGTTGGTCGCGGTCAAGGTGTAGGTGGTGGTCTGGGTCGGGCTGACCGTCGCGCAATCGTTGGCGTTCAGGTTACTGCCGACCGCCGGCTCGATCTTGATATTGGTCGCGCCGTTGATCTGCCAGCACAGCTTGGTGGAACTGCCAGCGTCGATGTTCTGGGGCGAAGCCGAGAACACGACGATCTGCGGGATGGTGGCCGGGGCCACGGTGACGGTGATGGGAGCGGTGACGCTCTTGCCGTCGGCCGAGGTCGCGGTCAGGGTGTAAGTGGTGGTCTGGGTCGGGCTGACCGTGGTGCTGCCGTTCGGCGTCACGGCGCCCACGCCGCTGATCGACACCGTGCTGGCGCCGGAGGTGGTCCAGCTCAGCGTGGTCTGCTGTCCGGGTGCGATGGAAAGCGGATTGGCGGCGAAGCGCACGATCTGCGGATTGCCGGCCGCAGCCGCGCCAACCGTCACGGTGGCGGTCGCGGTCACGTTACCCGAAGGACCGGTCGCGGTCAGGGTGTAGGTGGTGGTCGCGGTCGGGGTCACCGTCGTGGTGCCGCTCAGCGCGACGTTGCCGACGCCGTTATTGATGCTGACGCCGGTGGCTCCTTCGACGATCCAGGTCAGAGTTGCCGGCTGACCGGCGGTGACGTTGGACGGGGTCGCGTCGAAGCGAATGACGCGCGCCGCGGCCGGCGTGCCGGCAGTGACTCGCGTGGTGGCCGAAGCCGACAGGCCGAGCGAATCGGTCACGACCAGCCGGAAGATGTAGGTCTGTCCGGCGGCAGCGGTGAAGGTGGTCTTAGCCGCGGTCGGCGAGGAGAGAGCGACGTTCGGGCCGGAGATCTGCGACCACTGGTAGGTGATCGGGTCGTTATCCGGATCGTAGGAGCCGGATCCATCCAGGGTGACGAGACCGGCACTGACGGTCTGGTCCGGACCGGCGTTGGCCACCGGCGGCGTATCGCCGCGGCGGCGGGTGCCGATTTCGTAGCGGATGCGCGGCACGTCCATCGGGACCGGCGTCTTCACGCTGGCGTATTCCTTGGGACGGATGAAATTGCCCACCTGCAAACCGAAGGCGAGGCGTCCGGATGCTTTCTCGCCCACCAGGGTTTCGTTCAGACCGAGTTCACTGGTGAAGGCGACGTGCTGGTTGAGAGGCTGCACGAGGCGGAGCATCCCGCCCGGCTTGTTGTTGGTGACAACGTGGGTACGGAGGAAGCCGAAGTTGCCCTCGAAGTAGGCGTTGCCCCAGACGCCGACCATGGCGTTGACGCCGGTCTGGTCGACGATGCGGGCGTAGGTCTCCATGAAGGACTGCGGACCGATCTGCACGCTGTTCAACACCGCGAAATTCTTGAAGCCCTTGGTGGCAAACAGTCCGATGCGGCCGCGGCTGAAGAGGTAGTCGACCATGAAGGCCGCCTGTCCGAGAGCGCCGCCGGAGTTGTAATCCTTGAAGTTGAGGTACTTGAAGCTGGCGAACGCACCGGCTTGCAGGTTGTTCCAGCGGTTGACCAGACCGATATCGAACTGGCCTTCCTGGCGGCCGGAGTAGTACATGTACTCGCCCTGAGCCTGCACCGCACGAGTGCCGTCGGCGCCGAAGGGCGAGAAGAACCGGGCCGCGCCGTCGAAGTTGAAGTCGCCGGTGCGGGCGGGACCGTAGGTGGGTCCGATGTTGGCCGCGAGGATGGCGAACTTCTTGTTGCGGGCGGCGGCCTCTTCGACCGCGTTGTGGGCGATGTTCTGGGTCTGCTGCTCGCTGAGCGGCTTGGGCAGACCGGCCACCTGCTTCTCCAGGTCGTTCTGCTTATTGCGCAGGTCGTCCACCTGGGAGCGGAGCTTGCCGTTTTCGCCCTGAAGATCCTTCAACTGGGCCAGGATGTCGTCGAGCTTATCGAGCTTCTTGAGGATCTGGTCGCAGCACTCCTGCTGCTTCTTGGCCATGTCGTCCAATTTGGAGAGCAGGGCCTTGAGGACGTCGTCGATACCGCCCTCCTTGATGATCCTGCCCTGGCCATCCATGACCGTCAGGACGACGCGGCGGTTCATGAAGCGGCCTTCCTTGGTCTTGTTATCGACTTCGGGAACGCGCTTGCCGTCGCCGGCGGTGGCGATCTGGTTTTCGTTGACCCCGTATTTCACGAGGAATGCCTTGACCGAGTTGGCGCGCGCGAGCGCCAACTTGTCATTGTATTGAGCCGACCCCACGTAGTCCGTGTTGCCGGTCACTTTCACTTTGTAATCCCGGTGCTGGCTGAGCAGGTCGGCCAGACGCAGCAGGCTCGGGTACCCGTCGGACAAGATGGAGGAGTTGAACTCGAAGTTGATTTCCTCCCAATCGTCCTTTTGCTGGCCCCCCGTGTTGAACCCCTGCGCAAACAGGCCGGACGCCAGAAATCCCAGCGCGCCTATTGCTAGTAGCTTTTTCATTGTCTTCCTGATCTCCTCAACGTTAACCACATGTGCAAAGAAAACTCTGAAGTGCCCCTGGGTGGGGCACCCGTGCGAGACGACGAAAGTCTTACGCTGACTGTACTGCCCACAGCGGCGTCATCCTCCACAACACACACTGTTAGGCCCAGACGCGGACCGAAGCACAACTATGATTAGAATACAACGGTTTTTCCATACAACTCCAGCAATTCTGGAGCTTTAATACCCAGTACTCGGTCGTTTCACGCACACAAAATCCGGCAGGAAATGCGACAATAACCTTGTGAGGCTGCCGGACGGGTGGTCGCCGCCGCTAACCAGCGTGGTACGCCGCGTCAGGAGCGGGGGAGGAAAGTCCGGTCTCCATAGGGCAGCGTGCCGGCTAACGGCCGGGCGGACCGCTTGCGGTCCGACGGAAAGTGCCACAGAAAATATACCGCCGCGGGCAACCGCGGTAAGGGTGAAATGGTGCGGTAAGAGCGCACCGCGGCTGGAGCAATTTAGCCGGCAGGGAAAACCCCACGCGGAGCAAGACCAAATAGGGGAGGAGGGGCGGCCCGTTCCGTTCGACTTCCGGGTAGGTCGCTAGAGCCATTCAGCAATGAATGGTCGAGATGAATGACCGCCGCCCGCAAGGGTACAGAAACCGGCTTACAGGACGGCAGCCTCACTTTTTCCATCGGCCTGAGCCCCGATGCTACTGAACCGCCCAGCTACGCAATAGCTGAGCGCGGTCATCCGGAGAAATCCCCGAGACTTTTCGGATGTCCTCGCGGCGGGATAATTTTCGGGTGTAGCGTCCAAAATATTCAGCAATATCGCCGCCGAATTGAAAGTTGTACATGATGTCGGCGAAGTTGGCCGTGTGCGCCAGGCCGAGCGCGTGCCCGGTTTCATGCAGGCAGGTCAGGTAGACTACCGCCTCCCGCGCCAATCCGTCGCCCGGCTCGGGGCGGACGTAGATTTCGCCGCCGCGGGTCTCCCCGTAAAGCCCTTCGCGGGTGGTAATCCAGTGGATGCTGATGCGCGCGGCATCCTCCGCAGTCGCGCGGACGACTTTGAGCTTGCCGGCCGAGGCGGACTGCCAGGCTTCCATGGCCCATTGGGCGAGGTCGGGGTCGGCCGGCTTGCAGCCGGTATCGGGGCGGGTGCAGGGTTCGACCCAATACTTGATTTCCGCCGCGCGCCCCGCCATGGCCAACAGCGCCAGTGCTACCAGATACCGATGAGCTTCCACCATAGCGATCCGATCCCCAGCCAGATGAAGAGGTTTACCAGCGAGATGAGGAACCCGACGCGCCACCATTCGCCCTGGCGGACGTAGCCGGCGCCGAAGTAGACCGGCGCGGATCCGGTGCCGTAGTGGGTCATGGCGGCGTCGAGGCTGGAGAAGTAGGCCAGGGGCAGCGCCGCGGCCACCGGGGGCACGCCGGCGGCCAGCGCGGCGGCGAGGAATCCGGGGTAGAGCGCGGTGACCTGTGCGGTCATGCTGGCGAAGCCGTAGTGCACGTAGCAGTAGGCCGCCACCAGCACGAAGAGGGCGGCGGGCCACGGCCAGCCGATGAGGGCGCCGAAGAGCCGCTGGCTGAGTACGCGGATGGTGCCGTTTTCGTTGAGCACCTCGCTCATCATCACCAGCGGGGCGAACCAGATGAGGGCGTCCCAGGCCTTGCCTTCGCCCAGCAGGTCTTCCCAACTGACCACACCGGCGAGCAGAATCGCGCACAGGCCCATGAGGGCGACGAAGGTGTTGTTGATGCCGTGCCAGGGCGACGTGACCCAGCCGAGCATGACGCCGCCGAGGATGAGGGCGAGCCACCGTTCCCGTCGGCTGAGCGCGCCCATGCGGCGGAGCTGTTCGGAGGCGTGGGCGCGCGCCGGGGCGGTATCGGTGAGGCCGGGCGGCATGAGCCGGAGGAGCAGCCAGGGCAGCACGATCAAAGCCAGCACGCCGGGCAGGATGGAGCCGGAGAGCCAGCCGAGCCAGGAGAGTTCGGCGTGGCCGACCTTGAGCGCCATCTCGGCGATCAGCGGATTGGCCGCCATGCTGGTGAGGAACATCGCGCTGGCGGTGTAAGTGGTGTGGAACGCCGTGAGGATGAGAAACGCGCCCATGCGCCCGGAGGAGGCTTCGCCCTGGGCGCCGAAAGCTTCGGCGACGCTGCGCGTGATGGGGCAGATCACGCCGCCGCCGCGCGCGGTATCGGAGGGGATGAAGGGAGCGAGCACGAGGTCCGCCGCCGCGATGGAGTAGCCGAGGCGCAGGGGAGTGCGTCCGAAGCGCTCGATGAACAGGTAGCCGATGCGCGAGCCGAGTCCGGTGGCGGTGACCGCCTTGGAGAACAGAAAGGCCGTGAAGATGAGCCAGACGACGACGTTGGAGAAGCCGGAGAGGACTTTGGCCGGGGGCAGGGCGCCGGTGACAGCAAGCAGGGTCATCGCCAGCACCACGCTGACGCCCATCTTCACGGGCTGCGCCACCAGCGCCACGATGGCGGCCACGAAGATGCCGAACACGTGCGCCTGGGCGCGGCTGAGCCCGGCGACGGGGAAGAAGTAGAGCAGCAGTCCGGGGACGAGCACCACGGCCCATCGCCACCAGGGGACGGCCGGTTTCACGCGGTCTCCGGCGGCGGGGCGGGGAGTGAGGGTTGCGGCCACAAGCGTCTATTGTAATGGGGAATGTTACGATGAAGGTTCCCCGACAATCATGCCCCTGCGCTTTCACAACACGCTCACCCAGCAGACGGAGCCGTTCCTGCCCGCGCGCGACAACACGGTCCGCATGTACACCTGCGGCCCGACGGTCTACGATTTCGCGCACATCGGCAACTTCCGCACCTTCACGTTCGTGGACCTGCTGCGCAAGGTACTGCGGCTGAACGGCTTCGCGCTGAACCACGTGATGAACATCACCGACGTGGACGATAAGATCATTCGCAACGCCGTGGCGCGGCGGCAATCGATCGCGGATTTCACCACGACCTACACGCAGGCGTTCCTGGACGATTGCGCAACCCTGCGGCTGGAGCGGCCGGAGCGGCTGAGCAAGGCCACCGAACATATCGACGACATGGTGCGCGCCATCGGGGACCTGGGCGCGAAGGGGCACACCTACACGACCGAAGGCAGCGTGTACTACAAGATCGCGACTTTCCCGGAATACGGCAAACTCTCGCACAACGATTTCAGCGGCAACCTCGCGGGCGCCCGGGTGGACGTGGACACCTACGAGAAAAACGACGCGCGCGACTTCGCGCTGTGGAAGGCGCCCAAGGAGGGCGAGCCGTTCTGGGACGCGGGGATCGGTCCCGGGCGCCCGGGCTGGCACATCGAGTGCTCCGTGATGGCGATCAAGTACCTGGGCGAGACGCTGGACATCCACGCCGGCGGCATCGACCTGGTGTTTCCGCATCACGAAAACGAGATCGCGCAATCGGAGGCGCTCACCGGGAAGCAGTTCGCGCGCTTCTGGCTGCACGCCGAGTTCCTGCTGGTGGAAGGGCAGAAGATGTCGAAATCGCTCGGCAACTTCTACACGCTGCGCGACCTGGTGGGACGCGGCTACGCACCGGAAGCGATCCGCTACCTGCTGATTTCGGTGCCGTATCGCAAGCAGCTCAACTTCACGCTGGACGGGTTGAAGGCGGCGGTGATCGCGATCGAGCGGCTGCGCAATTTCAAGCTGCGGCTGGAGACGGACCGCTTTGCCGAGGGCTTGAACGAAGCGCTCGCCGGGCGCACCGCGCAGGCTGCAGAGGCGTTCCGCGACGGGCTGGACGACGACCTCAACACGGCCGAGGCGCTGGCCGCGGTCTTCGAATTGGTGCGCGACCTGAATACCGCGATGGACGCGGGCGAATTCCGCGCGGGCAACGTGGCCGCGGCGCTCGACTTCCTGAAGGTGTTCGACAGCGTTTTCGACGTGCTGACTCCGACCGCCAAGGCGGGCGAGTTGAGCGACGCCGACGTGGACGCTCGCATCGCCGAGCGCGCGGCGGCGAAGAAGGCGAAGAATTTCGCCCTGGCCGATGAGATTCGCAACCAGCTTCTGGAACAGGGCATCGTGCTCGAAGACACCAAGGCCGGCGTGCGCTGGAAGAGGAAATAGTCCGCTTGCAAATCCACACCAAGGCCGTACATTCCGGCGACCGTAAGAAGCCGGGTCCGCACACGCCGTCCACCACCCCGATTCACACGGCGACCAGCTACTTCTACGACTCGATGAGCAAGCTGGACCGGATCTTCGGCGGGGACGAGGCGGGCTTTTCGTACGCGCGCTTCGACAATCCTTCGGCCGCGGCGCTGGAGGAGTTGTGCGCGTCGCTCGAAAACGGGGCGGCGGCGCTGGCCTGCGCCTCGGGCATGGCGGCGCTCCACACCGCGATCCTGGCCGCGCTGACCGACCGGCCGAAATCGATTGTCGCCGCGAGCGCGCTCTACGGACAGACGGTGACCCTGCTGATGAACGTGCTGTCTCCGCTGGGCATCGAGGTGCGGTTCGCCGACGCCTGCGATCCGGATGCGATGCGCGCGGCGGTGGCGGAAGCGCGCCCCGGATGCGTGTTCATCGAGAGCATCTCAAACCCGCTGCTGCGGGTGGCGCCGCTCGATAGCATCGCGCGAATCGCGCGCGAGGCGGGCGCGGCGCTGGTGGTGGACCACACGTTCGCCACGCCGCTGCTGGCGCGTCCGCTGGATTTGGGCGCGCATTTCAGCGTGCACAGCCTGACCAAGTTCCTGGCCGGACACGGCGACGTGCTGGGCGGCATAGTGGTGACCGACGCGGCGCACGCGCCGGTGCTGCGCGCGCTGGGCCGCAACGTGGGTCCGGTGCTGGGGCCGTTCGAGTGCTACCTCGCCATGCGCGGGATCAAGACCTTCCCGCTGCGCATGGAGCGGCAGTGCGCCAACGCCGGCAAGGTGGCGGAGTGGCTGGCGGGGCAGGCGCGCGTGGCGCGTGTGTACTATCCGGGCGACACGGCGCATCCCGACGCGGCCACCGTGGCGCGCCTGTTCCCGGCGGGGATGTCGGGCGCGATGGTGAGCTTCGAGATCCGGGACGGGGGCAGGGAAGAGGTCTTCGGCTTCATGGATTCGCTCAAGCTGATTGTGCGCGCGACCTCGCTCGGCGACGTGCATTCGATGATGCTGTATCCGGTGATGAGTTCGCACCGCGACCTTTCGCCGAAGCACCGGCAGCGGATGGGCATCGGCGAGAACCTGGTGCGGCTGTCGGTGGGGATCGAAGCGGCCGAGGACATCATCGGGGATCTGGCGCAGGCGTTGGGTTAGCGCGGGTGAAGGTAGCGCAGGCCTCCTATCTTGAAAATCCGTCCGAACCGAGAGACCGGGGCAAG
>JAFDVU010000242.1 GCA_018268835.1 Acidobacteriota bacterium | reverse complement strand
GAGCCGCTGGCGGCGATCGTTCTGCTCGCGGCGGGCATCTGGGCGTTGCGCGCGGGCGGATACAGCCCCGCGGCGCGTTGGTTCCTCCTGCTGCCTCCGGCCGCGATCCTGCTCGCCCACACCCTCTTCGCCGACGACCTTGGCATCCGCTACGTCCTGCCCGCGATGCCGTTCACCTGCCTGATGGGGGGCATCGGCGCGGCGTGGCTGATTGCGCGCGCCGCGTGGTGGGGACGCGTTGCGGCGGCGCTGCTCGCGGTGTGGCTGGCGGTTGGCGCCGCCGCGGTCTACCCGGACCAGCTTTCCTATTTCAACGAAGCGGCCTGCCTGCCGGGGCATGCCTCCTGGATTTCGCCCGGGGGCGGCACGCGCTGCGGTCCGCTGTGGCTGGACGACAGCAACATCGACTGGGGACAGGGCCTCGTGCAACTCCGCCAATGGGTGGATGCGCACGCTCCGGGGCGCCCCGTGCGACTGGCCTACTTCGGCTCATTCCCGCCCGCGAACTATCTGCCCGGCGTGCAATCCGTGTCCATCGACGACCTGCTGAAGCCGCCCGCACCGGGACTCTACGCGGTGAGCGCGCACTTCGTCGCGCGCCTTCCCGCGATTGCGGCGATGACCGGGGAAGGCGGCGCCGACTGGCCGTCGCGGACGCCGCCGGTGGCCATCGTCGGCCAATCCTACTACGTGTACGATATTCCGGCCGCCGGACCCAGGTGAACGCTGCCATACAACGGGCTCTTGACACCGGACGGCTTGCGGCGTCTTATGGAAGCGGATGGATTCATCCGCCTGGAGGCCGTCATGAGCCCCGTCAGTCATGAGCCGCTTCAACTCACCGGCCACGAACTGGAAATCGTGGCCGAACTCCTGGAATCGGAACGGGCCCGCCTGCTGGTGGAGATCCGGCACACGGATCACCGCTCCTACCGCGACGAACTGCGCGATCGCCTGGACGTAGTCGAGAAACTGGTGGAGCGCTGCCGCGCCTCATGAGCGCGGGCGCCGGAGCTACTTCTTTCTGCGCGCGACCACGCGTACGCGATTGGTCTGCGAGATCGCGCCCGGCGTCATCGCGTCGTTGACGATCTCGGCCTGCTCCTGCTGGTGGCGCTTACCGCTGCCCGACGCGGGACTGGCGCTTTCCGGCCGGCCCACGTAGCGGAGTTCGCGGCGGCTCTCATCGAGCAGCGGCTGGATGAACTCGCGCAGGAACCGCCAGGAGCCCATGTTGCGCGGTTCCTCCTGCGCCCACACCACCTCGGCGGTCAGCGGATAGCGAGCGAGGATGTCGCGCGCCTGCTCGGCGGCGAAGGGATAGAGTTGCTCGACGCGCACCAGGGCGACGTGTTCGGCCTTGCGCTCTTCGCGCGCGGCCAGCAGGTCGTAATAGAGCTTGCCGGAACAGAAGACCACGCGGGAGACGCGGGCCGGATCGGCCACCTGAGCATCGCCGAGAATCTCGTTGAATCCGCCGCTGGTGAAATCGCTCACCGGTGAAACCGCGCGCGGATGACGCAGCAGGCTCTTGGGCGTGAAGATCACCAAAGGCTTGCGCATGCCGCGGCGGTCGTGCCCGCCGTACATCTGGCGGCGCAGCAGGTGGAAGTACTGCGCCGGAGTGGTGGCGTTGCACACCTGCATGTTGTTCTCCGCGCACAGCGTGAGGAAGCGCTCGATGCGCGCGCTGGAGTGCTCCGGTCCCTGCCCTTCGTGGCCGTGCGGCAGCAGCATCACCAGACCGCTGGGCTGTCCCCACTTCTGTTCGCAGGTGGAGATGAACTGGTCGATCATGATCTGCGCGCCGTTGGCGAAATCGCCGAACTGCGCCTCCCAGATGACGAGCGTGAGCGGATCGGCCACGCTGTAGCCGAACTCGAAGCCGAGCACGGCGTATTCACTGAGCGAGCTGTCGACCACGTCGAAGCGCGCCTGCCCGGGCGCGATGTGCTGCATCGGCACGTAACGTCTGCCGGTCTCGGCGTCGTAGAACGCCAGGTGACGCTGGCTGAACGTGCCGCGTCCGGAATCCTGGCCGCTCAAGCGCACCGCCGTGCCTTCCAGCGCCAGCGTACCGAAGGCCAGCGCTTCACCGAACGCCCAGTCCACGTTGCCGCCCCGGGCGACCACGTCGCGCCGGCGCTCGACGAAGCCGCGCAGCTTGGGATGCAGGTGAAAATTTTCGGGGAACTGCGTGATCCCGCGGGTGACGCGCTCCACCACCTGGAGATTGACCGCGGTGCGCGGACAGAATTCGCCGATGTCCTCGGTCGGCACCGCGCTGAGTTCCTGGGTCTCAAAGTGTTCGCTGCGCTGCTGCACCGCGTCGTAGGCGGCGGACAGGCGCGCGGCCACTTCTTTACGCATGGCCTGGGCCTGGCTGGGCACGAGCACGCCCTCGCGCACCAGGCGCTCCTCGTAGAGCACGGAGACCGGCGGATGCTCCTTGATCTTGCGGTACAGGATCGGCTGCGTGTAGCTCGGATCGTCGCCCTCGTTGTGGCCGTGGCGCCGGTAGCAGATCATGTCGATCACCACGTCCTTCTTGAACTTCTGGCGGAACTCGAAGGCGATCTCCAGCACGCGCACGGCGGCTTCGGGGTCGTCGCCGTTGACGTGGAAGATGGGCGCCTGCACGCCGCGCGCGACATCGGTCGAATACGGCGTCGAGCGCGATTCCTCGGGCAGGGTGGTGAAGCCGATCTGGTTATTGATGATGAGGTGGATGGTGCCGCCGGTGAAATACCCGTCGAGTTGCGAGAGGTTCAGCGTCTCGGCCACCACGCCCTGTCCGGCGAAGGCCGCGTCGCCGTGGATCAGCACGGGGATCACGCGCTGGCGTTCGGTGTCGCCCAAGCGGTCCTGCTTGGGGCGCACGATGCCTTCCACCACCGGATCGACCGCTTCCAGGTGGCTCGGATTGGGCGCGACCGAGACCACGATTTCGCGGCCCTGCTCCGTTTTGCGCACGCCGGTGGCGCCCAGGTGATACTTCACATCGCCCGAGCCCTGCGTGCTGGCCGGGTCGATTTCGCCTTCGAACTCGCTAAAGATCTGCTTGACGTCCTTGCCGGCAACGTTGACCAGCAGGTTCAGGCGTCCGCGATGCGCCATCCCGACCACGATTTCGTGCACGCCCTGGCCGGCGGCGCGCTCGATCAGTTCTTCCATTATGGCCAGCGCGGTTTCGCCGCCTTCCAGCGCGAAACGCTTCTGTCCCACGAAGCGCGAGTGCAGGAAGTGCTCGAACTCCTCGCCGGCGATCAGGCTGCGCAGGATGCGGATCCGTTCGGCCCGTTCCAGCGGCCAGTTGTTGGCCCGCGGCTCCATGCGCTGCTGCAGCCAGCGCTTCTGCTCCGGCACCTGGATGTTCATGTACTCGGCGCCGATCTTCCCGCAGTAGGTGCGGCGCAGCGTTTCCAGGATCTCGCGCAGCGTGGCGAGGCTGCGCGGCGCTCCTTCGCCGATGGCCTCGCCCAGGCTGCCGGTGAGGAACTCGCGGTCCAGGTCCCAGATGGTGAGCCCGTACGTCTCCGGATCCAGTTCGGCGTGGTAGCTGGGCTCGGCGCCCAGCGGATCCAGTTCCGCGATCAGGTGCCCGCGCACACGGTACGCGTTGATGAGTTGGATGATGCCGGCTTCCTTGGCAATTTCCGCGTAACGCGCGGCGCTGACTCCGGGCAGGTTCGGTTTGCGGTCCGTCTCCCAGCGCACCGGGCGGTGCGGCATGCGCAGGTGTTCGAAGATCTCGTCGTAGAACCCGTCCTCGCCGTCGAGCAGAGCCTGCACGCGCCCCAGGAACATGCCGGACTCGGCGCCCTGAATGATGCGGTGGTCGTAGGTGCAACTCAGCGTCATCACCTTGCTGAGGCCCAGCATCGAGCGGGTCTCTTCGGCGGTGCCGTGGAAGGCGGCCGGGTAATCGATCGCGCCGGCGGCGATGATGGCGCCCTGCCCGATCATCAGACGCGGGTTGGAGGCGACGGTCCCCACCGTCCCCGGATTCGTCAGCGAGAGCGTCGTGCCGGCGAAATCGTTGGTGGCGAGTTTGCCGGTGCGCGCGCGCGCCACCAGATCGTCGAACCGTTCCAGGTAATCGGCGAAGCTCAGAGACGCCGCATCCTTGATATTAGGCACCAGCAGGCTGCGCGCGCCGTCCTTGCCGGCGACGTCCACCGCGATGCCGAGGTTGACCTGCTTGCGCACCAGGCGGTACGGTTGCCCGTCCTTCTCCGCGTAGGCGTGATTGATCCCCGGCACCTGATCGAGCGCCTTCACCAGCGCCCAGCCGATGATGTGGGTGTAGGAGACCTTGCTCTTGCCGATGAGCGTGCGGTGCTGGTTGATGATGCGCCGGTTCTCATCCATCACCTTGACGGCGATCGAACGCTGCGACGTGGCCAGCGGCACGGAAACGCTGGCCGCCATGTTCTCCGCGATCTTCCCGGCGATGCCGCGCAGCGGCAGCACCTCGTCCCCCGGCGCCGGCTCGGGCGCGCGCGGCGCCATGGCGGCCGGCGCGCTGGGCGCGGCGGGAACAGAGGAAACGGCGGCACCGTTGCGGCGCAGCGGGACCGGTTCGTCGAATTCGTGCTTCCAGCTTTCGTCTACGGTGGCACGGTCGTGCAGGTACTGTTGATACAGCTCGTCCTGGAGCCAGCTATTGATACCCAGTTCCGTTTCGGATTTCGACATTGGTGGGGGAGCTTCTCTTTCAGAAGTCGCTATCACTATTCTAGCGCGGCTGCCCCCACCCTTAGCCGCGAAGGCAGGACCGTGGAGGGCGCGGGCGGAGGCTTCGCAGGGCGGATCAGGGCAGATAGCGGCCCAGATTGCGGATGTCGGAGCGCATCCCTTCGGAGTAGGGGGCCACCAGCACGTTGACCGCGAACCAGACCGTGGAGATGGTGATGAGCCAGCCCGCTGTGCGCGTTCTGCCGAAGAGCAGCCGCACCAGCATGGCGACCACGAAGGGGAGGACCGCCGTCGCGACTCGCGCGTGCGGGCTGAGATCGTCCAACAGGTTCCCCGGCAGCATCGACCGCAGTTTGCGTCGGGGACCGTTCCAGGGTCAAGCTATCTTCGGTTAGGGTCGGAAGCGGACGTTGCCGGCGAATGTGCGGTTCCTCGCGGTGCGGGATAATGAGCGCTGGGGACCATGGATTTCGTCGAACAACTCAAGTCCAGCGTGGACATCGTGGGCGTAATCGGCGAATATGTCCGCCTGCGGCGCTCGGGCGCGAATCGCTACATGGGGCTGTGCCCCTTCCACCAGGAGAAGACCCCTTCCTTCACGGTCCACGCGGTCCATCAGTTTTATAAGTGCTTCTCCTGCGGAGCCGGCGGCGACGTGATCAAGTTCGTCCAGGAGAAGGAGGGGGTCAGCTTCTATGAGGCGCTGAAATCGCTCTCCGAACGTTACGGCATCCCGATGCCGAAGCGCTCCACGTACGCCGACGAGGACGCCAAACTGCGCGGCGCGCTGTTGAGCATGCACGAACTCGCCGAGGAGCAGTTTCGCGCGAACCTGCAATCGGCGGCGGGCGAGGCGGCGCGCGTGTACACGGCGAAACGCGGCCTCGCGCCGGAGACCATCGAACTCTTCGGACTGGGCTATTCGGACCGTTCGGGACGCGCGTTGATCCGTCTCTTCGAGCAGCATCACTTCACCGTGGCGCAGATGGAGCAGTCCGGCCTGGTGGGCAAGCGGCAGGACGGCAGCCTGTACGACCGGTTCCGCAACCGGCTGATGTTCCCGATCCACAACGAGTCGGGGAAGATCATCGGCTTCGGCGGACGCGCGCTGGCCGCCGATGACGAGCCCAAGTACCTGAACTCGCCGGAAACGCCTTTATATAAGAAGACCAACGTGCTTTACAACCTGCATCGCGCGAAAGAGGCCATGCGCAAGGCCGACCGTGTGATCCTGGTCGAAGGCTATATGGACGCCATCGGAGTGACCGCGGCGGGGTTTCTCAACGTGGTGGCAAGTTGCGGCACGGCGCTTACGGATAAGCAGGTGCAGGCCCTGAAGCGCCACACGCACAACATTCTGGTGAATTTCGACCCCGACAGCGCCGGGAGAAGCGCCTCGGAGAGGAACACTAGCATACTTGTCGATCCCTCAGACCCCGGAATGGCCCAAGCACCACACGAACGGGGCAGAGCCTCGCCAACCGCGCTCTTGGTGAGTGAGAGCATGCACATTCGGGTTGTGGAACTGGAAGGCGGGCTCGACCCGGATGAATTCTGCAAGGTGCACGGCGCAGACGCCTACGCAGCCCGCATCGAAAACGCCAAGGGCTATTTCTACTGGCTGGCGGACCGCGCTCGGGCGCGGCACGACACGCGCACGTCAGACGGCAGAGTCGCGGTACTGGAGTTCCTGCTGCCCAAGGTGCAGCGCATCAACGATCCCCTGGAGCGCATGGCCATCGCCAACGACGTGGCTGGGTACATCGGGGTCAGCGCCGGGATGGTGCTCGACCGTTTCCGCAAGGCGGCCAATGAACGCACCGAAAAGACCATCGAGCGGCCAAGAAGTCCGCTGCGCCACGATGAGCGCATGCTGCTGACGGCGCTATTGACGGACGCTGAACTGCGCGGCGAGCTCATCGGCGGCATGAAGGAGTTGGAGACCATTGAGACGCTGCCTTCGCGCCGCATCTTCCAGGCGATTTTCGCGCTCGACGACGCCGGAGGGCGAGTGGGCTTCGACGAAGTGAACGCACGGCTTGAAGAGGCGGACCAGAACCTTCTGGCGCAGGCTGTGTTGAACGACGACGGGGAGCTTTCGCGGGACGAAGTGATGGCGGCGCTGGCCAGCCTGCGGCGCACCGAGGAGCAGAACCGCCGGGTACAATTGAAGGCACGCATCGCGGAGTTGGAACGTTCGGGGAAGTTCGATGAGGCGCTGCGCCTGACCGTGGAATTACAGGGGCTGGAGAGGACTTCTTCCCCCCGCCGGGGCGCGATCTGACGTCCCACTGTGCTACGCGCAGTGGTGTACAATGATCTGGATTATTGATCCGCTGGGAGAACGGGGCTTCAGTGGCGTTGGACGATAAATACGACGGGCTCCAAAAGCTCGTTCAGATGGGCAAGGAAAAAGGCTACGTCCTTTACGACGAAGTCAGCGAAGTCCTGCCCGGCGATATCTCCGGCGGCACCGAACTCGACGATGTGCTGGCGGGCCTCGATGTAGCCGGCATCGAGATACTCGAAGAACCCAAGGATTTCGAAAAGAAGATCGAAGAGGCCGAGGAGTTGATCGACCTCGAACTCCCCGCCGGGGTGGGCGAGAAGGTCAACGATCCGGTTCGCATGTATCTGCGCGAGATGGGCACGGTGCCGCTGCTCACGCGCGAAGGCGAGGTCGAGATCGCGCGGCGCATCGAGCGCGGGCAGAGTACGGTGCTGAAGATTCTGTTCCGCGCGCCGCTGGTCATCCAGGAAGTGATCGCCATGGGCGAGGAGGTCGCGCAGGACCTGCTGCCGGCCCGAGACGTGATCCAGATCGCCGATCCGATGCTGACCGACGAAGCGGCCGATGAAAAACGCGGCGAGTTCGTGCAGGCCTGCGACGAGATCGCCAAAGCCTACAAACGCCTCCTGCAGGGGCGGCAGAAGCTGCTCGCCATCCCGCGCGCGATGAAGCCCAAGCAGCACCGCCGCCAGTTGTGGGAAGTCGGCCGCATGGTGGTGCGTACGTCGCGCATGTGCCGTGAGCTCAAGTTCCAGTCGATCGTGATCCACCACCTGATCGACCGCCTCCGCGCCGCGGTGGAAGAGATGAAGCCGATCGAGGCCAGCCTCTCGCAGTTGCAGCGCAAACTCGAGACGTGGCCGGGCGCGCGCGCCGAGGGCGTGAAGGACCTGCGCAAGGAACAGCGCGGGCAGGCGCAGAAACTGCAGACGCTCGAGGAGCAGTTTGGCGCCAGCGCGGCGGAATTGCGGCGCACGCTGGAGATCATCACCCAGGCGCACCAGGAAGCGGAAACGGCGAAGAAGGAACTGATCGAGGCCAACCTGCGCCTGGTGGTGAGCATCGCCAAGCGCTACACCAATCGCGGGCTGCAGTTCCTGGACCTGATCCAGGAAGGCAATATCGGGCTGATGAAGGCGGTGGACAAGTTCGAGTACCGCCGCGGCTACAAATTCTCGACCTATGCGACGTGGTGGGTGCGGCAGGCGATCACGCGCGCCATTGCCGACCAGGCGCGCACGATCCGCATCCCGGTGCACATGATCGAGACCATCAACAAGCTGATCCGCACGTCGCGGCAGATGGTCCAGGAGCTGGGGCGGGAGCCGACCAACGAGGAACTCGCCAAGCGGCTGCAGTTGCCGGTATCGAAGGTACGCAAGGTGCTGCG
>JAFDVU010000241.1 GCA_018268835.1 Acidobacteriota bacterium | reverse complement strand
CCGTCCGCGCCGATGGCCACGCCGGCGCGGGCCAGCGCCGGAACCAGGCTGCGCTTGCCGGTGGCGTGACTCGGGTCCAGGATGACGGGCAGGTGCGTGAGTTCGTTCAGCACCGGAACCGCCGCGATATCGCACGTGTTGCGCGTCGCCGTCTCGAACGTGCGGATGCCGCGTTCGCACAGGATCACGTTGGGGTTGCCGTGGGCCACGATGTACTCGGCGCTCATCAGCAGTTCCTTGATTGTGGAACTCATGCCGCGCTTCAGCAGCACCGGCCGTCCGCACGCGCCCAGCGACTTGAGCAGCGCGAAGTTCTGCATGTTGCGCGCGCCCACCTGCATGCAATCGGCGTATTCGGCGATCAGTTCCACGTCGCGGTCGCTCATCACTTCGGTGACGGTGGCCAATCCGGTGGCTTCCTTGGCTTTGCGCAGCAGTTTGAGGCCGGCTTCCTCCATGCCCTGGAAATCGTAAGGCGACGTACGCGGCTTGAACGCGCCGCCGCGCAGCACCTTGGCGCCCGCCGCGGCGACGCCCTCTGCCGTCTCCATGATTTGCTTTTCGCTTTCCACCGAACAGGGGCCGGCCATCACCACGAACTCTCCGCCGCCGATTTCCAGGCCGTTCAGCCTGATCGCCGAACGCTGCGGACGGAATTCGCGGCTGACGAACTTGTACGGCGCCGAAATGCGCACCGCGCTCTCCACTCCGGGCGTGGCTTCCAGCGATTCCAGGCAGGCGGTGACATCGCCGACTCCGACGACGCCGATTACCACCCGTTCCTCGCCCTCGATCGAGTGCACCTTGTAGCCGAACTCGCGGATGCGCTCGCAGACGTGGTCGATCTCGGCACGCTTGGCGTGGGGGCGCATGGAAATGATCATGAAAAAGTCTCCTTAAAACAAAAAGCCCACTCTTTCGAGTGGGGCTGGTTGAAAATCAAAAACGCAAAACCGCTGCCAACCCCGTGTTTACCCGGCCCGGCCGAAGCGCCGGAACCGGTACGTAAACGAGCTGGAATAGCAGCGGGACATCGAAGTCACAGTGTACACCAGGGGAAGGGGCAATAGCAAGCACAGCACCTGAGTCTGTAGTGCCAGACGCACCACCGAGCAGAAGTGGATGACGGCAGGGCCGCCTGCCGTCATCTCAACGTCTAACTTCTTAACTTCTTGTCTCAGAACCCTACTTCCACCACTCCCGACTTTCCGCTCTCATTCCCATTCCGGTCGAACGCCGTCACTGCATAGCGGTAGCGGGTGCCGTGTTGGACCGCGTGGTCGGAATAGGCGGGGATCTGCGATACCTCGGCCAGTTTCTCGAAGTTGCCGTTGCCCGCGGCGCGGTAGATGCGATACCCGGCCAGGTCGGGATCGGGATCGCGGTCCCAGGCCAGTTCGATCGACCCCGGCGCCGCGTCCGCGCGCAACCCGGCGGGGACGGCGGGCGGGAATGTGTCCTTCGGTGTGATCTCGACCTCGCTGGAAATCTCGCTCTCGGCTTCCTTGTTGTTCTCTAGCGGCACGATTGCCTGCACTCGATACCGGTACGGCTTGCCGAATTCGGCCGCGGTATCGATCCACTCGGGCTTGTCGACCGTGACGGCGACCGCGTACTCGCCGCCCTCCGCCGCGCGCAGCACGCGGAACCGGCCTTCCGGCGCGCGCCATGCCACGCGCACGCCCTGCGCGGTAGCTGTCGCCGTCACCGCGCCGGGCACAGCCGGAGCCGCCACCACCGGCACGATCACGATGTTCGACCACTCGCTCTGCTTGCCGTTGCCGGCCGTGATCCTCACCGAGAGCAGCACTTCCTTGCCCAGCCACTCCCCGCACGGGATGTTGTATGTGGCCAGAGCACCGGTGATTTCGGGCGCCGGGATGTGGCGTGCCTGCGCGGCCCACTGATTCTGGTCGAAGTGGTCGCCGGCGTTGGGCCCCGCCCGCAGGTCCAGCGTCAGCGGCAGCGGGATCGGTTTGCTCTCGGTGGTGAGTTGCGGCACGGTGAAGTGCGCAATCACGACCCCGCCGCGCTGAATCGCGGCCAGGTCCGTGACCCGCACCGGCACGTTGGCCAGCGGAGGCAGGGGATCGCCGATGTATCCGCAGGAAGCGAGAAGCAGTGCCGCGCCGCCGGCGGCCAGAATTCGGAGTCGCAAGAGATTAGGGTAACAGGGGGGCCGCGGGCGGACCAAGCCGCTACTCTGGAGGAGGAGGCACACATGAACGCCGCCACGCTCCGCTTCCCCGCGCCCATCGCCCGGCGCCCCCTGCTCATCGAAGCCTGCGACGATCCGGTCCCGCCCGCGGGGCACGTCCTCATTCGCGTCCGCGCCTGCGGCGTCTGCCGCACGGATCTACACATCGTCGAAGGCGAACTCCCGCCGCGCCGCGGGCGGGTCATTCCCGGGCACCAGATCGCCGGTGAAATCGCCGGTGATGGCGCCCCCGGTCTCCCGCCGGGCACGCGCGTCGGCGTTTCCTGGATTGGCGGCACCGACGGTTCCTGCCCCTACTGCCGCCGCGGCGAAGAGAACCTCTGCGACTCCCCCACCTTCACCGGCTACACCGTCGATGGCGGCTACGCCGGGTACGCCGTCGCCCGCGCCGATTTCGTCGTCCGCCTCCCCGACGCGCTCGACCACCTGCACGCCGCGCCACTGCTGTGCGCCGGCATCATCGGATTCCGCAGCCTGCGCGTCGCCGGAGTCCAGCCCGGAGAGAACGTCGGACTCTTCGGCTTCGGCGCCTCCGCTCACCTCGCCATCGCCGTGCTGCACGCCTGGAAGTGCAAGGTCTACGTCTCCACCCGCGGCGAATCCCACCGCAAACTCGCCGCTTCCCTTGGCGCCGAGTGGGTCGGTGGCGAGCGCGATCGTCCGCCGGTCGAACTCGACCGCGCCGTCACCTTCGCGCCCTCCGGCGACGTGGTCGTCGCCGCGCTGTCCAGCCTGCGCAAGGGCGGAGTCGTCGCCATCAACGCCATCCACCTCGATCGCATCCCGGAGTTCGATTACGACCGCCTCCTCTGGGGCGAACGACAGTTGCGCAGCGTCGCCAACATGACCCGCGCCGACGCCGGCGACTTCCTCGCGCTCGCCGCGGGAATCGGGCTGCGCCCCCGCGTCACGGTCTTCCCGCTGGACGCCGCCAACGAAGCCCTGCAGGCCGTGAAGAACGACGCAATCGACGGCGCCGCGGTTCTCGCACCTTGAAATATCCGGAATTGGTTGTACCATGAAACTAATTCGAACCAGAGAGAGAAACCGATGCTCCCAGAGCAGTGGGAAGTGTTCAAACGAGCTGCCAGGCTGACCAGCCCCAACCCGGTTCCGATGGCCCTCATCGTGGACAGTCCCTGGATCCCCGGCTACCTGAAGATCAGCCACATGGACTACTACCTGGACCCTGAACTCTGGTTCCAGGCCAACCGGAAAATCATCGGCGAATATCCCGGCATTATCTTCGTTCCAGGCTGGTGGATGGAATACGGCATGGCGGCCGAGCCTTCCGCCCTCGGCGCCAAAATCAAATTCTGGAAGGACGCCACCCCGAGCGTCTCGCATACCCTGCAACGACTCGAGGACGTGGACGAAATCGCCGGCTACGAGATCGAAGCCGATGGATTCGCCGCCCTCACGCTGCACCGCATCGCCGCGCAACGCCAGCGCATCCTCGATACCGGACACATCCTGCCCATCGTCACCTCGCGCGGCCCCATGTGCACCGCCGCTTTCGTGCGCGGGACCACCACCTTCATGATGGACCTCGCGGAGAACCCGGAGGGGGCCCACAAACTGCTCGACCTTGCCACGCGCCTCGTTATCGACTGGCTCAAGGCGCAGCACCGCGCCATGGGCGATACCGTCGAGGGCATCCTCCTGCTGGATGACATCGTCGGCTTCGTCAACCGCCGCTATTACCGGGAATTCGCTCATCCCTACCTGACCCGCGTCTGTGAAGCCTTCCCCAGGGACTGGGTCAAGATCTACCACAACGACGCCGAAATCAACGCCTGCCTGGATCATCTCCCCGACTGCGGCTTCCACGTCCTGAACTGGGGCAAGCAGCGCGACATCGCCGACGTCAAACGCCGCGTGGGCGATCGCATGTGCCTCATGGGCAACGTGAACCCGCTCGAAATCGGCGTGCGCGGAACGCCCGAAGAGGTCCGCGCGGAGACGCTGCGGGTGCTCGAGGCGTCGGGCGGCGAAGGCATTATCCTCTCCGTCGGCGGCGGTATCAGCCCGGGCATGCCGCGCGAGAACATCCTCGCCATGCAGGCCGCGCTCCACGAATTCAACCAAGTTCACGCTAGAATGGCCTGACCAATGAAAACCAAATCGAAGAACTCGCCCCGTCGCGCGGCCTTCCCCAAGGTCGGCTCCATCCCCTACGAAGGCCCGGATTCGAAGAATCCGCTCGCCTTCAAGCATTACAACGCCGGCGAACTCGTGGAGGGCAAGACCATGCGCGACCACCTGCGCTTCAGCGTGGTCTACTGGCACACCTTCCGCGGCACCGGCAGCGATCCGTTCGGCTCCGGCACCATGCTGCGCCCCTGGGACGACGGCTCCAACTCGGTGGCCAACGCGCAGAATCGCGTTCGCGCCGCCTTCGAATTCATGCACAAGCTCGGCGCCCCCTACTACGCCTGGCACGATCGCGACGTCGCCCCCGAAGGCCGCACCCTGGCCGAAACCAACCGCAACCTCGACGCCGTCGCCAAGGTGCTCAAGGAGGAACAGCAGCGCACCGGCATCAAGCTGCTCTGGGGAACGGCCAACCTGTTTTCGCATCCGCGCTTCATGCACGGCGCCGCCACCACCTGCAACGCCGACGTCTTCGCCTACGCCGCCGCGCAGGTCAAGAAGGCGCTCGAAGTCACCCACGAACTCGGCGGCGAGGGCTACACCTTCTGGGGCGGACGCGAAGGCTACATGACCCTGCTCAACACCGACATGAAACGCGAGCAGGAGCACCTGGCCAGATTCCTGCACCTGGCCGTGGCCCACAAAAAGAAGATCGGGTTCCGCGGCCAGTTCTACATCGAGCCCAAGCCCAAGGAGCCCACCAAGCACCAGTACGATTCCGACGCCGCCGCCTGCCTCAACTTCCTGCGCGAGTACGACCTCTTGCCGCACTTCAAGCTGAACGTGGAGACCAACCACGCCACCCTCGCCGGCCACACCATGCACCACGAACTCGAGGTCGCGGCCTCGGCCGGAGCGCTCGGCTCCATCGACGCCAACACCGGCGACGAACTTCTCGGCTGGGATACCGACCAGTTCCCCACCAGTTATTACCTCGGCGCCTACGTCATGCTGACCATCCTGAAGTACGGCGGGTTCAAGACCGGCGGCGTGAACTTCGACGCCAAGGTGCGCCGCGAAAGCTTCGAGCCCATCGATCTGTTCTACGCCCACATCGGCGGTATGGACTGTTTCGCCCGCGGCCTGAAAATCGCCGCCGCCATCCGCAAGGACGGACGCCTAGCCGAATTCGTCAAACAGCGTTACTCCTCGTGGGATTCCGGCATCGGCGCCCGCATCGAATCCGGCAAGGCGTCACTCAAGGAAATCGAAGCCTACATCCTCGCCAAGGGCGACGTCTCGCCGAACGCGAGCGGCCGCCAGGAATTCCTCGAAAACCTGATCAACGAGTTCATCTGATGTACGCCAAGAGCATCCGCTTCACCTTCCTCGTTCTGGTTGCGGCCTCTCTCTCGTCGCAGCAGAGGCCGCTCTACCAGGACCCGTCCGCGCCGCTCGACCGGCGTGTCGACGACCTCGTCTCGCGCATGACCCTCGAAGAGAAAGTCGCGCAGATGATGAACGACGCTCCGGCCATCGAGCGCCTTGGCGTCCCGGCCTACAACTGGTGGAACGAGTGCCTGCACGGCGTCGCCCGCGCCGGACGCGCCACCGTCTTCCCGCAGGCCATCGGACTCGCCGCCACCTGGGACGCGCCGCTGATCCACCGCGTCGCCGGCGCCATCTCCGATGAAGCCCGCGCCAAGTATCACGAGGCCGTCCGCCGCGGACAGCGCAACATCTACCAGGGGCTCACCTTCTGGACCCCCAACATCAACCTCTTCCGCGATCCCCGCTGGGGACGCGGCATGGAAACTTACGGCGAAGATCCCTTCCTCACCGGCGCGCTCGCCGTGCAGTTCATCCGCGGCATCCAGGGCGACGATCCGCACTACTACAAAGCCATCGCCACAGCGAAGCACTTCGCCGTGCATAGCGGACCCGAATCCCTGCGCCACACCTTCGACGCGGTGGTCAGCCCCGCCGACCTCCGCGAAAGCTACCTCCCGCAATTCGCCGCCGCCGTCAAGGACGGCCACGCCGCTTCCGTCATGTGCGCCTACAACCGCGTGGATGGGGCGCCCGCGTGCGCCAGTCCGCTGCTGCTGGACGGCATCCTGCGCAAGGAGTGGGGCTTCACCGGCTACGTGGTCAGCGATTGCGGCGCCATCGGCGACATCTATCTCAACCACAAGACCTCGCCTACGCCCGAAGGCGGCGTCGCCGCCGCCGTGAAGGCCGGCACGGACCTCAACTGCGGCGTCGAGTACGCCAACCTGATCCCCGCCGTGCGCGCGGGACTACTACGCGAAGCCGACCTCGACACCTCGCTCCGCCGGCTCTTCCGCGCGCGCTTTCAACTCGGCCTGTTCGATCCGCCCTCGATGGTGAAGTACGCGCAGATCCCGTACTCGGTCAACGACAGCCCCGAGCACCGCGCGCTCGCGCTCGAAACCGCGCGCAAATCCATCGTGCTGCTGAAGAACGACAGCCGCGCCCTGCCGCTGGCAAAGACGCTAAAGACCGTCGCGGTCATCGGCCCCAATGGCGACGATCCCGAAACTTTACTCGGCAATTACAACGGCGACCCCAGCGCGCCCGTGACGCCGCTGGCCGGCATCCGCCGCAAACTCGGATCCGGCGGCCGAGTCCTCTACGCGCGGGGCAGCGCGCTCGCCGCCAACATGCCGGCGCTGGAGGCTATCCCAGCCTCGGCGCTGTTCACTACCAACGGCGCCGGCCGCCGCCCCGGCCTGGTCGCCGAGTACTACGCCACCGCCAACTTCGACGGGCAGCGCCACCGCCCGCGCGAACTCACGTATCCCGGCTCCGGCCAGATGGTCGGCGACATCCCGGCCAACCCCAAGCCCGCCTTCATCCGCACCGACCCGCAGGTGGACTTCAACTGGTGGGACCAGGTCCCCGGTCCCGGGCTCCAGCCGCTGGACTACGGAGTACGCTGGAGCGGCTACCTCGCGCCCAAGGTCAGCGGAACCTACCAACTCGGCGCGTGGGGCATGAGCGCGTTTGAGCTGTACCTCGATGGCAAGCGCATCGCCGACCAGAACAACATCCACGAGTCCACGCACCGCTACGCCGCCGTGACGCTGGAAGCGGGCAAACTCTACGCCATCCGGCTCGACTTCCACCAGTTCGTCGGCAACGCGAAGATCCGGCTCGAATGGTCGCTGCCACCGGCGGACGAAACTCCCGCCGCGCTCGCCGCCGCCCGGCAGAGCGATGCGGTGATCCTCGTGCTCGGCCTTTCGCCGCGCCTGGAAGGCGAAGAGATGAGCGTGCCGGTGGAAGGCTTCGCCGGCGGCGACCGCGTCTCGCTCGATCTTCCCCGCGCCCAGCAGGACCTCATGGAGAAGGTGGCCGCGCTCGGCAAGCCCACGGTGCTTGTGCTGATGAACGGCAGCGCGCTCGCCGTCAATTGGGCGCGCGACCACCTCCCCGCCATCGTCGAAGCCTGGTATCCCGGGCAAGCCGCGGGCGACGCCATCGCCGACGTTCTCTTCGGCGATTACAACCCTGGCGGACGCCTCCCCGTGACCTTCTACAAGTCCGCGGATCAACTCCCGCCGTTCACCGATTATTCGATGAAGGGCCGCACCTACCGCTTCTTCCAGGGCGAACCGCTGTTCCGCTTCGGCTACGGCTTGAGCTACACGACATTCGCCTACCGCAACCTTGCGCGGCAGCCCGGCAAGGCCACGGTGGAAGTGACCAACACCGGAGCCGTGGCCGGCGACGAAGTGGTGCAGGCGTATGTGAATGGCTCGCTCGCCGGCTTTCAGCGCATCACGCTGAAGCCGAAAGAGACCCGCACCGTCGAGATCCCCGTCCCCGGCACCGCCGAAGTCACCATCGCAAAGTAGCGCAGGCCTCCCGGCCTGTCAGCCAGACCCTGCGGGTCGCGGAAGAAATGGTAGCGTCGGCCTCTGGCCGACCTTTGGATCGAACCGGAGTCTGCGCCGGTACGCCTTATGCGCTCGGGTTTTCGACCCGGCCGAATTGCGCCCATTTCGTGAGAGGCTCGACACGCGTGGCGATCCGAAGGTCGGCCGGAGGCCGACGGTACTCGTGCGGGCGAGCTGGCGCTCGCCTTTGC
>JAFDVU010000240.1 GCA_018268835.1 Acidobacteriota bacterium | reverse complement strand
ATTGCGCGTACTCTCTAAGTCCCACCTGCCCTGCCAGAGTACAATCCTCAGGAACGTCTCTTCCGCGCACGGCATCAACTCCGATGTCGATGAAACGATCGTCTGGAAATTCGCCCCGGATCCGCCCGCGCCATCCCTATTTGTATTTGCGCCACGCAAGCACGCCAAGCGCATCAAGCAAATGCCTCGCGTCGACTGATCCCGGTCAGGGCCGCTGAACGAAACCGGTGGCCGGCGGCGCCCAGGTCGTGCGCAACGATCCCTGCCGCTGCGGCAGCGGCCGCTGCTCCTAAAACGCGACCGCGATTTCGACCGTCAACTGGTTCTCGACCTCGTCCATGAAAGCGGCGACGTCGTTGGTCCCGAGATAGAGTGGGCCGGCCTTTGCCTCCTCCACCTGGAACACGCAGTATCGCCCTGCCGCGAAGATCAGCCCCGCGTTGTCCGCCGTGCTGCCGCCGACCTTGGCCAGCAGGCATCCCACCGGCGCGTCCGGCGCGAGCAGCGCCGCTCCCCGGGTGACGGTGCGCGGGTAGCCGTCGGCTGCGCAGTCCGCCGCCTGCTCCTTCAGTTTCCAGCGGCCGCTTACCAGTTGCAGCCGGTACAGCCGCTTAGGCGCGACGAAATCCAGCCCGATGGTCCAGGCGGTGCCGGGCGCCGCGGCCGCCTTAGCCACTTCCGGCACTTTGACTTCCTTGAGCTTTCTCCACAAAAGATCGGACACGTCTGCCTCCGTTTGTCTCCTAAAGTGCCGCCACGATCAGGACCGGTTCGGCGATTGCGCGAACGCGGTCGAGGTCGGTTTCGGGAACCTGCACCACGATGGCGCCCGGATCGCCGCTCACCACCGCTTCCACCGTGTAAGACTGGCCGCCGCACGGCTTGGCCTTTTCGCAAATCAGCACGCGGCTGCCGGCATTGACGAACGCGCGCGCGCTTCCCAGCGTTTCCGGCGCGTAGAACAACAGCACGGCGCCGGGACGCGCGCGCGGCGCGGGGGCGTCGCCCACGTCCGTCGGCCAGATGGGCTGACCTTTCTTGTGGGCGGCCGCCACATACTTTCCGGTCAGCGCCGAGGCTGGGGCCAGGGGCCCGGCATCGAGCGGCGCCGGAAACACGGGCTTGCGCAGATCGCCGGCGCTCAGCCGCGTGTTCGCCACCAGGTCGCGCGCGGCGACCCACGCCGGCGGCGGCGCCGGCGCGGGCGGGCCGGACGCGCCCGCGATCCAACTCACGATCGCGGCGAATCCCAGCACCGCGGCCAGCACGTGCCACGGCGCGCGCGGTTTCTCGGGCGGGTTCCACATCAGGGTCAGCGCGAGCAGGAGCAGGCCCGTAAGCAGGAACGGCAGGATCATGGCGTGGTCCCTGGGCGGTAGCGCAGGTTGCCCGGCTGGCCGTTGCCGATGGTGAGATCGAGCGCGCGCCACAACGCCCGCTCTTCTTCGAGATCCATCGGCTGGCACAGATGCAGGTTGCCGAGCACCTGGAAGCGCAGCGAATCCAGCAGCGAGGTGATCAGGTCCTGCATGACACGGTAGCGCTCCACCGCGGCGCCGTACCACAGCGCCCAGGCCAGCCACGGTCCGCCCAGGGCGAACACTGCCGACCACACCATCTCGCCGCGCAGCGCGAAAACCAGCGCCCAGGGCAGGCTCCAGGCCAGGAATAGGAAATAGGACGCCACCAGAAAATCCAGTTGCGTCTTGGCGTCTTCCAGCGCCGGAGCGAGTTTATCGTCCTTCTGCGCGGCCTGGCGGAGCGCGCCCCAGATCTGCGTGAGATTGCACTGGTAGGCGCGCATGGCGTAGCTCTCCGCGGCCAGCCCCACGTTGCCGAATTCGGTGGGCGCGATGTCCTCGGCGATGCCGAAGCTCATGTTGCGCTCCGCCAGCAGGCGTGAGTGTTCGCTCTGCGCGCGGTGGCTGGCGTAGTCAGTGAGCAGCGGCAGCGCCTCGGCGAGCGACTTCAGTTCCGGCGTCACCCCCATGGTCCCGATTTCGGCGGCGAGATTGGCGTACGCCGTATCCAGATCCCCGAACGGCACCATGGCGTAGATGGTTTGCAGCGCGCGAAGATGCTCCACGGCGGGTGCGGTGGTGGCGGAAGCCGGCGGCGCGGCGGCCGCGGCCGGCGCGGCACGAGCCGCGGCGGTCACGGCGTTGCGCCACCCCGCGCGCCTGGTTTCGATGCGCGCGTAGACGCCGACGGCATTGTTGATGCGCCCGGTCAGCTCATCGTAACGGCGGCGATGATGCGCCGTGCCGGGCTTACGCAGCGCGCCCCAGTTTCGGCCCTCCAGGGTGCGCGTCCACAGCGGCGTCAGCGCCGCCACCAGGTACGCGCCGATCCATACCCCGATGAACAGCGCCGCGAATACGATGCCGCGGTGCGCCGCGCTGGAATCCATCAACTGCCCTTCCAGCCAGCCGCGGACCCCCCAATTCCAGAGGTAGAGCATCAGCGCGTGGAGGAACACGAATAGCAGCGCCGGGATGAACGCCGCGATCAGGAAGGCGCGCGAGAGAAAGGTGCTGAGCGAAGTCAGGCTGCTGAGCAGGGTGCCGAGCATGGTGTCCGGTTATGGCAGGCGCCCCGAACAGAGCAGCACCACGCAATGGTCGTCGCCGCCGCGTGTGTAGGGCGGGTAGCAGTGGTGGTCCGGGCCGTCGCAGCAGTAGCCGGTGGGAGCGCTCAGATACATGTGCGTCAGCCGCTCCATGCGGCTCAGGACGCGGGCGCTGCCGGCGACCGCGTTGAGCAGTTGATAATCGGGTTGCGGTGGACCGCCGGGTGTTTCCTCCAGCTTGACTCCGCCGGGCACGTCTCCCAGATAGAGGATGCCCTTGCTCAAGGCGTTGACCAGATCCACGTAGTGCAGCAGCCTCTTCGCGGCGCCGGATTCGACGACCAGGCCGCTCACCTGGCCGAGAATCAGCGGCGCGAACGCATCCCTCAAGCCGGCGGTCGCGGACATCACCGGCAAATTGAATTCCAGCATGGCGCTATCCTAATGCAGCCGGAATGCGGAATCAAGGCGGGTTAACCCCCGTCTCCGCGGCCGGCGCCGGACTGCCGGCGCTACTCCTCGCGCAGCGATTCCATCGGGTCCAGGCGAGCCGCGCGGCGCGAGGGACCCGCCGCCGCGAGGAGGGCGACTGCGGCCAGCAGCGCCGCCGCCGCTCCCAGTGCGCGGACGTCTCCCGGCGCGATGCCGAAGAGCATCGACCGCAGCCAGCGCGCGGCGGCGAACGATCCCGCGGCGCCGGCAAGCAGTCCCGCGCCGGTCCAGCGCGCGGCGAACGCGAACGTGAGCCGCGCGATCTGCCCCGGGGTCGCGCCCAGCGCCACCCGCACGCCGATTTCCCGCCGCCGCTGCGCCACCAGAAACGACAGCACGCCGAACAACCCGATGGCCGCCAGCAGCGCGCCCGCCGCGGCAAAAACGGCCAGCAGCGTCGCGTAAAAGCGCGGCTGCCCGGTGAGCTGATCCAGGCGCTGCCGCATCGTCTCCATCTCCACTGGCAATTGTGGATCCAGGCCGGCGAAGGCGTCGCGCACCGCCGCCGCGGCGAAGCGCGGGTCGATCGCGGTGCGCACCACGACGCCCGCTGAGCGCCATCCCGTGGGCGGCTCGGCGTTGGCGAAAGTGGTATCCGGGAAGGGCTTGCGAACCAGGTAGTATTCGGCTGCGGGCGAAGTCTGGAGCCCGTTGTTGTGCACGTCCGCCGCCACCCCGACCACGGTGTACCAGCCATCGGGGCCATCGCCCAGGATGTGCTTGCCCAGGGCGTCCTCGTTACCGAACATCTGCCGCGCCAGCGTCCGGCTGACCACCACCGCATGGGCGCCGGCGCCGCGATCGTCTTCGGTGAAGCCGCGGCCGCGCTCCAGCGGGATGCCGAGCGCGTGAAAGTAGCCTGGGGTGATGTAGCGCCAGTCCACCATCCCGCCGGTGCCCTCCGGACGCCGCGCCTTGCCTTCCACCTCGATCGTTGACAATGGCCGTCCGCGGGTGCCGCCCGAGGGGGGCAGGGAATCGCTGATCGCCGCCGCCGTCACCCCCGGCAGCGAGGAGAGGCGGCGCTCCAGTTCGGCGAAGAACGCGGTCTGCGCGGCCGGCGAGGCGTAGCGCTGCCGGCCAAGCACGAACTTCGCCGTCAACACATGGTCGCCGGCGATGCCCAGCGGCACGCTCTCCAGGTTCCACAGGCTGCGCAGCAGCAGCGCGGCGCCGGTGAGCAGGACCAGCGAAAGCGCCACCTGCGCGGTGACCAGTCCGCCGCGCAGCCAGCCGCGCGAAAGGGCGGTGGCGCGTCCGGCGCCCAAAGCCGGAGCCGTCCGGCGCAGGGCGGGAGCGAGTCCGAAGAGCAAGGCCGATCCCGCCGACGCGGCCAGCGCGAAGGCGAGCACGCGCGGATCGAGCGAAGCTTCGTCCAGGCGCGGCAGTCCTTCCGGCGCCATCGAACGGAAGACGCGCAGCATGGCCCAGGCGAGTCCGCAGCCGGCGACCCCGCCCGCCAGCCCCACCAGCAGGCTCTCCACAATCACCTGGCGCACGATGCGGGCACGCGATGCGCCCAGCGCGCGGCGCACCGCGATCTCCCGTTCACGCCCCGCGGCGCGCGCCAGCAGCAGGTTCGCGATGTTGGCGCAGGCGATCAGCAGCACCGCGAGTACCGCTCCGAAGATGGCCGCCGAGGCCAGCCGCACGCTGCCCACCTGCCGCTCGCGGAGGTCGCGGATGCGCAGGCTGACCTCCTTGCGGAAGCGGGGCGGCACGGTTTCAAGCACGCGCGCGAAATACGGTTGCAGCTCCGTGCGCGCCTGTTCGATGGTCACACCGGGTCGGAGTCGGCCGAAAGCGCGCAGGGCGCGCCCGGAGCGTTCGCGCGATTCGTCGAGGGCCTCGGGCAGCAGCACGTCCAGGCCGGTCAGCGTCGGCATCAGGAAGTCCTTCGGCAGAACTCCGGCGATGGCTGTGGGTACGCCATCGATCGTCAGCGTGCGGCCAACCACCCCGGGATCGCGCCCGAAACGGCTGCTCCACAGCCCATAGGAGATCATGGCCACCGCCGGGCCGTGCGGACGGTCCTCTTCCGCCGTGAAGGCGCGTCCGGCGGCGGGCGCGACCCCCAGCGTCGCCAGGAAATTGGCCTCCGCGCGCAGGCAGCGCAGCCGCAGCGGATGGTTTTCGGTCAGGTCGCAAGCGAAATTGCCTGCCTGGAACGACGTGACCTCGGCCAGGGGACCGGGGTTGCGCCGCAACTCGAAGTAGCCCTCCGCGAGCAGGAATTCGTTGGAATCGAGCGGCGCCATGATCCCCACGGAGACCAGGCGGCCCTCGTCGCGATAAGGCAGGGGACGGAAGAGGATGCGGTCCACCGCGCTGAAAACGGCGGTGGATGCGCCGATGCCGAGCCCGGCGGCCAGAATGGCGGCGAGCGCGAAGCCGGGCCGCCGGCGCAGTCCGCGCGCGCCGTAGCGCACGTCCTGCAAGATTCCCTCGATACCAGACAGCATGCGGCGTTAGACACCGGTGCCGGGGACCCGGTTCCGCGGGAAATGCTGCGAATTCGCCCCCGCCTGTGAATGGTTGGATCTTTTGTAGTGGGATCCGGTGTCTAATGGAGGGTAATGAAGTATCTGTTCGCCGTACTCCTGTTGCCGGTGCTGTCTCCGGCTGCCCTGCTGCCCAGTGCCATCGGAGCCTATCAGAAAGGCGCCGCCGCGCCTCTCTCCAACGCCGATAAGGCGGTGTGGGACGAGTACGGGCTAAAGTCAGCCGAATCTGCCACTTATGCCAAGGGAAAAGAGAAGCTAACGGTCACTGCCTGGATGCTGAACGATAGCACCGGGGCCATGGCCGCGTTCTTCTGGCAGCGCCCGGCGAAGGCCTCACCGTCGCCGGCGGCGCCGCTTGCGGCCGAAACGCCCGATTCGCTGCTGCTCCTGTACGGCAACTACGTCATCTCCTTCAACGGACACAAGCCGGAGAGCGCGGAGATCTCAGCCGTTACCAGCGCGCTAAAAAACGTGGACAGCACCGTGCTGCCGCCGCTGGCCGAAGACCTGCCCTCAGAGAACCTCCTCCCCAATACGGAGCGGTACATCACAGGGCCGGCCAGCCTGGAGCGGTTCTACCCCGGGATTCCGCCCGCCGCGGCCGCTTTCCGCTACGGCGCCGAAGCCGTGACGGGGATGTACCGGAATCCGAAAGGCGACATGGAACTGGCGATTTTCAACTACCCGACCCACCTGATCGCCAGGCAGCGCGAGGCGGAATTCTCCCAAATCCCCGGGCTGATGGTCAAACGGAGCGGCCCCCTCCTGGCTGTGGTGCTAAAACCGGCGGACGCCGACGCGGCCGAGAGGTTGCTCGGAAAAGTCCGCTACCAGGCCACCGTGACCGTGGATGAGTACGTTCCCACCCGGCGGGATAACATCGGCAACCTGGTGGTAAATGCGTTCATTCTCATCGGGATACTGTTGGCGTTTTCCGTCGTATCCGGGTTGGCGGTGGGTGGGATGCGGCTGATCCGGCGGCGCGGCCGCAACGGCGAAGAGTTCGAAACGTTCCTGGCGCTGCACATCGACCGGCGCTGACCTCAAATTCATAAGCAGCGGTATATGTATACCTTAGACTGAAATGTTGAGGTGGAATCTGGGGGTTTTCCGGCCTCCGAAGGCGTCTGTGGAAAAGTGTCCATACCCGCAAGTTGGCCCCAATGAGGGGGTTACGACCGAAATTTTCGGGCCGGATTTTTTCTTGACTCAGGGGCCATAAGGACATAAGATCCAACTACAAAGTTTTGGCGGTTGCGATTCCGTCGAAACTGATTCTCCCATCGAACATCACCCTGGTAGAACAGGGGATACGAAATGCTCACCCTTCGGGGTGAGCATTTCTGCTTTCGGGGGGTTCCTCAAACGCTATACTTGAAGTTCATGGTGACAGGATCGCGCCGCCCGTTTCCGGGACCCGGGAGGCTTTCCGGCGAAGCTGGCGCGGGTACGAACCGTCCGCGGGTCCGCAGAGGCGTCAGAGGGCTTCTCCGGGCCGGGGCGAGGTATCTGAGCGCCCTCCGGGAGACCCCGGGAGTACTCCTTTCGGTACCAGTTTCCGGTTGGGGGTCAAGTGGTTTCTGCGATTCGTCGCGAATGTGATTGGAAATAAGTGATTAAGTGCGCTTTCATGATGTCCGATTGCACCCTGCCGAAGCAGCTCCGATGCCGGCGCTCCCGGCGTTTGTGACCACCCATTATGCAGAATCCGTTTCCTGCTCAAGCACTGCATGAGTATTTAAAGTAAAAATAAATGTCAGATAAGAAGTTACACGTTATACCGCTTGGCGGACTTGGCGAGTTCGGCATGAACATGACCGCCATCCGCTACGGCGACGACATCATCGTGGTCGATGCCGGGATGATGTTTCCGGAGGCTGAGCTTCTGGGCGTTGACCTGGTCATGCCCGACCTCACCTACCTCAAGGAGAATCAGGAGCACGTCCGTGCCATCATCCTGACCCACGGCCATGAGGACCACATCGGCGCGGTCCCCTACCTCCTCTCCGAAATCAACGTCCCGGTTTACGGGACGGCCTTCACCCTGGCTCTGGTCGAGCGCCGTCTGGAGGAGTACTCCCTGGAGGAGGAACCGCGCTTCATCCGCGTGAAGCCCAAACAGGCCATCGGGGTCGGTCCGTTCCAGATCGAGTTCATCAACGTGACCCACTCGATCGTGAGCGCCGTCGCGCTGGCCATCACCACTCCCCTCGGCGTCATCATTCACACCGGAGATTTCAAGGTGGACCCCACCCCCACCGACAACGAACTCTTCGACCTCCACACCATGGCCGATTACGGCAAGCGCGGTGTGCTGCTCCTGCTCAGCGACTCGACGAATGCGGACCGGCCCGGCTACACCGAGAGCGAACGCGCCGTGCGTCCGCGCATGGAAGAAATCTTCGCGCGCGCCGACCGCCGCGTCGTGGTGAGCTGCTTCAGTTCCTCGATTCACCGCATCCAACTCGTGCTGGACCTCGCGCGCGAATACGGCCGGCGGGTGGCGATCATCGGCCGAAGTATGGTGACGGTGACCGAGATCGCGCACAATCTGGGGCTGCTCGACATCCCCGACGGCATCCTGCTGCGCCCGCAGGACGCCATGAGCACGGACCCCTCCAAGGTCGCCATCCTGATCTCCGGTACGCAGGGCGAGCCGATGTCCGCGCTGGCGCGCGTGGCGGTGGACAATCACAAGCACGTCGCGGTGGAAAAGGGCGACACCGTGGTGCTCAGCGCGCGCATCATACCGGGGAACGAGAAGCCCATCTACCGCATGATCGACCACATGGCGCGGCGCGGCGCCGATGTAATGTACGGCAGCATGAACCCGCCGCTGCACGTCTCCGGACACGGCAGCATGGAGGAGCAGAAGCTGATCCTCAACCTCTGCCGCCCGAAATACTTCATGCCGAT
>JAFDVU010000023.1 GCA_018268835.1 Acidobacteriota bacterium | reverse complement strand
CGGCCGGCCGCCTAGTGTGGGCGGGTCACCCTGCCCGCTGCGTCCTTGCCCCGGTTTCTCGGTTCGGACGGATTCTCAAGATAGGAGGCCTGCGCTACCAACACCCTGCGGCGCGATCCATCGTAGAATGAGGGTAAATGTCCCGCTGCCTTCTCTTGTGCTTTGCCGGGTTCCTGGTGTGCCTCGGCGCTCAGGCACAGGTGATCGAATTCGAATCCAACGGCCTCAAGTACCTCACCCTCACCCGCTCCGGCGTGACCATCATGTTCGCGGCCATGCCCAACCACCTGCACGAATTCGCCACCATTCAGGTGGCGATCTCCAACGGTGCGCAGGGCTCCTACGTCATCAAGCCGGAGGACTTCACCTGGATGCGCAGCGACGGCGTCTCCACCCGCGCTTCCTCGGCCCGCACCGTCGTCACCATGCTCAGCGAGAAGGGTAGCGGCAGCGACGTGGTCCACCTGATCACCGCGTATGAGAACTCCATCTACGGCAACTCGCGGCTGAGGACCTCCAACGGCTACGAACTCCGCCGCCAGGCTGTGCTCGCCATGGGCTCCACCAAGCTCAAGGCCATGGCCGCGGCCAGCGCCCTGGCGCTGGTTCAGATCCGGCTCGCGCCAGGCGAATCCACGGACGGCGCCGTCTTCTTCGCCACCGAGGGCAAGCCGCTCGGTCCCGGACACCTCGTGGTCCGCACCAACACCGACGTCTTCGACTTCACCACCGATACGCCATGATCGCGGCCGTGGCTGCGCTCTCCTTCGCCATCTGGCTGTATCTCCTGCTCGGGCGCGGGCGCTTCTGGGTCATGCGCGAAGAGCCTGTTCCGCCGCCGCCCACGGGCGCCGCCCCCAGCGTCGCGGCCATCGTCCCCGCGCGCAATGAAGCCGCCGTCGTCGGGCGCGCCATCGGCTCGCTTGCCGCCCAGCGCTATCCCGGCCGCCTTTCCATCGTGCTCGTGGACGATTCCAGCGAAGACGGCACCGCCGCCCTCGCCCGCGCCGCCGCTCCCGGCGATGCCCTGAGCGTGATTCCCGCCCGCTCACTCCCCGCCGGCTGGACCGGCAAGATGTGGGCCGTGGCGGAAGGCGTGCGCTCCGCCGCGACGAGCGACTACCTGCTGCTCACCGATGCCGACATCGCGCATCCGCCGGACAACCTCTCCGGCCTTGTGGCGCGCGCCCGCGCCGGCGGCTACGACCTGGTTTCCTACATGGTGCGCCTGCGCTGCGTCTCCGCCGCCGAACAGGCCCTCATCCCGGCCTTCGTCTTTTTCTTCTTCCTGCTTTACCCGCCAAAGTGGATCGCCGACCCGGCACGCGCCGAGGCCGGGGCCGCCGGCGGGTGCATCCTCATCCGCCGCGAAGCGCTCGAGCGCATCGGCGGCATCGAGCGCATCCGCGCCGAGGTCATCGACGATTGCGCGCTCGCCCGCGCCGTCAAGCAGTCCGGCGGCAAGGTCTGGCTCGGCCTCAACTGCGACGCCTGGAGCATCCGCGAGTACGGCACCTTCGCCGAAATCGGCCGCATGATCTCGCGCACGGCGTTCACCCAACTCGGTTACTCCGGCTGGATGTTGCTGGGCACCCTCGCCGGCCTTGCGGTGACTTATCTCGCGCCGCCCGCCCTCACCCTGACTCTCCCGGCGGGCCCGGCGCGCGCCATGGCCGCCGCCGCGTGGCTCATCATGACCGCAATCTATCTGCCCGCCGTGCGCTATTACCGCCGCCCCTGGTTCTGGGCGCCGCTGCTGCCCGCCATCACGGTCTTCTATCTCGGCGCGACCATCTGGTCGGCCGTCACCTGGTGGCGTGGACGCGGCGGCATGTGGAAAGGCCGCTCCGCCGCGCCCGCGCGCTGATGGCGCGTTACCGGTTCAGCACGAAGGCGTACAACTGGTCCCCGCCGGTCGCCAGGACGTACTGTTTGCCGTCCAGCAGGTAAGTCTCCGGCGCATTGCCGGTCGCGCCGATGCGCGCGTGCCACAGCGGTTTGCCCGTTTTCGCTTCGTACGCCACCAGATTCTGCCCGTCGCCGCTGAACAGCAGGCCGCTCGCCGTGCTCAGCAACCCCGCGCTCCCCGCCACCTCATGACGCCAGACCACCTCGCCCGTCCGGTAATCGATCGCATCGATGTTCGACCCGTACGAAATGTTGCCGCCGTTCATCGTGCCTCCCAGCCCCATCGACCCGCGCGGATCGGGATCGATCAGGTAATCGATGCGCAGCGAATTGTTCTCCGGCACGTAGAACAACCCGGTCTCCGGAGAGAATGAAGGCGGCGGATAATTGGTCACGTCCCCGCTCACCAGAGA
Source organism: Acidobacteriota bacterium (assembly GCA_018268835.1). Lineage (GTDB taxonomy): Bacteria > Acidobacteriota > Terriglobia > Bryobacterales > Bryobacteraceae > Solibacter. Next base: position 52,980 of record JAFDVU010000023.1, on the reverse strand, counting down.
TCCTCCGATCGTCGCGTCCTTCCCCGGATTCCGCACTGGATGTCCCTTCGCGTCCAGCCCCTTGGCCCAGTTGTTGTACAGCCCGAACTTCCCCGTGATCAGGTGCTCGCCCGTCACCCGGTCGAGCACGAAAAAATATCCGTTGCGCTCGCCGGTCATCACGATCTTACGCGTGCGCCCGTTGAACGGAACATCGGCGAGCACCGGCGTCTGCGTCGAATCCCAGTCGTGCGTATCGTGTGGCGACGTCTGGTAATACCATGCCATCTTGCCCGTGTCCACGTTCACCGCCACAAGCGCGCACGTGTACAGGTTGTCGCCGTCGCCGCGCCCGGTGGTGTACGCCGGCGTCGGATTCCCCGTGCCGAACAGATACAGGTGCGTCTCCGGATCGTACGCGCCCGGGATCCACACCTGCCCGCCGCCGTGCCGCGCCGCATCCAGGCTGGCCCACGTCTTCACCGCCGGATCGTCTTTCGTCATCGGCACCGTGTAGAGGATCCACTGCCGCTCGCCGGTCTCCGGATCGAACGATTGCAGGAAACCGGGTGCGTCCATGTCGTTGCCTGTCCCTGCCAGCACGTGATTGCCCACCACGATCGGCGACATGGAAGAGAAGTACTGTTCATTGAAACTCGAAATCTCTTTCTTCCACTTCTCTTTTCCGGTCTTCGCGTCCAGGCAGATCAGGTAATCGTCGTGGACTTCCAGGTAAAGGTTGTTGTGCCACATCCCCATTCCGCGATTGCCGGTGTGCGTGCCCCCGCGCGTCTTCCAGTAGTAGTGCCACAGCATGGTCCCGTCGCGCGCATCCACCGCCCACGCGTTGTCCGGCGCGGAGAGATAGATGACGCCGTCCACCATCAGGATTCCGCCGCCCGGGCGTGCGCCGCCGCACGTGTTCAGATCGCCGCTGCCCAGCCCGCCCACGATGACCGGGGCCGGAGCCTCGCCTCCGAACCGTCCGCCGAACCCGCCCCCTCCGGTGCTGGAGACACCCGTCGCGCCGCACCCGGTCGTGAACCGCGTCACCCACCCCAGGCTCAGGTTCTTCACAGTCGCCGGGCTGATGTCTTTGAGCGAACTGTATCGCTTGCCCGAGTAGTCGCCCGAGTAAGTCGTCCATTGGTCCGCCAGCGGCTTCAGGATGGTTGCCGGGTCCAATCCGCCCTGTCCGAACGCCGGACCGGGCACGAGCAGCATCGTAAGCAGGATGATCTCTTTCATGTGAGGAGCCTCGGGCACTCTATTTGAGTGTGGCCAGGTAGGCCGTGACGTCGTGCATGTCTTTGTCGTCCAGCGTGGGGGCCAGTTTCTTGTGCGCCGCGTAAGGATCGTGCACCGCGATCTTCGGCTCACCCCCGTCGCGCGGGATCGATCGGCGCGTGCCGTCCGCCAGCGTCAGGGTCACCAGGAAATCGTCCTTGCGCACCAGCACGCCTTCCAACTTGCGCCCGTCGGCGAACGTCACCGTCACCGTGCTCGGCTTGCCGCCGCCTCCACCGAACCGTCCGCCGCGGCCGCCGCCTCCGCCTGTCACCCACGTGTTCTGTAGCGCGCGTGCATCCTCGTACCTGGCTCCGACGCCCTTGAGATCGCCGGCCACCGAATGGCAGCCCGCGCATTTCGTTTTGAAGTACGCTTCACCCTCGGCCGCATTCCCCACCAGCACGTTCAGCGTCGCCGGATCCACGGCTCCCGGTGGACGCGCCTGCGAGCCCACTTTCGCCAGCACACTGTGTATGTACTCGGCCACCGCGGTGCCATCGGCGTCGGAGAAGTTGAACGCCGGCATGCCCTTGTCTTCGCGCGCCCCATGCAGGATCGGCGCAATCGTTTCGCCGTGCTGATCGCTCAGAGCGGCCAGCGATCGCAGCAGGCTCGGCCCCCCCTGATCCCCACCGCGCAGATCGGCCCCGTGACATGCCGTGCAGTTGACGCCGTACACCGCCTTGCCGCGCGCGATCACCTCGGGCGGCGCCAGTTTGCGCGTCTGCTGCGGGAAGCTCGGTCCGCGCCGCCCGCCGCCCATCCCCGCCGCGCCCCCGCGACCTCCCCGCCCCGCCGCCGGAGCCTGCTCCGGCCCTTGCGCCCAGCTCACAACCACCACGGAAATCGCGCACACCAATCCCGCGGCTACACGCCTTTTCATCCCGGCCTTCCCCTCCCCCAAATCCCCGTTACGACGGCGGGCGCGCCTGCTACGCCAGCGCTTCCTTACAGAACTGCACGCACTTCTTGATCTCGGTCAGCACATCCGAGCCTTCCGGGGTATTGTACTCATACTCGATGCTACCCGGGAACTTGTACTTGTTCTTTTTCATTGTCTGGAGTACTTCCTTTAGCGGCGTCTCCCCCTGACCCCAGGGCATGTTCGGTCCTCCGCCGCCCGGGCCCGTATTCTCCGCCGCGCTGCCCGGTCCCTTGCGATCCTTCAAGTGCAGGCTGGCGATCCGGTCGTGATACTTCACCACCACCGGTACCGGCGATTTGCCGTTCACGCCATAGTAGTGGCCCACGTCGAGATTCAGCGCCGTGTACGGCGAAGCGGCCAGCGCCTTATGGAATCCGCTCTCGCCGCCTTGCCCGTGGGTGTGGAACGCGATCCGCAGCTTGCGTTTCGCCGCGTACTCGGCGACGCGTTGCAGCAGGGCGTCGTCGGTGGGCAGTTCCATCGTGATGTGATTGGCGCCCAGCGTTTCCGCCACGTTCCAGATGTAATCGTACTCCTGGTCGGACATGTTCATCGCCGGCGGCAGTTTGAACGCGTAGATGCTGACTCCGGCATCGTTGTACATTTTGCGGAAAGCCTTGTACTTGTCCATGGAAACGGAAAGGCGGAACTGCTTCATTTCTTCCGCGGCCTTCTGCATGGCGGCCTGCTGCTCCGGCGTCAGCGGCGCCCGGCCCCCACCTCCTCGCCCGGGCCCCTGCATTCCGCCCGGCCCGCCGGCTCCACCCGGCCCGCGTCCCGGCCCGCCGGGCGGCGGGAACCCGCCGAACATTCCGCGCCCGCCTGCCGGCGCTCCGGCGTAACTCTCCGCCACGTTGCTCATCAATTCGATCGCACTGATGCCGCAGTGCACGCAGTACCCCAGCACCTGCTCGGCGCTGCTCGGCAGCGAGCGAAAGCTGTAGGTGATGGTCCCGATCTGCACACCGCCGAATACGGAGTCCGGCTTCGCCGCCCTCAGGCGCGAAGCCGTGCCCGCCGCAAGCGCGATCTTTCCCAAGTCTCGTCTCGTATAGAGCATGACCTCTCTCCTTGATCGACTACAGCTTCACTTCCCAACCCTTCCGGTAGGTGGGCTTGATCCACCTGGTCGCCTCCCTGTTGTTCGTAAATTCCATCTGGTGCTTGTCCAGCATCTCTCGGAAGTCTTTGTACTTCTCCGCCTTCGGCCACTTCGCGAAGGCCGGAGTGCCGCGTGCGAAATCCACATCCGCCACCGCCAGATGCGTCCCGAAGAAGAAGTAGCGCCTGCCGATCCCTTGTGACATGGAATACCGTCCTCTCCCAAAGCCAGTCATCCTTCCTGCGCAGCCGCTGCGGTCAATGCGGGCAAGGATCGCGGCTGGGGTGCATCCAGGGTCAGAATCCGGCGCAGCCGGGCGCGCGCCCGAAAGAGCCTGAGCTTCACCGCCGCCCTGCTGATCCCGAGTACTCCCGCCAACTCCTGCATACTCAAGCCCTCCACCTCTCGCATCATGAGGAGGATGCGGTCCGGCGAGGACAACTGCTCCATCAGGCCGTCCACCAGTTCGATCGTACGCCGCCGGTCCAGGTCTTCCCTCAGCGACCTCCGGCTCGCCCAATCGGCAAATTCATCGGGCAGTTCGGACATGCGCAATTCCCGGCGGCGGCGCGGGCGCTTGCGAAGGTAGTCATAGGTGGCATTGATGGTGAGCCGGTACATCCACAAGTCGAAAGCCTCGGAGTCCTGTAGCCGCGCGATGGAGGTGTGCATGCGGAGGAACACTTCCTGCGCCACATCCTCCACGTCCTCCGGCCGCGCGATCATACGGCCGATCGTACCCATGACCCGCCGGCGGCACCCCAGCACCAGTTCCTCGAACGCTGCCCGCTCCCCTGCCTGAACCGCCCGTATCAGGTCCAGACGAATACCGGCCGCAGTGAATTCGATCGCCATGGCTGAGGATCGAGTCTACGAGGTATTCGGTCGAAGGAGTAAGACGCTGACGGGCGTGTCCGTACCGTCCCGGACGGTCTGGGACGTGCCGGAAACAGGGCACTTACGGTCACACGAAGCCTCTACCAAAAATGGGCGGCCACTACATTGGGCGGTCCGGAACTGCCGTGAATCACGTCCGTCGAGATCACCACCTGAAGGTTCTTCTTCTCCCAGTCCTTGGGAGCGAACGGCACCAACTTATCGAGGTGTTCCGGATGCGTGACGAACTCACCCGCCGCCAGCGTGCCCCAACTTCCAATCCCCGCGACGATCACCGCGGTCTGCTCCGTCCGCGGGTCGCGAACTCTTGAGACGATCGCGTAATCGCGATTGAACTGATCGAACGGCGTCGAAAAGTCGACGCTCCACCCGCTCTTGGACGGATTCTGCCGGTCCACCACGCGCGCGCCGTTTGGCAGCCGCTCGAATCCGAAACGCAGGCCGCTGGTCAGCCGCAGCGTCCACTCGTTGTTCATCCCGCCGATGAGGATGAACGGGCCGGATTGCAGGTCCCGGAAGGAAGTCGTTCCGGCACGGTTCAGCATTCGATACGGCTTCCCGTGGGACTCGATCATCGCCGCCAGCCCCGCCAGAGCCAACGCATCCGACATGTGCATGCGCCGCGACGGCTGCGTGTCGAACTCTCCGATCGATAACGTCCGGCCGGACTCCGGCGCCGCCTGCTGCCCACCGCCGCCCACACAAAGCAGCGCGGGATTACCCGAGGCAAAAAACGGATCCCAGAAGCGGCCGAATGCGTTCGCCGGACTCAGTGCGCGAACCCCGATCACGGCGGCCGCCGAGACCACCACCAGTACCCCGGCGACGATCGCGCGCGAACGCCAGGCAGCGCCTTCCACAGCCGGCACGCCCACGGCCGGCGCCGCATCCCCCGGCGCACGAAACAGCGGCACGTACGATCCGGGCAGCAGGTCGATGCGGATTTCCCCATCGCGCCCCGGCTCCATGTAATATTGCGCCAGCCGCCGCCGCACTTCTCCCGCGACGCTGCGCACCACGTGGTCCGCGTTGGTGTCGTAGTCGGCGGCCCGGCCGAAAACGTCCACCCCGATGTTGCGTTCCTTCAACTCCCCCGGCCGGCCGTCCAGCGCGCGTTCTACAACGTGCCTCAGCAGGCTGGAGTTCCGCTTGCTGTTCCGAAAGACGGGGCTCGCCAGGATCCGCTCGAGTTGGTCACGAACCGCGTTGCGATCGTTCTCGCCGGGTATCGGCCCATTGTCGTTCGCTTGACGCTCCAGACGCGTCAGCGCTGGCTCCGTCACTCGTGGACTCGCCATCCTGGCCCCCCTTTGGCACGCAGGATTATATCACGCCCCCCGAGATTCGCTTGGTCTCAACTCCTGCCGTTGCCAACTATCCCAAGCCCGCCGCGAGACTCGTGGTAGACTTTGTGTTTCTCAAACCAGAGGTGCCCCGTTGAAACTTGCACCGATCGATTACGTCATCCTCGCCCTGTACTTCGCCTTCGTACTAGGCATCGGCTGGAGACTTCGCAAGAAGATCTCCACCAGCGGCGATTTTCTCTTGAGCAGCCACGGCGTCCCGGTGTGGATCACCAGTCTGGCGTTCATCGCGGCCAACCTCGGCGCCCAGGAACTCATCGGCATGTCCGCTTCCGGCGCCAAGTACGGCATCATGACCTGCCATTTCTACTGGATCGGCGCCATCCCGGCCATCATCTTTATGGGCCTGTTCATGATGCCGTTTTACTACGGCAGCAAGGCCCGCTCCGTGCCTGAGTACCTGAAGATGCGCTACGACGAGAAGACCCGCGCCTACAACGCGGTGAGCTTCGCGGTGATGACCATCTTCTCGTCGGGGATCTCCATGTATGCCCTGGGCCTGCTGCTCAACCTGGTGCTGGGCTGGAGTTTCAACGTTTCGGTGCTGGCCTCGGCGGCTATCGTGCTCGTCTACACCTTCCTGGGCGGGCTCACCAGCGCCATCTACAACGAAGTCCTTCAATTCCTGCTCATCGTGGCCGGCTTTGCTCCGCTGGCGGTGTTGTCGGTGCTGAAGGCGGGAGGCTGGAGCGGCATCTCGGCGCGTCTGGCTCCCAAGATGGTGCACGCCTGGCAGTACATGGGACATTCTTCGGACAACCCCATGGGCGTGGAAGTGTTCGGGATGGTGGCCGGGTTAGGCTTCGTGCTCTCCTTCGGATACTGGTGCACGAATTTCCTGGTGGTGCAGCGGGCCATGGCGGCGCGCTCGATGTCGGCCGCGCGGCAGACCCCCCTGGTGGGCGCCTTCCCCAAAATGTTCATCCCCTTCATCGTCATCCTGCCCGGCGTCGCAGCCGTCGCTCTGGCCCAGATGGGCGCCGGTTACGCGCTCCCCATGAAGGCAGGCGGCGTGTACGACTACGACCAGGTGATCACCACCCTGATGGCGAAGTTCTACCCCGCGGGCATGTTGGGGGTCGGCCTCACCGGACTTATGGCCTCGTTCATGTCCGGGATGGCCGGCAACGTCACCGCGTTCAACACCGTCTTTACCTACGACATCTACCAGGCCTACATTCGCAAGGGGCGGCCCGACAAGCACTATCTCGACGTCGGCCGCGCCACCACCGTGGTCGGCGTGGCTCTTTCCATCGGCGCGGCCTACCTGGCGCAGCAATACAACAACATCATGGACCTGCTGCAACTGGTCTTCTCGTTCGTCAACGCGCCGCTGTTCGCTACCTTCGTGCTGGGCATGTTCTGGAAGCGCTCCACCGGTCACGGCGCCTTCACCGGCCTGATTGCCGGCACCGTCGCCGCGTTCGGCACCTGGGGCCTCACGGTGGCCGAAGGCAAGGGCGGAGTCCTCGGAAACCTGCACGAGTTCCCCTCCGTGATGGCGCAGAATTTCTGGATCGCCATCATGGCATTCACCTGCTGCCTGGTGGTGACGGTATTGGTCAGCATGGCCACCACGCCGCGCCAGGACAAAGAACTGGAAGGCCTGGTCTACGGCCTCACCAAAATCCCCCACGACGCCACGGCGAAGTGGTACGAGCGGCCCGCGCCGCTGGCGGTGGCCGCCGGTGCGGTGGTCGTGCTGTTGAACATCTGGTTCTTCTAATATGCTGGACTTGAGAGTGCCTTCGGGCTGGTTCTTCACGATTCTGGGCTTGATTCTGCTTGGGATGGGAGTGTTCGCGCCGGACACGCGCGCCGCTCTGACCGATGCCAACGTCAACTTGTACAGCGGTGTCCCCATGCTGGCGTTCGGCCTGTTCCTTCTGGCGATGGCCCGGCGGGCCACCCACAAACCGTCATGATCGACTCCTTCCGTCAACGCTACGGAAGCGCGGACGGCGTCCGCGTCTTCCGCGCTCCCGGACGCACCAACCTGATCGGCGAGCACACCGATTACAACCTCGGCTTCGTCCTCCCGGTCGCGCTCCAGCTTGCCACCTACATCGCGATCGCGCCGTCGTCCGACGGCAAACTGCGCGTCGCCAGCGAACACCGCGGCGAAGTGCGCGAGTTCGACGCCGCCGCCATCGCCTCCCTCGCGCCCGAACGCGCGTGGACCGATTACGTCATCGGCGTGGCCCGGGAAATCGCCGCCCTCGGGCACCCCATCCCCGGAGCCAACCTGCTCATCCGCAGCACCGTGCCCGAAGGCTCCGGACTCAGCAGTTCGGCTGCGCTCGAAGTGTCCACCGCGCTCGCGCTGCTCGGCGGACGCGCCATCGAACCGCTCGAACTCGCCCGCCTCTGCCAGCGCGCGGAACGCAACTTCGTCGGTATGCCGTGCGGCATCATGGACCAGTACATCTCCGTCTTCGGACGTCCCCACGCCGCCGTGGAGATCGATTGCCGCAGCCTCGGGAACCGCACCGTCAAGTTGCCGGACGGCATCACCTTCATCGCGGTCAACACCATGGTCAAGCACGAACTCTCGGGAAGCGCCTACCGCGACCGCGTCGCCGAGTGTGCCGCCGCCTGCTCCGCGCTCGGCGTGGAGAGCCTGCGCGACGCCACTCCCGCGCAGGTCGAAGCCGGCGCCGCGAAGATGGATCCCGTGGTGCTCCGCCGCGCCCGCCACGTCGTCACCGAGGACGATCGCGTCAACCGCTTCGTCGATGCCAGCACCCGCGGCGATCTCCCGGCCATGGGCCACCTGATGGTGGAATCGCACCGCAGCCTCCAGCACGACTACGAAGTGAGTTGCGCGGAACTCGATTTCCTCGTGGACCGCGCGCTCGCCATCGACGGCGTCATCGGCTCGCGCATGACCGGCGGCGGCTTCGGCGGCTGCACCGTCACCATGCTCCGTCCCGAAGCCGCGCCGACCTTCCGCGCCGAAATCGCCCGCGTCTACGAAGCCGAGTTCCACCTCGCTCCCGCAATCTACGATTGCGTGCCCTCCGCGGGGGCCGGCGAAGTGCAGAATTTTGAGACGATCCCCGCCGCTGTGTGACTAGATAGTCAAATACACAGAGAGAATGTCCTCCGGCAGCGCCGGTAACCTCCGTGCCGGCGCTCCCGGTTACTCGTTGTAGTTCTGCACGTACACATCCCCCGGGAAGCCCATTCCGCGCGCGCGCCGCTGGAGCCGCACCGCATCCTCGCGGGTCATTCGGCCACCCAACGCCACCAGGTAGTAGCCGCGCCTTTCTCCCGGAACGAATACCACCGCGTGCAGGTCCGGGTATCGCTGGTTGACCTGTCGCGCCTTCTTCGATGCCATGTCGTAGGAGCCGTAAGTGTACGCAATCACCCGCCACATCACGCGCTCCGCCGTGCCCGCCCGTACCGGCTGCGGAGGCAGAGGCTTGGGCTGCGCGACCCGCGCCGTCTCCGCCTTCGGGTCCCGCGATGCCGGCACTGCCGGTCCCGGCGGCGGAACCGGCGACGCCGGTACGCTCTGCGCCGGCGTCGCGACGGGAGCCGGCTTGTGCCGCAGATTCAAGACCAGAATCAGCAGCAGAAGCAACCCGGCCGCCGCGAAGATCCACTTCGGAAACGGCATCGGGGAGACGGGCGCCACCGTGTTGCGCCGCACATGGGGAGGCGGCAGCACCGGACGATCCTGAACTTCGGACTCAGCCTGTACTACCGGCAGTTCCGGCGCCACCGGTGGCACCCCGGCGGGAGCGGCCAATACCCGCGCGATCTCCGCCAGCGTCCAGCGATTGCGCGCGTTCGGGTCCGCCGCGTGCCGCGCGATCGTCGCCAGCGGCTCCCCCGGATCTTCCGGAGCGCGCATCCGCTTCACCAGTTCGCCAAGTTGCCGTACGTCTTCCGCGAACGCATCCATGCCGTCCGGCTCTCGCAGCGAATCCGTGATCAGCTTCACAGTGTCGCCCGTCGCCACGACGTGCAACGGATCGATCGCGCCGTGCGCCAGCCCCTGCCCGTGCAGATAGCGCAGCGCGTCGATCACCGCCTCCACCACGCCGCGCGCCTCATCTACGGTGAGCGGTCCCTTCTCCAGCGCCGTCGCCAGCCGGTCGTCGGGATACTCGAAGGCGACATACACGTAGCGATCGCCGCCGGCTTCCAGCTTGCCCACGTCGCGCACGTCCAGCACGTGAGCGTGGCGCAGGTGACGCGCGCGTTGCCAGATGGCGAATTGCCGCTCCGCCCCGGCGCCACCCTCCGGCACCAGTTTCACCAGCGCGCGTTCGCCGTCCTCGCCGCGGGCCCCGAAGTAGCCCGACGCGCGGTCGCCTCCCACCCAGTGTTCCAGCGTGTACGCGCCATAGAGCGATATCTCTTCCCCTGTCCCCGTCATCTCAGCCATGGCTCACTTCCTGCGAAATTACCGTTTCACACTTATGGAGCTTTCTACTCATGTTAATCCTACCCCGCCGGACAGTTAGGTAAAAGTTACCAGCGGCACAGCCGGTATTGCATGTTTCTCCACGATCCAGGCGGTTGGCCCTGAGAGTGCTGCGAGTTTCGTTCCAAACTCCCGCGGCACGAAACGAAACAAGGAGAACCCACGTGTGGAATAAACAGAAAGACGAACCCATGGCGCACCCCCAACCTGAACCCGTCCGCAACAGCGCGCCCCAACCCGCTGCCGCGCCGGGCACGGTGTATACGCCCGGCGCCGCGCGCCCTTCCATGCCCACCGCGGCCATCGGGCCGTCGATGAGCATCAAGGGCGAGATTCGCGCGCGCGAAGAACTGCTGGTGGAAGGCGAGGTGGAGGGCCTCCTCGAATCGCAGAGCCTCATCCGCGTCGGCGCCAACGGCAAGGTTCGGGCCAACATCAAGGCGCGCGAAGTCGTCATCTACGGCAGCGTCCGTGGCGATGTCGAAGTCGCCGAGAAGATCGCCATCCGCGAACAGGGCAGCCTCATCGGCAACATCAAGAGCGCCGGCATCAGTATCGACGACGGAGCTTACTTCAAGGGCAGCATCGATATTGTGCGTCCCGACCCCAAAGTCAACAGCAAGCCAGTGTTGAACGAAGCCAAGGCCGCCGTACAGGCAAGCTGACCGCCCCCGCCGCCGGCAATCCCGTTGCCGGCGGCACTCCGCCTCCGCTCCCGCCTTTCACTTGTACTTTGCAAGTAATTCTGGTAGTCTTTTCCAAGTGTCCGGGAAGGCCTCTTCCACCCGCCGTTCCGGGTGTCCCGTCAGCATCGCGCTCGATCTTTTCGGCGACCGCTGGTCGCTCCTCATCGTTCGCGACTTGATGGTGCGCGGCTACCGGACCTTCAAGGAGTTTCAGCAGTCCGGCGAAGGCATCGCCAGCAACGTCCTGGCCGGCCGCCTGCGAAGACTCCAGGCCGAGGGGATGATCACAGTCGAAGTCGAGGAAAGCGACGGGCGCAGGCTCAATTACCGGCTCACCGAAAAGGGTATCGATCTCGCGCCGGTACTGCTCGAACTGTATGTGTGGACGGCGCGTCACGAAAACACGGGAGCGCCCTGCGCCGTGATTGAAGCCATGCGGCGCAATCCGCGCGAATTGATCGCGGAGGTACGGCGGCGCTGGCGCGAACGCGATTCCACGCCGCTCATTCCCCGGCCCGGCGATGGTGCAAGATCGGCCAACTCACGGTCACTCAGAAAGGAGAGGAAGCGATGAGCAGTGTAAGGGTACTGGTGGGGACGCGCAAAGGCGCGTTCATCCTCACCGCGGACGGCACACGCAAAAACTGGCGGATCGACGGGCCCCACTTCGGCGGCTGGGAACTGTATCACCTGAAAGGCTCGCCCGCGGACCCCAACCGCCTCTACGCCTCGCAATGCAGCGGCTGGTTCGGCCAGACCGTGCAGCGGTCCAGCGACGGCGGCAAGACGTGGGAGCCGGTCGGCAACAAGTTCGCCTACGACGGCGTCCCCGGCACCCACCAGTGGTACGACGGCACGCCGCACCCCTGGGAATTCAAGCGCGTCTGGCACTTCGAGCCTTCGTTGACCGATCCCGATACCGTCTACGCCGGCATCGAGGACGCCGCCCTGTTCCGCTCCACCGACGGCGGCGCCACCTGGCACGAACTCCCCGGTCTCCGCGGACACGGCTCCGGACCCAAGTGGCAGCCCGGCGCGGGCGGCATGTGCCTGCACACCATCCTGCTCGACCCCACCAATCCGCTTCGCATGTACATCGCGATCTCCGCCGCCGGCGCCTTCCGTACCGACGACGGCGGGCAAAATTGGAAGGCCATCAATCAAGGCCTCCGCTCGCAGTACATCCCCGACCCCACCGCCGAGGTCGGCCACTGCGTCCATCACGTGGCCATGAATCCCTCGCGGCCCAACGTGCTCTTCATGCAGAAGCACTGGGACGTGATGCGCAGCGACAACGCCGGCGATACCTGGCATGAAGTCAGCGGCAACCTGCCCACCGACTTCGGCTTCGTCATCGACGTGCACGCGCACCAACCGGAGACCATCTACGTGGTGCCTATCAAGAGCGACTCCGAACACTATCCGCCCGACGGCAAACTGCGCGTCTGGCGCAGCCGCACCGGCGGTAACGAGTGGGAGGAACTCGCCCGGGGACTGCCCGAACGCGATTGCTACGTCAACGTCCTGCGCGACGCCATGGCCGTCGATTCCCTCGATTCCTGCGGCGTCTACTTCGGCACCACCGGGGGACAGGTCTTCTGCTCACCCGATTCGGGCGACACCTGGACCCCGATCGTCAGCCATCTTCCCGGCGTGCTCTCGATCGAAGTCCAGACACTGCCGTGATCCGCGTCGTGCTTCCGGCGCACCTCCGCATCCTTGCGAAAGCCCCGGCGGAGGTGCAACTCGACGTGCAAGCGCCGGCGACGCTCGCCTCCGTGCTCGACGCCCTCGAAGCGCGCTATCCGATGCTGGGCGGCACCATCCGCGATCACACCACAAAACAGCGCCGCGCGTTCCTGCGCTTCTTCGCCTGCTCCGAAGACATCTCGCACGAGCCGCCGGACGCGCCGCTCCCCGCGCCTGTCGCCTCCGGCGCGGAACCGCTGCTCGTCATCGGAGCCATCGCCGGCGGCTAAAGGCGCGTTTTCACGGACACATGGCCACGATGAGCCCCGAAAGATCGCCCGTTATGCGAACTACCTGGCTCGTGGCGCAGGAGTTCATGCCCCGCGGCGGCATCTTCGGCCAGGCGCTGACCACGAACTCGCCCGCGACGATGCCGATCCGGAAGCCGCCGTCCTTGCCCGATTGATTGGCACGCAGTCCGCGAGCATCGGCGAATCCGACGATCGCGTTCTCCACGGGCTGTCCGGCCGCGTCGACCGCTCGGCCCGTCACCCAAAACTGCCGCGCCGTCTCGATTTCGAGCGGTGGGTTATCCCCTTCCACCACGTTGACCTCATGCGGCAGCGAACGCCCCGCCTGCCTGAAGGACACGACCATCACCGCCTCTTCCGAGGGCCTTCCCAGGAAGGCGACTCTCCACTTGCCGGGCGCGAGCCCGTCCATGCAGAAACTGCCATCGGCCTGAATCGGAGTCGTGCTCAGACCGGACGAACCCGCGGGCATCAGGCTGACCGAGGTCATAGTAGGACCGCGGGGACCTGTGATCCTGCCGCACAGTCGTCCACCGCTCGGCAGGACGATTCTCAAGTCCGTGGCGTCCGACGGGCCGGCTTCCAGGTTGATCACAAAGGGTGCGGCGCCAAGGCCGGGGACTCGGTAGACACGCGCCTGGTACGTTCCCGGGGTGAGGAGGTCGAAGCGGAAAGTTCCCTCCTTCAAGGCCCGCCGCGGGATGCCGTCACCGGGAGGCGCCTTGGCTCCTGGCCGCAGTTCGATCTCTCCCCCTTTGAGAGGGGCCCCGGTTTTCGCATCGATCACGGTGCCGCCCGCCGATACCAGCGTCACGCGTTTCACGCGGAATTCCAGGTCGCGGCGCTGCTCGCCCCGCGTCAGGTGAATCGCCGTTGCACCGGAGACATCCGCGATACCCGGGTAGAAGACGATCTGCGGCAGGCCGGAGCGTTCCATTGTCACGGGGTCGACCCGTACGCGATCACTGCGGATCGCGTCGTCAATGCGGGCGCGCAGGATGTGTTCGCCGTCCGGGAGACCGTCGATCCGGAATTCTCCGCCGAGACCGGTCGTCGATGGCGTAGCGCGGCTCTGGTAGACCTCTAACGTAGCGGACGGGATCGGTTGGCCGTCCTCACTCAGCAGGTGGCCTTCGATCGATGCGCCCGGAACCAGCCGCACGGTCACCGGACGCGGGATTCCTTGCGCGGGAACGTCGATCGCCGGTCCATCCAGATTGTAGCCTTCCATCTTGACGTAGCCGGGGCTGGAGCATTCAATCCAGTACTGGCCAGGAGCGACGCCTGTGATGCGGAAACTCCCGTCCTCGGCGGTGATCCCGAACCGCTGGGTGGTCATACCTTCCAGCCGTCCGATCCCCACGCGGGCGGCAGCGATCGCCACGCCGGTCGTATCGTCCACTACAGTACCGGTCACCACGCCGGCCGGAGTCTCTTGAGCCCGCCCCAGGGCAGCGCACAACAGCGCGACCGCCACAACTCGCACCATACGCCGAACCTATCATCTATCCCGGCGCGATGCGACGCAGCGCGACGTCGGTCACGGCTACAGCTTCTCCAGCACCCCGGCGAGCAGCTTGTAGAACGGACCCACCGAGGAGATCTTGATGCGCTCGCTGGGGCTGTGCACATCGATGATGTGCGGCCCGAACGAGATCATCTGCATCCCGGGATGTTTTTCGCCGATCACGCCGCACTCCAGCCCTGCGTGCATGGCGATGAGCTCGGCCTTCTTGCCGAACACCTGCTCGTGCACCCCCTGGCTGACCTGGACGATGTCGCTCTGCGGCTCCGGCTTCCAGCCCGGGTAATCGGCCGAGTGTTCCACCTCGAAGCCGGCGAAGCCGAACACCGCCTTCACCATGCGCACGGCATCGCGCTTGCTGCTCTCGATGGAACTGCGCTGGCTGGTCGCGATCTCCACCTGCTCCGCGCCGGTGGCGATCGTGGCCAGATTCGTCGAGGTCTGCACGAGGCCCGCGATGTCCGGACTCATGGCGATCACGCCATGATGCTGTCCGGCCAGAATCCCGGCGATCGCGGAGGCGTCGGCACCGGCCATGACCGACTCGGGCCGCGCGGCGGATTCCACGGCAATCCGCAGGCCCGGATCGAAGGACCCCAGTTCGCTCCGCGCCTCTCCTTCGCACGCGGCCGCGAGAGATTTCAGCTCTCCCGCGCGCGCGGCATCCAGCACCAGCAGCGCGAAGGCTTCGCGAGGAATGGCGTTGCGCTTGCTGCCGCCGTTGACCTCGGCAAGGGCCGCGGGAAGGCGCTCCAGCACTGCCAGCAGCGTGCGGCCGAGGATGCGCAGCGCGTTGCCGCGCCCGCGATGAATATCGACGCCCGAGTGGCCCCCGGCCAGACCCGAGATCTTGATGCGGAAAGCGTCGCCGGCGGGCGCAGCGCGGCGCGTGATTTTGCGGCGCGCGATGGAGTTGACGCCGCCCGCGCATCCGATGCAGAGCGTGAACTCCTCTTCGTTATCGAGGTTGAGAAAGTACTTGGACTGGAGCACGCAATGAGGAAAGCGGCTGGCGCCGGTGAGCCCGTTCTCTTCGTCGATGGTGAACACGAACTCCAGCGGACCGTGTGCGATGGTCTCGCTTTCCATCACGGCCAGCGCGGCCGAAACGCCCACGCCGTTATCGGCGCCGAGAGTGGTGCCGTCCGCCTTCAGCCAGTCGCCATCCACGATGAGGCGGATGGGATCTTTCTCGAAATCGTGAGGGGTGCCTTCGTTCTTCTCGCAGACCATATCCAGGTGCCCCTGGATGGCGGCGGGGACGGCGTTCTCGCGCCCCGGACGCGCGGGCTTGCGCACCACCACGTTGCCGGCTTCGTCCTGCACGGCATCCAGACCGAGACGGCGGGCCAGCGAGAGGACGTATTCGCGGGCGGCGGCCTCATTTTCCGAGCCGCGGGGAATGGCGGAGAGGGCGGCGAAGTGCTTCCAGACGGAGCGAGGTTCGAGATGATCGACGGAGGTAGGCATGGCTCGGATTCATGGTAGCGTACGGCGCAGCGGCGCGGCATGCGGCACGGATCAACCCGAACAGGCCCACTTACTGTCTTTTCAAAATGTAAATGTAGTCGTTGAGGCCGAAGGCCGCGGTATTGCGGTCGATGAAATGATAATCGATCTCCACGGCGCAGCCGGTCTCGAGTGTCTTCCATGTGGTCGAACCACCAAATCCCACCGTTGCGGCGATCTTGACCGGGTCCGCCGACGGGTTGCGCCGGTGGATTTCGTCGAACGCTCCCTGAAAGAGCATCGCGGCGGGATAATCCTTCACCACGTAGCGTACGCCAGTGCACGCCAGTTCGCGGGGTCCACGGATGGCGTTCGCGGCAATCGTGACCGTTTTGCCGACAAGCGACTTCATCTCGGCTGCATACGGCTTGTGGCCGGAACCCTCCCACCACGGCGCGACCATCGCCGAGGTGATCTTCCATGTCCCTAAATACGCCTCGCCGGCAGCACAAGTCTGCAGAGCGAGAGCACCAAAAGCGGCGATGGCGAGGGCGGCACGGAAAAGGCGCGAAAACCGGTCCGCTAGTCGTCTCAGGTGTGCGATGTGGATCACGCGTTCCTCCTGCGGTTACGCCCCCGGCAACACGCTCCAGAGAGCATACCATTGCGTCGAAGGCTCGGGGGGGCCGGCCCCTTGCGTAGCATCGGGAAGGAGTGCGGCAGCGTAGCTCGGGGAGCTGGGTACCGGCCGTCAGTGCGGTTGTCGTGCGGTGTTCCCTGTGCGGTAGCGTCTTAGTGCGATGCCAGGAGTCGTCTGCGTGCAGATGTTGCGGCTGGTTCATCTGCTGCTGGGTAACCTCCTCATCGCCCCCGGACAGCCGCAGGAGGCCATTCCTCACCTCCAAAAGGCCGCATTTTCGGCCGACTCGGGAGCGAGCCGCCGCGCTGCTCCGCCAGGTGCAAGAGGGAAGACAGCCGCCCTTCACGCGAAGACAACCCGGTACCGCTTGCCGGCTTCCACCCGCAGCGTGACCAGGCCATCCGCCGCGCGCGCCGTGCGCACTCTCTTGCCCTCGCTCTCGATGCTTGCGATCCGTTGTCCGGCCGGCGCACGCAGGCTCCGCGAACCGGTAAGCAACGCGCGCAGCGTGCCTTCCTTCGCCTTGCCGCCGGCCCACGTCAGGTCCACCTCAATTCCGCCGCGCGCACGCAACCCGGTGAAGGATCCATCGGACCATGCGGCGGGCACGGCGGGCAGAAAATGCACCGACTCCTCGTGGCTCTGCAGCAGCATCTCAGCGACGCCGCCGGCACAGCCGAAGTTGCCGTCGATCTGGAACAGCCGTTCGCTGCCGTTGAACAGGTTGGCAGTGACTCCGCCGGCGATCTGGCCTTTCAGCCGCGCCCACGCCTGCTCACCATCCTCGAGCCGCGCCCACAGGCAGACGTACCATGCCGCCGGCCATGCTAACGTGCGCTGCTGATTCCTGATCCGCCGCTCGAGCGAGACGCGCGCCGCCTTCGCCAGTTCGGGGGTCCGCCGCGGCGTGATCTGGCCTGCCGGATAAACGGTGTAAAGGTGCGAGACGTGGCCCATCCCGGGCTGCGCCTCTTCGAAATCCTCGGACCACTCCTGCAACTGCCCGTACTTGCCGATCTGGAAGGGAAACAGGCGCGGCATCGCCTTGGTCAGCCGCGCCCGGAATTCGGCGTCCGTGTTCAGGATTTTGCTCGCCTCCACCACCGTGCCGAACAGGTCGCGGATGATCGACATGTCCATCGTCGAGGCGATGCTCACCGCCAGCGGCTTGCGGTTCGGTCCCACAAAGTGGTTCTCCGGCGACACGGAAGGCGCCGTCACCAGCCGCCCCTGCTTGTCCTCGATCAGCCACTTGAACTGGAACTCGGCCGCGCCCTTCAACAACGGATATACGCGCGCCAGAAACGCCCGGTCGCCTCCGAACTGATAGTGCTCCCACAGGTGCCGGCACAGCCACGCGCCGCCCATCGGCCAGTTTGCCCACGTGGGATCGCCGGACCGGTCGCCTACCGGCGGCGCCTCCGCCCAGATGTCGGCATTGTGATGCGCCACCCAGCCGTCCAGTCCGTAATAGATCTCCGCCGTAGGCTTGCCGGTCACGCTCAGGTTCTGCACCAGGTCAAATAGCGGCCCGTGGCAGTCCGCGAGGTTGCCCGTCTCCGCGTGCCAGTAATTCATCTGCGCGTTGATGTTGAGCGTCCAGTTGGCGCTCCACGGCGGACGCACGTCCCGGTTCCAGATGCCCTGCAGATTCGCGGCCTGCGTGCCCGGACGCGAACTAGCGATCAGCAGGTACCGTCCGTACTGGAAGTACAGCGCCGCCATTTCGGGCTCCTCCCGCTCGCGAAATGTGCGCAGGCGCTCATCGGTGGGAAGGGCCGAGGCATCCGTCCCGCCGAGCTTCAACGAAACGCGCCGGAAGATGCGGCTGTGTTCGGCCACGTGATCCGCGCGCAGGGTTTCGTAGGGTTTCTTCGCGGCCGCGTCCAGCCGCGCGCGGCACGCGACGGAAATCGCATCGCGATCGCGATCCGCTGGCTTGCCGAAGCCGCGATACCCGGTCTCAGCGGCGATCAGCAGTGTGGCTGCGTTGGCCACGCGCAGCGTCACACGATCTGTATCGGCCGTGATTTCGCCGCCTTCGTGCAGCACGCGCAGCCTAGCTTCGAAGAACATGCCGTGTCCGGTGCGATCGTCGTCGATCACCGGATTGGGCGCGTCCCGTAGATAGTTCGGGTCTACGTGGCTCGGCGCCTTGCCGTGCAGCGCGAGTTCATCCGAACCGGTCCCCGCGGCGGACGCGCGCAGCAGGCTGTCCATCGTGGCGGTGAAGCCGATCTTCCCCGGATGGTCGCACGTGAGCCGCACCACCATCACCTGGTCCGGAGCGCTAGAGAAGATCTCCCGCGTGAACCGCGCCCCATCCGCCTGCCACGTGATCGTCGCGACCGCGGTCTCGAGGTTCAGCTCGCGGCGATACCCGGAGTTCTCCGCCGAACCGAAAGTCAATCGGACGTTGCCCAGCGGCTGGTAGGACTCGTTGTACGGACCTTGTATCTTCTTGGTCAGTTCGTTGGCGTTGACATAGTCGTGCTCGTCCAGCAGTAGCCGCCGCACCTGCGGAAGGTACTGCCGGGCGTCGGGATTATTCCAATCCCGCGGCGGCGGACCGGACCACAGCGTGTCCTCGTTCAGCGCGAGCACCTCCGTCTCCACGCCGCCGAACACCATGGCGCCCAGCCGGCCGTTGCCGATGGGCAGCGCCTCCATCCAAATCTTCGCCGGCTGCCGGTACCACAGAACGGTGGACGCGGGCCGGTCCGCTTCTTGAGCCGCGGCTGCGCCGAGCGCCGGCGCAGCCGCGGCGGTTTGCAGGAACTGCCGCCTGGTGGTTCGCATTATTCTTTACCCCGCGCGGTTAGCGCTCTACAGGGAACATCCTTCAACGTTCCCGGAAATCAGTGACGCGCGGCATCTTGGCGCGAGCGCCCTGCCGCGCGGTTAGCGCTCAGAAGCTGAACCGCAGGCCAAAGCGGAAATAACGTTCGTCCGTGAGGCGGCTGGGCGCGCTCACGCCAGTGATCTGGGCGTATCCGTTCAGGCTCTTGACGGACCCGTCGGAATTCAACTGCATGTTGGAAACGTTGGTTCCCGGATTGGAGAAATGCGGCGTGTTCGTCAGGTTGAAGGACTCCGCGCGGAACTGGATCGCATACCGCTCCTTGAACTTGAAGTCGCGGAAGATGCTCAGGTCCAGGTTCCCCACCGCGGGGCCACGCAGAGAGTTGAAACCCGCGGTTCCGAAGCGCGCCGTGGTCACGGGCGCATAGGCAAGCGGATCGAAGTACGGCGCCGGATTCACCCCGCCTAGGATGGCCACCGTGGGCTTCACCTGATCGGCGCGTTGCCCGCTACCGGGAGCATTCAACGACGCGCCCGAGGCGCTGACCGTGAACGGCGAACCGGAATAACGGCTGAATACGCCGTTCAAACGCCAGTCGCCGGCGATCTTGGCGGCGGGACCGCCCTGACTCAACAGCGGCTTGCCCTTCCCGAACGGCAGTTCGTACATGGCGCTGAGCCGGAAGTTATTGGGGCGGTCCTGCGGCATCAGCGCGTGGTTCAGGTTGAAATACTGCGGAATCGGGATCGACGGCTGTCCGTCGCCCGAATCGTCGCAGCACAGGCCGAGCCATTTCGAGCGCGTGTACGCCGCCTGAATCGCGAACCCGTTCGCGAAGCGCCGTTCGAGTGTTGCCTGGAACGAGTTGTAGTTCATGGTTTCGAGCGGCATGATAACGGTAATCGCGCCCGTGATGCCCTGCGAATAGAACGCCTGGCTCGGCGCGCCGCCGCCCACCTGTCCGTAGTTGACGTTGTAGCGCGTGTGCTGGTGTATCGTGTTGGTGCCGACGTAACCCGCCTGGGCGACCCACCCCTTGGCGATCGTCTTCTGCAAGGTGAAGTTCCAGGACTGTACGTAGCCGCGGATGAAATTCTGCGGATCCGTGGTGAAGGTCGCGCCCGCGGGAAGCGGCACGACGCCGCTGCTGATGTCCGGCGGGCTCAGGGTCGGTATGCCCGCGCTCAACGGTCCCGTGCCGGTGAACGAGTTGTTGCCCGTCTTGGCGAACGTGATGATCATCGGGTAGCTGGTGTTCAGGCTATCCCGCGCCATGTTGATCTGCTCCGGCGAGAGCGAATACCCAGCGCGGAGCACGAAGTTCTCGGTGGGGCGGTACGCGATGCCGATGCGCGGCGAAAAGAGTCTGTGCGACACGGTGATCCCGCAATCTGTGGGAGTGGAACCCTTGCCGCAGATCAGGTATTTTCCGGTGGAGAAGTCGTAGCGTTCGATGCCCCGGTCCACGCGGGTCGGCACTGGATAATATTCCCAGCGCACCCCATAGTTGACGGTAAGTTTGCGGCTGACCTGCCATTGGTCGCGCACATACAGGCTGAACTGCCACGTGCGCAACGTAGCCTCGGGTACGGTTAACTGACTGCCACTGTAATTCTGCGGCAGGCCCATCAGGAAGTCCGCGAAGCTGTTGAACTGGTTTGGGGAGGCCCCGCCGTTCAGCGCCGTCAAACCGCCGCTGAACGCGAACGCCGTGGGCGTCACCTCGATGTGGTTCATGTGCTGCCGGCTGATGTCCATCCCCCAGCGGATATTGTGCGGACCGGCCACCTTGGTCGCGTTGACGGTGTATTGATAGATTGGGTCCTTGTACTGCAACGGCGGATAGCCGTAGCCGTAGCCCGAGTAAGTGCTCACGTTAAACTGCGGCATCCCGCCGGCAAAGGGTAACTGGCCCACATTCGTCCCGGGAATTCCCAGCACGTCGGATCCGTACTTCTGATCTGTCAGAGGCGGGAAGAGCAACTGGTGCTCCCAGGTTAGTCCCCACGTCCCGTCGATCACCAGCGTAGGGCTGGCGACATAAGTCGCGGAGACCGAAGTGCTGAAGATGCTGCCGTTCTGCAGGTGGTTGTTTCCCCCTGAGAGGACATCGCCGAAAATGGTGGCCTGCACCTCGTTGTAGAAAACATCGCCGACTCTGCCCGTGATCCTCAGCTTGGAACTGGCGTTCCAGTCCACCTTGGTATCGAGCTTCTCCAGGTCGTAGCTGATGGGCGTGTTCACGTAGTAGTTGCTGGTCAGCCCAGGCAGGTTCGCCTGCGGGATCAGCGCCACCAATTTCTGGGTGATTGGGCTGAAGAGGTTGGTGGGAATCTGGTTGTTCGCGAACGGTGTCCGTCCGGTCCCGTTCGCGGCGCCGGAGTTCGGATCGAACATCTGGGTCGTAGATCCGGACATGTCGCCGCTGCGGATGGCGGCCGTCGGAACCGTCGCCAGGTTCGCGTTGCCCTGGCGCAGCGGATCGCCCTCGTAGCTCACGAAGTAAAACAGCTTGTTGCGCACCACGTGGCCGCCCAGCGTGGCGCCGTAATCGTTCTCGATCAGCTTCGGAATCCCCTGGCTGGCGGGAAGGAAGAACGGGCGCGATTTGAACGCGCTGTTGATGTTGTAGATGTAGGCCGAGCCGTGCGTCTCATTCGACCCGCTCTTGAGTTGCACGTTGACGGACGCGCCGTTGGCCAGCCCCTGCTCCGCATCGGGACTGTTGGTCACGATATTCACCGTCTCGATGGCTTCCTGCGACGGAACCGTCGAGGTGAAGAACTGGACCCACGGATTGGTCGCGCTCACCCCGTCGATGCGTACGTTGGCCGCGCTGCGTCCCGTGCCGTTGGCCGAAAACTGCATCGATTTCGCCGGGTTGTTCGTGCCGCCCGAACTGGCCGATGGCGGCGAGACGCCCGGCATCAGCGCGAACAGACCCTGGTACGTTCGCGTCGGCTGGGGAAGGTCCACGAAGGCCTTGCTGGCTATCTCCGAGTGGACATCCGCGCGGTCCGTCTGCAACTGGGCGCTTTGGGCGGTGACGTTCACCGCTTCAGTCAACTGCCCGAGTTCGAGCGCGGCATCCACGCGAACCACGGTATTCAGCCGGACCTGAACGTTCTGGGCGGTATACGTCTTGAAGCCGCTCTTCGAAATGGAGACGGTATAGTCCCCTGCCGGCACGGTGGAAAGCGTAAAGCCGCCGGCATCGTTGGTTTTGGTTTCGCGGGTTTCGTTGGTCTCGGTACGAATGACTTTCACGGTCGCGTCGGGAACAGACGCGCCGCTGGAATCTGTCACACTACCCACAAGAGAGCCATAGAGGACCTGACAGTCGGCAGGCCGTACGAGCGCGAGGGCTAACACTACGCCCAGAATCGTAAGGCTGGACCTGTGTATCACGGTGCACCTCCTGAATTTCCCCGGGACAAAGCAGTTAAAGCGAGAGTATAGCCGGCTGCCTCTGGTGTCAATGGTATAGCGATCCAGTCAGCGATAAACGCTGAGGAATTCCACAGACGCCAGGTTCGCTTGGCCATCGCGACTTTTCCTTCCTTACTAAGGCACCGCCGCCACCACCATCTCCAGGTTGGGTAAGGATCAGAAACGGGTGTTTCGGCGTTTTGTTATGCAGAATCGCCGTCGGAAGTGGCGGTCCGGTGCTTCTCGGCGGCACGCCGCATTAGTCGTTGCAGTTAAAGACTCTGTGCCGCTTTTCAGGGGGATCGCATACATTCGGCATTGCAAAACGAGGACACGATCCCGAGATTCCGCTTGCGGATGAGGAACGGCCGCACTAGCATCCCGCAGTATAGATGGAGTATAGCCATGCGCCTTATATACGTTGTGTTCACCGCACTCCTCCTGACAATCGCGATTGCGAATGCACAGGTCGGCGGAAGCGGGACCATTCAGGGAACGGTGACCGATCCATCGGGCGCTACCGTGGTCGGCGCAACCGTCGTCGCGATCAACGTGGAAACCGGCGTTGAGACCAGTCGCAAGTCCAACGAGTCCGGATTCTTTGTACTGTCACCGCTGCAACCCGGCGAATACACCGTCACGATCAAGGCGGAGGGATTCCAGACCCTTTCCCAGCAGCACGTGGTCGTCGTCGCGCTGGGAACCATCGGGCTCAATCCGAAGCTGACCCTGGGGACCGCGACTCAGTCCATCACCGTGGCCGACGCTCCCCCGCAACTGCATACCGACGATGCCACCCTCG
Source organism: Acidobacteriota bacterium (assembly GCA_018268835.1). GTDB lineage: Bacteria > Acidobacteriota > Terriglobia > Bryobacterales > Bryobacteraceae > Solibacter. Next base: position 29,651 of record JAFDVU010000023.1, on the reverse strand, counting down.
GTTCGTCGATGGAGAACTCCATCTATGCCGCGCTGCCCCTACAGATGAACGGAGTCCCCAGGGACCCCACGCAATTCGTCGCCCTGGTGCCCGGCGTCAATAGCGCCAGCACACAAGCGGCCGGTCCCTCCACCGCGGCCTTCAACGGCGGCCAAACGTATCAGAACGAAGTCTACCTGGAAGGCATCCCCCTGACCAGCGCCGGAACGCAGGGCGACACGCGGTATCTGGCACTGGCCGTCTCGGTAGACGCGGTGGACCAGTTCCAGGTGGAGACCAACGGTGCAAAAGCGCAGTATCAGGGGCAGGGCGTGGAGAACTACGTGTTGAAGTCGGGCACCAACTCGTTCCACGGCGCGGCGTTCGAATACTTCCGCAACACGTCCCTCGATGCCCGCGGCTTCTTTCCCGCGAACCGGCCCGCCGATCACCAGAACGAATACGGAGGCCTGATTGGCGGCCCTATAAAAAAGAACAAGCTCTTCTTCTTTACCAACTACGACGGGTACCGATACCGTTCCGGCTCGACGCCCGTCCTGCAATCGATCCCGACTCTGGCCGAACGCAACGGCGATTTCAGCGGACTTCCCGCCTCGCAGGTCATTTACGATCCGAGAAGCCAGTCCTGCGCCGGTGCCATCTGCACGCGGACGCCGTTCGCCGGGAACGTCATCCCTCCCGGCCAGATCTCCCCCATCGCGAAATCGCTGGCCTCCTATCTTCCCGACCCGACCAACACCAATGTCCAGAACAACTATCTCTCCAGCCTGCCGATCCAGGTGGACACCTATAACTTCACCGGCAAGGTGGACGCGAACCTGTCGGACCGGCACCGCCTGTATGGCTTCTTCGCGGGCGGCCACTATACCACCAACTTCACCGGCAGCCTGAACCAGACGGGAGCCGGCGTCCTGCCCGAGCCGTACACGCAAGGCCGCATCGTGGAGGAAGCCGTCAAGATGGGCCAGGTGCACGATACCTACACCCTCACGCCGTCGCTGTTGAACCAGTTCAGCGCCTCGTACAACCGCATCTGGATTCCCCTCTCCAACCCCACCACCGCGGGAGCCTATCCGCAGAAAGCCGGCATCAAGGGCCTGCCTCCCAGCGTGGTCCAACTGACGTTCCCGGACATCAACTTCAGCGGCACCAATTCGCCCGGCGGCTGGCAGGGGACCAACGCCCACTTCTTCAACGAAGCCGCCAACACATTCAGCCTGCAGGACAACGTGATGTGGGTCAAGGGCCGCCACTCCATCGCCTTCGGTTTCCAGTACCAGGCCCTGCAGGACAATGAGAACTTCGCCCTGGTGGCGAGTTTCAATTTCAACAGCGTCCAGACGCAGGGCTACAATCCCACCGGGACGCTCCTCTCCACCACCGGCAATTCCTACGCCAGCTATCTTCTCGGCGCCGTCAACAGCAGCGGCGTCAGCCAGAACGCCATCGGCGAAACGGGCGGAAGATACAAGACGTACGCCACGTATATCCAGGACGACTGGAAAGTCAGCGACCGCCTGACGCTCAACCTCGGCCTCCGCTGGGACCTCTTCGGGCCCTTCTCCGAGGTCAACAACCTGATGTCGTTCTTCAATCCGGCCCTGCCGAATCCCGCCGTCGGCGGCCGTCCGGGCGCGCTGCAGTTCGCCGGCGGAGGTGCCGCAGGGTGTAACTGCCGCACTCCCGTGGACACGCACTATAAGAACTTCGGCCCGCGCTTCGGAGCGGCCTACCGGCTGAACGACAAGACCGTCCTGCGGGCGGGCTTCGCGATCATGTACGTGCACGCCGGCGGCGTCGGCGGGCGCAACAATTCGCGCCAGGGCCTGAGCCAGCTCGGCTTCAACGCAACCAACAGCGCGACCAGCCCCGGCAATAATGCGCCGGCGTATTACTGGGACAACGGCGTGCCTCCGATCGCGCAGGCGCCGCCGTTCATCGATCCCAGTTACGGGACCGGCTTCATCACCTCGAACCCCACCGGCGTACAGAACCCCGTCTACGGCGATCCCGTAACCGGCGGCAAACCCCCATACTACGAGAACTGGAACTTCGGGATTCAGCGCTCGCTCACTTCACACCTGACCCTGGGCGCCGCCTATTCGGCCAGCATGGGCAAGTTCCTCGCCGGGCCAGGCAACGGTGGCGGCTCGCCGATCAATGTAGCGCCGCTCAAATATCTTGCGCTCGGATCGCTCCTGACCGCCACGGCCAACCCCACGAACATCGCCGCGGCGCAGGCGATCTTCCCGGGAATCGGGCTGCCCTTCTCCAACTTCGTCGGGACCATCGGGCAGATGCTGCGCCCCTTCCCGCAATACAGCACCATCAGTTCTCCGTGGTTCGATGTCGGCCAGTCCAACTACCAGGCGCTGCAGATCAACGTCAATCGCCGCTTCGACAAGGGATTCACGTTTGCCGGAGGCTATACGTTCAGCAAGGAGATGGATAATCTGCTCGGTAGCGCCAGGAACCCGTTCGACTATTTGCTCGAGAAATCGCGCGGCGCCATCGACCACCGCCACGTCTTCACCGCCAGTTGGGCGTACGAACTGCCCTTCGGCAAAGGCCACCGCCTGGACCCCGGCAACGCGGCCGTACGCGCCGTGGCCGGCGGTTGGACCATCTCTGGAATCGTCTCGTACACCACCGGCGCGCCCCTGGCGCTCACCGGCACGGCATGCAACAGCGGCGGCATCCTGGGCACCTGCATTCCAAACTACAACCCCACGTTCACAGGCGATGTGCGCATCAACGGCAACTACGGGGACGGCAACGTGCTGGGATCCTCGCCCACCTCGTATCTGAACCGCGCGGCCTTCGTCGCGCCGGCACCATACACAGTCGGCAATCTGCCGAGAACCGGTGTCTACGGTCTCAACGCGCCCTTCAATTCGTCAATCGACCTCAGCCTGCGGCGCGAGTTCCCCATCCGCGAAAAGATCAAGCTCGCCATCCAGGGCGACGCGTTCAACGTCAACAATGCGGTGCGTTTCGCCGCTCCCGGGACCAACCCGGACCAGGCCAGCTTCGGAACCGTCACCTCCCAGGCCAACCAGCCGCGAAGATTGCAGGTGAACGCCCGAATCACGTTTTAAGAAGACTGCGGATGGCGGAGGCTGTGTCGAGCGCCAGAGCCTCCCTGCAAACGTCCTTGGCATCCGCCATGCTCCATTGCGAGATCGCACCCTTCAGCCCCGGAATCAGCGGCGCGCTGACGCTGAACTCCTCGATGCCCAGGCCCAGCAGAAGCGGCGTCGCTAGCGGATCCGCCGCCAGTTCGCCGCAGAGAGCGACCTCGATGCCCCCACGGCGCCCGGCCTCGATGGTCCGGCGGAGCATGTCGAGCACGGCGGGATGGAAGGGATCGGCGATCGGCGTGACGCGCGTGTTCGTACGGTCGGCGGCAAGCGTGTACTGGATCAGGTCGTTGCTGCCAATGCTGAAGAAGTCCGCTTCCCTCGCCAACCCGTCCGCGATCGCCACCGCCGCGGGCACTTCGATCATGACGCCGACCCTGATGTCGCGGCCGAAAGGAAGGCCCGCGCGATCCAACTCCGCCTCGGCTTCGCGGATCACGGTTCGGGCTTCGCTCAGTTCGTCGAGCGATGTGATCATCGGCAGCAGCAGTTCGACAGGCCGCACCGCGGCGGTACGCAGGATGGCGCGCACCTGAGTGCGGAACAGATCGCGCCGGCCCAACAGGACGCGGATGCCGCGCCATCCGAGGAAGGGGTTCGCCTCCTCCCCGATATCGATGTAGGGCAGGCGCTTGTCGCCGCCGATGTCGAGCACGCGGATGCAGAGGGTGCGGCCGCCCAGGGCTTCGGCGATGGTCCGGTAGGCCGCGGCCTGTTCCTCTTCGTCCGGCGCGGCGGCGCGGCCCAGGAAGAGGAACTCGGTACGCAGCACGCCCACCCCCTCGGCGCCGCGGGCGAGGGCTTCGGCGGCGTCTTCCACTCCACTGATGTTGGCGAGCACGCGGATGCGGCGGCCATCGCGCGTCGCCGCGGGTCGATCGCGCTTTCGTTCGGCGGCTTGGCGCGCGGCCAGCCAGTCGCGGCGGCGCGACTCCAGCGTCGCGGCGAGCGTCGCATCGGGCTCAATCCAGACCGCGCCCCGATCACCGTCGATGGCAACCAGCGTTCCCTCGGCCACCGTGGAAATCGGGGGGCCCAGACCGGTGACCACGGGAATCCCCATGGCGCGCGCCAGAATCGTGCTGTGCGAGATCGCGCTGCCGGTTTCCAGGCAAATGCCGAGCACAGTGGCGGGATCGAACCGCTTCACCTCGGAAGCCGTGAGATCGTGCGCGGAGAGGATCGAAGGTCGGCGCGGAAGTTCGAACGCGACGGTTTCGCCGGCGAGCCTTCGCAGCACGCGGGACGCCGCGTCCGCCACATCCGCGGCGCGCTCCGATAGGTACGGGTCGGCAAAGTCGCGCAGTCGCGAGGCGGCGCGCGCGGACTCGGCCTGCCATGCGGACTCGGCGGTACATCTCTCGGCCCCAAGCTTCCGCGAGACGGCGTCGAGCAGCGCCGGGTCTTCGAGAAAGAGCATCTGGGCGTCGAAGATGCCTGCCTCATCGAGACCGGCGTGGGATTGCGTCCACTCGTACAATCCCCGAGTCTCTTCGCGCGCTCCTTCGAGCGCTGCCAACAGGCGCTGCCGCTCAGCGTCGGGATCGGCGGCAACTCCGCCGGCGATCGCCACGGATGCCGGATGGAGCCGCACAAGCGGCGCGACCGCCACGCCGGCCGCGGCCGCGATCCCTGTGAGGTGCTCTGCCGGAGCGGCAGCCGGTTGCGGCGCGTGTTGGGGCACCCGCGGGGCCAGGTCGTCCTTTTCTCCGCAGCCGGAGCCGAGGAATCGCGCCAGCGCGGCCACGGCTTCACGGGCTTCCGGTCCTCGCGCGCGAATGCGCACTTGCTGGCCTTGCCGCGCACCCAGCCCGAGCACACGATTGATGCTCTCTGCGGGAGCCGCCCCGCCTGCGCGGGTGAGGTTTTCCAGCGTGATTCGGGCGCGGTAGAGACGCGCCGTGCGGATGAGCCGTGCGGCGGGTCGCGCGTGCAGGCCGAGCCGGTTGGTGAGCGTCACGACGGCCTCTTCGCCCGGTTCGGCCTCATCCGCGGGCCCTTCGCGGGAAGCAGGTTCCGTACCCACCAGCGCAGCTTTGCCGGCGAGCGCGTGCTCCGCTTCGGCCGCGGCTTCCGCGAGGCTGCCTCCAGCGGCGCCGACACTGGCCGCCGCGACCGCACCCTCCACCAGCGGAGCCGCGCAGAGCCGCACATGCGCCTGCCTGCCGGCGTCGAGCAATTCCAGTGCGGTGGAAGCGCTCAGCACTGCGCTGCCGAGGTCCATCAGCACCAGCACGCCATCTTCGCCGTAGACCGATTGGATCGCATCGAGCACCAGCACGGCATCGGTCCCCAGCGCGTTCGCGGGATCGGCGGTGCCGCCAGCGGCCGCGATCGCGACTCTCCCCTGCGCTACCTGCCGCGCGAGATCGCAGACGCCCTCCGCGAGCCTGGCACTGTGCGAGACGATGACCAGTCCGATCATGCGCGCCACGTCGCGGCGGCGGCCTTGACCAACAAAAAGGCCGAGGTCGCACCCGGATCCTGGTGGCCGATGCTGCGCGCGCCCAGGTAGCTGGCGCGTCCTTTGCGCGCTTGCAGCGGGATGGTGCCTAACATGCCGGCCTCGGCCGCCGCGACGCCGTCGTCCATCAGTCCTGCGATGTCCGCTCCTCGCGCCGCTGCTGCCCGCATGGCTGCGAGCGCCGGAAGCAGGGCGTCGATCATGGTCTTGTCGCCGGGCTCGGCTTTGCCCCGCTGCTGGACGCCTTCTATGCCCGCCTGGAACAGCGCCACAACATCGGCCGGCGACAACTCCGTCTTTCCCGCGCAGGCGGCCGCCGCCCGCAGGAAGAAAGTCCCGTACAGCGGACCCGCGGCGCCGCCCACAGTGCGGATGAGGACCATGGCCGCGGACTTGAGGATGTCGCCGGCATCGGACGGCGCCTGCGCGGCCAGAGCCGCGTGCACCGCCGTGAATCCTCGGTCCATGTTGGTGCCGTGGTCCGCATCGCCGATCGCGGCGTCGAGTTCCGTGAGGCGCTCCCGGTTCGCGGCGTAGACCTGCCGCAATGCGTCCAGCCAGCCCAGGATTGCCTCTCTACCGATCGCCACCGTCTCACGCTCCCCAACGCAATCCCGCGGTGACCACGGGATCGTCCCACATCGACAGCATCTCGTCGTCGGCCTTGAGCAGGGTCAGCGAGCAGCCGGCCATTTCCAGGCTTGTGATGTAGTTGCCCACCAGCCGGCGCGCCACCGTGATGCCGCGAGCCCGCAGGATCCGCTCGAGTTCCGCATAGACGAGGTAGAGTTCCATCAGCGGCGTGCCGCCCATGCCGTTGACTATCGCGATAACCCGGTCGCCGCTCGTGAACGGGAGATCAGCCAGGATCGCCTCCGCCATGCGCGCGGTGACTTCCGCGGCGGGCAGCAGGGCCGAGCGCTCGCGCCCCGGTTCGCCGTGGATGCCGATTCCCATCTCGATCTCATCGGCGCCGATTACGAAGTTGGGCCTGCCGGCGGCGGGCACGGTGCAGGAAGTGAGCGCCACCCCCATGGAGCGCCCGTGGCGGTTCACTCGCTCGCCGAGTTCTGCGACCCGCGCCAGGCCGTATCCGCGCTCGGCCGCCGCGCCGCAAATCTTTTCCGCGAGCACGGTCGTTCCCACTCCGCGCCTCCCGGCCGTGTAGAGGCTGTCCTCCACCGCCACATCGTCGTTGATCACGACGGCGCGCACTTCTACCCCGCGCGCCTGGCACAGTTCGGCCGCCATTTCGAAATTCATGATATCGCCCGTGTAATTCTTGACGATGTGCAGGACGCCGGCGCCGCCATCCACCGCCAGAGTGGCGGCTTCGATCTGGTCCGGCGTGGGTGACGTGAACACCTCGCCCGGGCACGCGGCGTCAAGCATGCCCCGGCCGACGAAGCCCGCGTGCATCGGCTCGTGTCCGCTGCCGCCGCCGGAAATCACCCCCGTCTTGCCCTGCACCGGTGCCCCGGCGCGTACCACGTAGACCGGGTCCTGAATGACGGCGAGAAGATCCGCGTGCGCCAGCGCCAGACCGGCCAGGAATTCGCGACGCGCATTCGCCGGGTCGTTGATCAGCTTCTTCATGACTTCAGAATCGCTCCCAGTGCAGCACCTCGGCCAGCGGGCGCTTTTCCTTGCGGGGCTCCTCCGCCGGATGCCCGATCGCAAGCAGGCTGACCAGGTTGTAGCCTTCCGGCGCCCCAACCATGCGGCGCACCGCTTCCGCGTAGGCCTTCTTGTCACCGGCCACCCAGCAGGCGCCGAGCCCGTGGGCCCACGCGGCGACGAGGATGTTCTGGCTGGCGTTGCAGCCGTCCTCCAAATAATACTTCGTGTCCTTGCACAGCACCACGATGCACGCGGCGGCTTGCGCGATGAAGCCGCCGTAATCGGTGACCACCGCAATCGCGCGCAGCGCGGCGGGTTCGGCGACGACCACGAATTCCCAAGGTTGCAGGTTGCGCGCCGTAGCGGCCAGGCGGCCGCAATCGACGATGTCTTCGATCGTCTCCCGCGATACGGGTTCGCCCGTGTAGGCGCGAACCGACCGCCGTGTCTTCAGGGCCTGGATGCAGTCCATTCCGGATGACCAGACTAACACCGTGCGCGCGGCGACGGCTCGCGCCGGCTACCCGCTGAGCCATGCATCATCCACCCACAGGATGTCCTCCGGATTGTCCGGCATCGAGGAGAGGAACGGGTTCCCTGAAGTGAGAACAAAGCTGGAATCGAAGCGATACACGACCTTGTTGTCGAGATCGGCTAAGTAGAAGTTGCCGCTCCCGTCGAACGTCATGCCGGAGGGATGCTTGACGTTCAGGTTCTTCTTCGAGCAACTCACCACGGCGGCTAGCGTCTGGCTCGCCGGATCGTACTCCAGCACCAGCGCATCGCCGTCGCCGGCGGGCTTCACGGTGGCGTAGAGCAGGCCGCCGTTCGCAAGCAGTTGCACCGGGCTCTGCACCAGGCCGGAGGGGTCGGCGATGGCGCCAAGGTACGCACCGCTGCCGGTATCGTACTGGCGAATCAGATTGCACACTTCGTCCGCGACGTACAGCGTGCCGCCGGTCACGGCCACGCCGCGGACCGAGTTGGCGGGCGTGGTCACGGTCATGCCGGAACCCTTCGATGCGCCCAGGCCGCCCTGCGCGCCGGTGATGGCGGTCGGAACGGGCGCCAGCGGCACCTGGCTCGCGACAAAGGTGCCGGGCAGGAAGACCGGCGACGTGGTCAGCGCGGCGAGCGCGGGATTCACGGGCATAGGCTGACCGGGAACCGCGCCGGCGATTGTCGTGCCGGGACCGTACACGCGGACCACGACGTTGGAATCCTGATTCGAGAGGTAGAGCACCTCGAGGGCGTCGTCGAACGCCATGCCGTACGGGTGGTAGACGCTCACCAGGCCCGAGCCGTCAGTGCCCACTCCGTTGACGAAGGTCGAACACTCGCCGCCGGGGGTGACCATCAGCACCTGGCTCTTCTCCTTGTACGAATTGACCAGGTAATACGCTCCGCCCGCCTGGCGCGGCTGGAACTGGACTCCGCGGAAGCCGTTGGGCCCCGGAGGAGTCGCCGAGGACAAGTAGGGTTGTCCGCCGGAGCCATCGTCGTCGTACGAACACAGGGTGCTGGTGCCGCTGCCGCCTCCGTGGAATGTGACGACGAACATGGTTTCCCTCCTGATTCTGCCGAATCGTACCAGCTTATGCCATTTTGCGCGGCGCCGGTCTCTACTTTGGAGGCTCGCTACTTTGGAGGCTCGCAGGCGCTCTCGTTCCCCAGATTCCGTGCCGCGCGGCAGGCTTGTTCCCGCACCGGCGGGCAGTCCATATTCACCGCGCCATTTCGGACCGCGCACGCGACGCCCGAGCGTCCGTAAGCGTCCGCCAGTTCCGCCTTGAGTTGGGGATTCCCCGGCGCAACCATGGTGGCTTCGAACAGGTAGACCGCCGCCCGATCGAAGTCGCCCAGGCGCAGCCACACGGCGCCGAGTTCCTGGTAGAGCTGAAACCAGCGGACCGAGCCCGACGCGTTCTGAATTCGCTCGCCGCGCTCCAGCGTCGCCAGCGACTTGCGATAGAGTTTCTCGCGCTCCGGAGGCCGCGCCGCGTCGCCCATGTCCCGGAACAGGCCACCGGCGTTCACGTACACGGTGGCTACATTGCGCGCGTCGGGCAGCGGATCGACGATCGCCAGCGCGCGATCCATCTCCCGCGCCGCCCCCGCCAGCGGCAGCCCGCCGGCGGCGCTCATATGCGCCTTATAGCTGTCCGGTGCGGCTGCCGCGGCGGACGCCCACAGCGATTGGTTATCGCGCCAGTCCTCATTGCGCGCCCAGGTGCGAACCGCCAGCAGCACGCAGGCGGCCGCAAGCACCCAGCGGCCCCATTTCTCCCCGGCGGCCAGGACCGCGCAACCCGCAAACCCGATCGCCGGCACGTACAGAAATCGCTCGGCCATGATGGTGCCGATCGGGAACAGCAGATTCGCGGTCGGCAGCAGGCCCGCGAAGAACAGCCCCACCAGCAGGAACGCCAGCGGACGGCGGCGCCGGTTGCGCAGGGTCCACACCGCCGCCGCCGCGATGACTGCCAGCGACGCCAGCGCTCCGAAATCGTCCCAGCCGGCGAGCGGAACCTCGTTGTAAGAGTAGTCGCACGAAAGCGTCGACGGCCAAAGCAATAGCAGCAGATAGCGGCCGATCACCTTGATCGCGGTGAGCAGCCCGCTCACGAAACCGGCTGCGACGATCGGGTTGTCGGTGAAAGGAATGCTGGCCGGCGAAAGGCCGTGAAATACGTGCATCCGCGCCCACGCGAAGAGAGCGAGCGGCGCAGCCACGCAGGCATAACTGACCGGGTCGCGATTGCGCCACGCGATGTCGTAGAGCACCATGGCGGCCAGCAGCACCACCGCGCTCTCTTTCGAGAACACTCCGATCAGCGCCACTACCGCCAGCGCCGCCCGCTGCCGCCGGATGTGGCACAGCAGACCGGCCAGCACCGCGAACCCGGCCAGCAGGTCGGGGCGCCCCACCACGTTGGTCACCGACTCGGTGAGCACGGGGTGCAACGCCCACACCGCGGCCCACAGGAAAGCAAGGTCGGAGCGGCGCATCAGGACCAGCCCCAGCAGGTAGACCAGCGTCAGGTTGATCGCGTGCAGCAGAAAGTTCACCCAGTGGTTGAGCGCCGGCGATGTGCCGGTGGCCATGTAGGTCAGCTTGACCAGCGGCCGGTAGAGCCCGCTGCGCGTGCCGGTGGACCAGTAGTCTTCGGTGAAGATGCGCTTCACGTTGGCCGCGGTGGGTGCCGCCAGACGCGCGTCTTCCAGGATCAACCCCTGTGCGTCGAAAACCAGCGCTCCCTGAAATGAGTTGGAATAGGCCGCCAGCGCGGCGCCCCATAGCGCGGCGATCAGCAGGATGTGGCGTTTGCGCGAGGTCAAGTGCCAGTGTATCGCGACCGCCCGCGTGGTTCTCACCGCGGATTGCCCGGCCACCAAATGTGGGGGTTAGTCCAACTCCAGATAATCCGGATTGTTATTGCCGGAACCCGCTTATATAATCACCACAACATACCGAATTCTTTTCGGCGCCTGCGTCTCTTTGAAGGGGGGAACTCGTATGGCATATCGAAGAAGAACCATCCGCGAAGTCGTGGAGCAGGGTATCACCACGATCGACGAGCTTCAGGATGCGCTCTTGACCGCGATCCAACTTGAATTCTCGACCATCCCGCCGTATCTGTGCGCGCAGTGGTCGATTGATTTGAATCACGATCCCGACGACGTATCGGACATGATTCAAGGCGTGGTGGTGCAGGAAATGCTTCATTTCGGCCTGGCCTGCAACATGTTCACGGCAACCGGCGGCTCGCTGAAGGGCCAGATCGCCACTCCTGGAATTGTGCCTTCCTATCCCACCGACGGTCTGCCGGGCAAGGTCCATCCGGGCCTGGTGGTGTCGCTGCTTCCGCTGGGCAACGAGGCGCTCGCTTCGTTCATGTCGATTGAATACCCGGATGGCGCGCCGGTGGTTCAGCAGCCCGCCAGTCCCCCGCCGCCCGCGCCGCCGGAACCGCCGACGATCGGGGAGTTCTATCAGACCATCTCCGCGGGTTTCAATACCGTCTTTCCTAACGGGACGCTGCCGAACACTCCGTCCCTGAACCAGGTGGTCACCGGAGTCGATGGCGACCAGTTGTTCGCCATCAACTCGGTCGCCGACGCGATGAAGGCGATCCAGGAGATCACCGACCAGGGCGAAGGCACCAGTTCCTCGCCCGACGAGGGCAGCTTCGATCCCACCCAACTCGCGCACTACTACCGGTTCGCGCAGGTCTATTACGGCAAAGCGGTGGCCCAGGTGGGAAGCGGCTTCCAATACTCGGGCGCGGCGATCGCGCTTCCGGCGGCGGCCAACTTCTCGCCGCAGCCTCCCAACGCGCCCGATCAGGCGACATTCATCAGCGCGTTCACCACGTTGATGACCCAACTGGAAGCCTGCTGGACGAGCGGTTTCAGCATCGATCAGGCCATCGATCGATCGATGTTCCCGCTGCAGACCGCCGGCACGAATCTGATCCAGGCCGGCGCGACTCCCCAGTTCACGTTCCAGGGCGCGACCCTGTCCGGGCGCGCTTAAGGAGCGGTCGCCGCGCGCCGGTCCGCGCTTTTGGGTAGGACGCGCGCAATGCTGGGGCCAGAGATCGGGCGTAGGGAACGCTTCGCTGGTTTAATGGTCGCCACCGGATGATGATCCCGCTAAACGATCACTTCCACGCCTTCCTCGATCTTCGCAAGGACGGCGTACGGATCGCGGGCTAGGTCCGCTTCGCTGATGTGGAGTGTCCCCCATATCACGATGGCCCGCCACGGGTTTCCATGCTGTCAGGGGTGGGCCCGTGGCGACTCGAACGCCAGACTTCTACCGTGTCAAAGTAAACCTCCCGACTAGGTAAGTCATGTATTATCGGTATCTTGCCTGTATTGAGGCGCCCGGTGGGGTCCAAATGAGCATACCTCGTTGCGGTAGCACCCTAATCGCGTCGTTCGGCTTACCGGAACTACTGGCGGTAACTTGTTGTCTAATGAAGACGTGGTGAAGCCCAAACGGGTCGCTCACACCGTCCGGTGGAGAGCGACACTCGCGGCAGCGGCCGCTGCACTTCTCCAGTACAACCTCGGATCGCCGAACGCGTTTGCGTGCTCGTGTGCCCCTCCTCCACCGCCCTGCGAGGCCTACTGGCAGACGCCGCTCGTTTTCCTCGGAACCGTAACGGAGGCTCTGGCCGAACAGAATGGGCGTGTTGTGCGCGGTCGGATGCGGATCGATCATGCCTACAAGGGCCTCACTGATGCGTCCGTTGTCCTCTTCGATGACGGCATGTGCGATGGCCCGACGCTCCAGGTCGGTGAGCAGTACCTGATGTATACACGGCGGGTAGGAAGCGGCGATATTCCTTCACGCGGATGCACTCGAAGCACGCATGTGAAGTACGCCGATGAGGATCTCAAGTTTCTCAACGGACTTCCTGACGCCCGCCCGGTTTCCAGCATCTTCGGACGCGTGGTGGTCCGGACCGATGACTACCGAGGAAACGATCAGCCGCTCGCAGGTGCACAAGTCGAAATCAGCGGAACTGCGGGAACATACAATACGATGACGGACGGCGATGGCCGTTACTGGTTCGAGAACCTGCAACCGGAGACATATAGGGTCGCTGCTGCCTCGAACGGATTTCGGATGATGTTGTTCGGAATGCAGAAGCCGTCGGCGAAGGTCGAGCCGCGCGGGTGCGCCGCGGTAAACATGATCATGCGCCGGACGTGGCATGGCCGCATCGCAGGACGGGTCGTCCGATCGAATGGCGAACCTGCTCCTGCAGGAATCGATCTAACCCTGATTCAACTCGAGAAGCGCGAAGGGAAGGAACAATCGAATTTCCTCTTCGGTTCCGGTGCAAGTACGAACGACCAGGGGGAGTACTCGTTTGATGAGGTTGCGCCCGGGCGCTACAAGGTCGTGATGAACATGTACCGTTTCCCAACCGGCAACTTCCCCTATCCGACGATCTACTGGCCGGGATCTCGCAACGAAGCCGCTGCTATCGCGATTGAGGTGACGGACGCCGCGGTCGCACAACTTTACGACTTCAGCTTGCCGCCCGAACCCAAGAGTGTTCGCGTGAGTGGGTTGGTAATCGGCCCGGACGGGAGGCCTGCCAACGGCGTACAGGTTTACATAACCGCTCTGCCGGACAACAACGTCGCCATGAACGACGAGAACAGGCCACAAACGGACGCGGAAGGTAGATTCTCGTTCACAGCATTGGAGGGATGGGAGTATCGGCTTCGAGCAATTCAGAGTGGAAGCCGCTCGTTCCATTCCGGAGACATGCACTTTACTCTCAAGGACAGCCAACCATCCCTCACGCTCGTGTGCGACCGCCCGGGACGATTCGACAACGATCCAGTCGAGTTGCGGCGTCAGAACAAGCCGGAGAAGTGAAGTTGGGGTGGCGGGCTCGACAGAACTAGAGTCTGTGACCTCCTGCGTGTCAAGCAAATGCCCTCGTTCCCTAATTCATGCTGGCACAATCACATACTCCCTCAGGGAACTCGGCGCTGAATTGAGGTTTCTAACTGAATATGGGGCGTTGCTGGATTTTCGCAATCTGCATGTGCACAATGCTGAGCACGCGTGCTTACGGCTGCTTCTGCTTCTCGACGCCGATGTGCAGTCAAATCGGAGCAGATTCTCAATCCAGCGTGTTCGTCGGGAAAGTGATCGAGATCTGGCCCAGTCGAGAAGCGATCGCAAGGGGGTCCGGCCACCTCTCGCCGCGTCAGTACAGGCAAGTCATACTGAACCGATGGCACGGCACTCTGTCGCCCGACGAAGAAACGTACATCCGCACCTCCGCGGACCGGGACAAGATTGGATTTCGATTCGGAATCATGCAGCGCGTCCGTTTTCAGGTCAGTGAGGAGTTATCAGGACCGAGGGTTTCCGAGGTCTACACGGATGCATCAAGCTGCGGCTATCGATTCGAAACTGGCCAAGTGTATCTCGTTAATGCGAGCCGCGACGGCTCCCGCTATCGGACGGGCGCCTGCTCCAGGACCGCGAAGGTCGACTCCGACAGCGCTATCGAAGACCTCAAGGCGTTGCGCGCCCGGAAATCTGGCAACCCACTTCCTCCGCGAATCTATGGTCGCATCGACTCCGGCGATCTGAACTCGGATACCCGTATTCGCCTCGTGCATGACGGAGAAGAGCGGCCGGTTACGATCGGCAAAGACGGGAGCTTCTCAATCGACGGTCTGGAACGGATGAAGTACCGCCTCATAGTCGAAGACGCGCGAGGAAAAGGAGATCGCGAAATCGACCTTTCGCGCATCGGGTGTTTCGAATCATTTCCGTGGTTTAGTGATGGCTGGCACATTGCGGGCTCGCCCGTAGTAATTGCCCCGCAACCGGTACCGCAACTCCCCGAGCCACCTCCCCTGCCTCTGGGCCCGAACAAAAGGTAAGTGTGCAGACCTGGGAGGATTTGCCGACCCGGATGTCAAGTTCATGTGCCTCCTAACGACTCACCGCTTTCGTATTCGGCTGAGCAGACACAACTTGGGCCGGAGTCATCAGAAGACGAGGTGCGACGCGAAACGTAGAGAGATTTGGTTCGTGAGGTGGTAACTCAGGTTGGCAGCGGAGCATCCAGTTAGCAACCGGTCTCGTCATCGATCTACTGAACTAGCGAGCAGCCACAGCCATCATCGGCCAACCCTAAAACGAGCGCACCTGCAATCCTGGGATCTTTCCGAAGTGCCGGGTGTTCAGCGTCGCTACCGCATACCCCTGCTCAATCGCGGAAGCACCTATCAAGAGATCATCAGCCGGCAGCGTGATGCCCTTCGCTGCCTGCTCACCGCTGATCTGGCCGGCGATTTCAGCCGTGCTGTCCGTGACCGGATGCACCGGGACGTGCTTCTTCAGTTCATCGATGAACGCGCGTCGTGCGCATCGGATCTCGGGTGTGTTGGCGCGGGCCACTCCGTGGACAAGTTCCGCGAGCGTGACCGCCGAGAACGCAATCTCGATTTCTCCGAAGGCCTGCCTCACAGACGTGAGCAACTGCTCGACCGTCTGCCGCTTCCGTTCCGCTGCGATGATTACGCTTGAGTCGAGGATCAATCCCAGGAGGGGGGATTCCATGACTGGCCGCGCTCTCTAATGCCGTCCTCGACATCCTTGCCGAAGCCGCCGTCCAAAATGGCCTTCGAGCCGCTAGTCCTCGCTGATGCGATGCACTCAGAGACGGGGCGGCCGGAACGCTTCGATGGTTTGATCGTCGCCACCGGACGATGGTCACGCTCCACAATCACCTCGACGCCTTCCTCGACCTTCGCAAGGACGGCATACGGATCGCGGGCGAAATCGGCGTCGCTGATGTGAAGCGTCCCCATACCACGATAATACGCCACGGGCGCCCAGAAGTGGAGTCAAACTGGGGTCCACTTGGAGTCCAACCTCGCCACGGTAACTAACGCTCTGGGGGTTCAGCCGGACACTCGTAGGTCCTTGTGCTTTCAGTGATGATTGCTGGGGATGGTGGGCCCGTGGCGACTCGAACGCCAGACCTCTACCGTGTCAAGGTAGCGCTCTAACCAACTGAGCTACGGGCCCTTCCGGGTGGGAAATTCGAGTATACCATGGGCCTTCCCTACTCCACCAGACTCAGGATCGTGGACGGCGCGTTGCCCTCCAGCCGGTTGTTCACAAACAGAAAAAGGAACTGCTTGTTCTCCCGCGCGCGGCCGATCAGCACCCGCATGGAATCCCGCGCCTCCGGATTCGGATCCTGCACCTCCCGGTAGGGCGCGAAGGCGTCCACCGCCTCTTCGTAAACGCGGCCATAGCGCAGCAGCGCGCGGCACACCCCGAACTCCGCCGTCGCCGAACCGGATATCGCGATCTGTTGGCGCAGCTCCGGCATCTTCGACCACGCGTTGTAGACGTGCGCCACGCCGCGCGCCCGCAGGCATTCGAAGTAAGCCGGGTCGAGGAACTCAGGATTGCGAATCTCCACCGCGTACCGGAATTCCCGCGGCAACCTCGCCAGGAACGGGTCCAACCGCTCCACGAATTCGTCCACGCCGGCCATGCTGCGCCGTCCGAAGGCGCCGAATTCGAAGATCAGCACCGCGGTCTTCTCGCGGTACGGCGCCAGCGGACGCGCGAACATCTGCTCGAACATCGCCAGGTTGAGAAAGTTCTCATTCTCCTGCCCGGCTTGCGCGCCGTAGCGTGCGTGGCCCGGAAACACTTTGCACGTGATCTGTTCCGGCACTTTGAAAGCAAAGCGAAAATGCGCCGGGGTCTGCGCGAAGAGCTTCGCCCAGAACTCGGGAGCCGGAAACTGGTAAAAGGCGAAATCGCCGCACACCGCGGGAAAGGTTTCGGCGTACTCGCGCAGGCACTCCTGCTCGAAGGCGCGGCGCGAGAACTTGCCCCGCGCCAGGTATCGTTCGCGCGAGTAGATCTGGCCGAGCCAGCCTTCGTACTTCCACGAACTGCCCCCGATGTAGATGCCGCGCGCGGCGAGATCGGCCAGGCGGCGCGCGAGAAAGTCGCGGTCAAAACCTCCCGGTTCCTCGAACAGCGGACCTACCACGCCTGAGCCGCCCGATAGTAATAGGGATCGGCGCCCGCCTCGATCAGACCCCACGGCGTCAGCCGCACGAGCACTGGCGCGGCGCCGCTATCGTAGCGCGAGCGGATCTCCACCAGGTGCTTGCGGCGCTGCAGCTCCGCCATGGCGCCGGCCATCCGCTCGTCGATCAGCAGCTTGCCCGGACTCATCGCGTGATTGTCGAAGCTGCTCACCAGGTGCTCGGTCTGGAATCGCGGCGCTTCCACGGCGCCCTGCGCGTTCATCCCGAACAGGATGGCGTCGAAGAGCACCTGCAGCAGCGATTGATCCTGGTTATCGCCGCCGGGCGTGGAGAGCGCAATCACGGTATTGTTCGGATTCGTCACCAGTGTCGGGCTCAGGGTCACGCGCGGCCGTTTCCCGGGCGCGAGTTCGTTGGGGTGGCCGGGAATCAGCAGGAAACTCTGCGCGCGCTGCGTGAGCGGGATCCCGGTATCGCCCACGATGTAGCTCGGCATCCACGCGCCCGAGGGGGTCGCGGAAAACGCCACGCCGTCCTTGTCGATCGTGTCCACGCAGGTGGTGTCCTTGGCCAGCAGGGCGTCGGGGATCTTGTAGCGCGCGATCTTGGCGTAGTAGGGGTGAATAGGCGGCTTGTCGCCGATCTTGCCCGGGCGGAACTCGAGCGACGCGTCATGGTCGATCAGTTTCCTTCGCTCGGCGCCATATTCCTTGGAGAGCAACGTCGCCGCCGGGATGTGGCTGAAGCGCGGATCGCCGTAGTACGTGTCGCGGTCGGCATACGCCAGTTTCAGCGCCTCCACCAGCGTGTGAATGTACTCCGGCGAATTGAGCCCCATCGCGGGCAGGTTGAACCCCTCCAGGATATTGAGCGTCTCGATCATGGCGGGTCCCTGGCTCCAGAAGCCCGGCTTGTACACGGTGTAACCCATGAACGTGGTGGAGACGGCGTCCTCCGGTTCCACGTGAAACGCGGCCATGTCTTCGTAGCGCAGCAGTCCGCCGTGCGTCTTGCTGAAGGCGTCAATGCGGCGCGCGATGTCGCCGCGGTAAAAGTAGTCGCGCACGGCGTCGATGGCCTTTTCGCGCGATGCGCCGGCGGTGAGCGCCTTCTTCTCCACGTCCACCATCGAGCGCAGCGTGCGCGCCAGGTCCGCCTGGTGGAAGATCTCGCCCGGCATCGGGATGCGGTCGTTGGGCAGGAAGATGCGGCGCGAGTCCGGCCATTTTTCCAGGAAGCGTGCGCTGCCCAGGATGGCGTTGACGCGCATCTCGTCGAGCGGGAACCCGTCGGCCAGGTCGATCGCCGGCTGTACGACCTCGTAGAAATGCTTGGTGCCGAAATCGCGCAGCGTGACCAGCGCGCCTTCGGCCACGCCCGGAACCAGCGCGGGCAGGATGCCGGCCACCGGCACCCAGTTCTTCAGGCCGCCGGCCTCGGGCGGGTCGGTCATCTCGTCCTCACCCACCTTGTGGTCGCGGAAAAACTGCGCCGTAGCCAGCTTCGGCATGGTGCCCACGCCGGCGATCGCGTGGACCTTGCCGTCGCGCGTGCGCACCAGGATCGGGGCTTCGCCGCCGAAACCGAAGTGGGAGAACTCGGTCACGCTGGCGGCGAGCAGCGTCGCCACGCCGGCGTCGATCGCGGTGCCGCCCTGCACGTAGAGGCGCATCCCGGCTTCGGTCGCGTACTCGCTGCCGGCGGCGACCGCGCCGCGTGTGCCGCGCGATGCCAGACGCACCGGTCGCTGCATCTGCTGCCGCGCCTGAGGAAACGCCGCCGCGGAAAGCACCGCGAGGGCCACCGCAACCCTTCCGAAACGCGGCCGCGCCGTGTTTCTGTACTCTGGATGCAACCCGCTGCGCCGGACGCGCGATGCCACCCTGCCAAGGGCTCTGAGGGTCATGGTGCTTTCATTCTACCGTTGAGGGGGCGGAGATGGTCCGCTCCGTCGAAACGTCCGGCGCTCGGGTCCGGAGCCGGGAGCGTGAAGCGGGCGGTTCTCTACCGCAACTGCGCCGTCGTCGGCGGTTGCAGCGGATTCTTCATATGCCGTTCCGCGAAGTACCCCGGATGAATCCGCTCCACAATCTGCGCCGACGGCCGCTCCAACACGCGGAAATACGGCTGCGGATTCAACCCGATCCAGAACGCCCACACGATCAGCGGAGCGAACACCGCGATCTCGCGCCAGGAAAGATCCTGGAGCAGCCGGTTCTTCTCCTTCACCTCGCCCAGCATCGTCCGCTGGTAGAGCCACAGCAGGTAGGCCGCTCCGAGCGCGATCCCCACCGCGCCCCAGAAGGCCCAGTTGAAGGACATCAGGTACGCGCCGCCCAGGATCGTGATCTCGCCGATGAAGCCGTTCAAGGGCGGCATCCCCATCGAACTCAGCGCCGCCAGCAGGAACACGATACTGAACACCGGCATCACTTTGAGCAGCCCCCCGTACTCGCTAATGTCGCGCGTGTGCCGCCGCTCGTAAACCACGCCCACGATCAGGAAGAGCATGCCGGTCGAAATCCCGTGATTGATCTGCTGAATCACCGACCCGGTAATGCCCTCCGGGTTCAGCGCGAAGATCCCCAACGTGCAGAAACCCAGGTGGCTCACCGAGGAGTAAGCCACCAGCTTCTTCCAATCCTTCTGCATCAGCGAAGCTAGTGCGCCGTACACGATGGCGATCACCGAAAGGTAGCCCATGGCCTTCACGATGAACGGATCGCCGGCCGACTTGGGCAATAGCGGCAGCGAGAAACGCAGGAACCCGTACGTCCCCATCTTCAGCAGGACGCTGGCCAGAATCACGCTGCCCGCCGTCGGCGCCTCCACGTGCGCGTCCGGCAGCCAGGTATGGAACGGCCACATCGGCACCTTCACCGCGAAACCCAGGAAGAACGCCCAGAACACCCACCACTGCACCCCGTAGGAGACCGGCGTGCGCATCAGGTCCGCGATGTCGAAGCTGTAACTGCCCAACTGCACGTAGTGCTGGTAATAAAGGGTCAGGACACCGAGCACCATCAGGATACTGCCGGCCAGCGTGTAAATCATGAACTTGATGGCCGCGTACGTCTTCCGCGGACCGCCCCAGATCCCGATGATGAAGTACATCGGCACCAGCACGGTTTCCCAGAAAACGATGAACAGCAGGAAGTCCAGCGACATGAAGACGCCCAGCATCCCGGTCTGCAGCAGCAGGAAAAAGGCGTAGTACTCCTTCAGCCGCACAGTGATCGCGTTCCAACTCGCCAGGATCGAGATGAACCCGATCAGGGTGGTGAGCATGACCAGCAGGAGGCTGATGCCGTCGATCCCGATGTGATAGCTCGCACCAAGTCCGGGAATCCACGCGGCTTTTTCTACAAATTGGTAGTCCTTGCTGGAGTCGAACTGAAACACCAGCGGCAGCGAGACCAGGAATCCCACCAACGAAGCCACATTGGCCCAGATCTTGATGGCGCGTGTATTCGACGACGGAATACAAAACAACACCAGCATCCCCAGCAGGGGCGTGAACAGAACAATTGAGAGGATATGGTCCATAACTGCTATTCGGAGTAGATCCGTATAGTATCACCGTGCGCGAAAAGCTGCTGAAAATCGGGCAAAAATGTCCGTAACTTATTGAAACCACGACAACTAGCCTGCGGCGCAAACGCCGGCATGAGTATAATGGCATTGCCTGGTGCGCCAGGGCCAAAGGAGAACAAACCGCGAATGAGTTGGACACAACGGTACAAAAAGCAGGGATGCGCCGCCGCCAAGGACGTGAATTTCTCGAACATCGCCACCATCGCCAAACTCAAGGTGCCCATGGCGGCGATCTCGACCTTTACCAGGAAGGTGGCCTCGGCCAAAGCCCCCTTCGACGTCTTCGTCGAGGAAGACAGCAGCGCCGGCAAGGGCCGTATCGTGGTCAAGAAGATCCCGCCCGCCGACATCACCATCGAGTGGGAAGACCGTTCCGGCGGAGGCGCCGAAACCGCCAAGAGTGTCCTCAAGGTAAAGGCCGAACTCTCCTCCCTGGCCATCACCAACAATACCTACCTCAAGCAGATTCTCGCCGAAAAGGAAAAGGTAAAGAACCTCAAGGAAACCATCAAGGGCATTGAAGGCGCGGTCGCGAACATACCCGTGGAAGATGCCGTCCAGCGGATCGGTGAGGCGCGGAACGCACTCCAGAAAGTGGACGCCGACGGCAAAGAGGTCCAGGGCAAGCACGACGGCTGGTATCTTGCCGGCCCCCGCGGCGGCATCAATCCGATTCTCAAGAAGTTCGGCATCGATCCCAAGGACCTGGAACAGAACGACGCGAACGCCTTCGCCAAGGCGCTGCACGAAATGTCCGCCGCCGCCAACGAGGTCCGCAAGGTATACGACGTCGACATCCACGCCGCCGCCGCGGCACTCATCACGCGCCTCAACAACCTGGAGTCCACCATCACCAAATCGGGACGCGCCGCCCTGGCGGAGATTCGCAAGACCGTGGCCGATGAAGTGGCGAAACTGCGCATCCAGGCCGAGAAGAACATTGTGGAAATGAAGGTCGAAAAGACGCGGAACCTCATGGATCAGTTGAAGGACCCCAACTCCCAGGCCTACAAACGTCTGAAGGCCAACCCAAGCACCATCAAAGTGGAAATGGAGTCGAATAAGGTCCGGGTCAACAACATTCCGAAGTTCCTGGAACTGGTGAATAAACAGGCCAGCCGCGTCAAGAAAGGGGTTCCGCCGGAGTTCGCGCGGGACTTCATGATCGCCAAGCAATTCGAGGATCTGGACAAGCTCGCCGAACAGAACACCAAGGCGCTGAACGACGCCAGGAACCTGCTCGCGCAGTGCGATCAAGACCTGACGGAGTTCGCCAAAACCATCGGCGGCTGAGCGGCGGCGGCCGGTTTCCCCTTCGAAGCCGGCCGCCCTCTCAGTTTTCCGTCGGCGTCTTCTCGGCGCGGTCCACCACCACCAGGTCCACCGGCAACTTGCGCGAATCGAGCTTCAGCCCCAGTTCCTCGCGCAGCACCTCCTCGATGAGCGAGATCGGGTCGAGCGGCTGTCCGCCGGTCTGCCGGTCGGCAAGGTACTTGGCCACATTGACCGTGAGATCGTACTTCCCGGCGAGCCCGGTCTGGTCGAGCACCGGAGCGCGCAGCGCACGGGATAACAGGTCGGTGAGTTGCGAAACACCGGCGCGCTGGACTGTGACCGTCATGGTTCGCGGATCCGGCTGGATGCTGGCTTCCCCCTGCGACTCGGATGCGTGCACCTTGGCCCCGCTCTTCCCCGGTTCCAGCACGTACACCTGCATCTCTTTGGTCTGCCGGTGCGCCGCGACCTTGAAGCGGTCGGCCAGAAGCGCCTGCATCATGGCGCGCAGATGGTCCTCATCGGCCGGCGCCGCCGCCTTGGCGACAATGTCGAATCGCGCATCCCCCATCCAGTCCGGACCCGTCACCAGCGACTCCTGCACATGGTACGCCCAGGCGATGCACGTACGCAGGCTGACGCCGCGCAGAATCACCGAGTCTGGCGTGACCCGCACGTTGCCGCCGAACGCTTCACCCATGCCGTGGCCTCCCCGTCCCCGGCCCGCCTGCTCGCTCGGGCGAATGGAAGCCACGTCGAACGCCCTCTGCCCGAGGGCGGCGCACACGGTCAGGCCCAAGAGGCCCACGCTGCGGATCGCGCTTCTAATCAAGGTTCCTCCCAAAACACAGAGACGGTGAACGCCCCGCCGGAATTACAGCTCGAACTCGGGATAGGTCCGCCGGCCTCAATGGGATATACTGACACGACCCGGGCACTCCGCCCCCGTTTGCACTCAGAAGGGAATTGAATCTCCGTGAAAAAGTGGACCGCAGTAGAGTACGACCTCTCTAAGATCCTCCGCGACCAGGCCAAACCCCAGCACGTCGAGATCGCGCCGGGAATGAAGCTCCAGCTCGTCATCGAACTCGATGATGCAGCATACGCGAAGCTGTCCAAGGACCCAACCTGGCTGCAAAAGATGCAGTCCAAGGCTAACGACAAGAGCAAGGACTCCATCGCTAAGATGGTCGCCCAGGTCAAATCAACCGACCAGAAGGCGGCCAACTTCAATCCGCAGCAGGCCACCCTCTTCGCCAAGGACCTCGCCACCACCCTGCAGAAAGAGGGGGAGAACGGCGGCAAGGCCATGGCCGTGGAGATCGACAAGCTCTTCGAAGACTACAAAAAGGGCCAGTCCGATCTCACCAAATTCCGCATCAAGAGCGGCGGCAAGATCGCGCTGAGCGGCGTCGGCATCGTGCTCAGCGCGGTCGCCGCGGCTGGAAGCCACGGAGCGGCCACGCCGCTCGCCATCGTCAGCATCGTGCGCGGCGTGGTCACCATCACCCAGGAAGTCACCAAACTAGCCCTCAACGCGGATCAGTTCGCCAAAATCATCCAGGGCGAAATCGTCGTGCTCCAGACCTTCATGCAGAAGAACATGCAGAACGCCACGGTGATGCAGAGGGCCAAACAGACCGCCAAGGAAGTCGGCCTCAACGTAATCAGCGGCGCGCTCGGCGTGGAAACCCCCAGCTTGAAGAACTGCGAAGAGCACATCAAGGTTCACAAGGTGGACATCGCCAAACTGGAGGCCAAGTCCCACGATCTCTCCAAGTCGATCTACAAGGCCATGGACAGCGAGGAGTCCTGGCGCAAGAAGTGGGAGGCGGCCAAGAAGACCCTGCCCGCGGACAAGGTCGGCAAGATCGGCATACACAAGGAGAAGGTCGAGAAAGCCTTGCACCACCTGCTCGAGTCCACCATCAAGGTGAACGAGGGTATCGCGCGCGCGCAAGCCCGCCAGGAGAAGTTCGAAAAGACCCTCGACGCGATGAAGGAAGGCGTGCCCGCATGGGCCGGCTACGCCAAGGAAGTCACCGCGCTGGCGGTCGATATCGGGCTCGGAATGGGCGAAGTGGAGAAGGTGGTCGAAACCGTCCTCCACGTGGTGATCGAGAGCGAAAAGGCCATCGCCGAACTCGTCATCGACCACGCCTGAATCGGGAACCGGCGCTCTCCGCCCGGCCTCTGGATCGCAGCGGAATCCACGCCGGGCGGGTCCTCAATAGCTGTGTTCGCCCAGCCGCACGCGGCCGCGGAACGTCCGGTAAACTACCGCGCTGTACACCAGCACAAACGGCATCCCGATCGCCGCGAACGCCAGCATGGTCTTCAGCGTCCCCGGACTCGACGCCGCGTTGTACACCGTCAGGCTCAGCTTCGGATCGTTGCTGGCTGTCACAAGGTTCGGAAACAGGGCCAGCCCGAACAGCGCCACCAGCGCCGCAATCGCCACCGTGGACGAGGCGAACGCCTGCACCGGCTTTCCCGTATACACCGAGCGCGGAATATTGGCGATGGCCAGCACGCTGGCGATCACCACCAGCACCGCCCACGGGAAGCGGTCGAAGTTGACCAGCGCGCGCGGCACCCGCGCCACCGTGTACATGGTGCCCAGCATGTACAACACCAGGAACGCGCCCCACGTGTGCCACATCCAGCTCCGTACCAGTTCCCGCGTGCCGCCGTCGGGCAGCTTCAGGTAAAGGTAGATGGAACCGTGCATGGCGAACATCGCCACCACCACCAGTCCGGCCAGCAGCGCGTAGGGATGCAGCAGGTCCAGGAAATCGCCCGTGAACACGCCGCGCGCGTCCAGCGGGATGCCGAGCATGGCGTCGCCCACGGCCACCCCGAACAGCAGGCTGCCCAACAGGCTGGCCGAGAAGAAGCCGATGTCCCACGCCTTGCGCCACCCCGCCGAATGCATCTTGCTGCGGAACTCGATCGAAACCGCCCGGAAGATGAGGGCGAACAGCAGCGCGATCAGCGCCAGGTAGAAGCCGGAAAAGATCGTCGCGTAAGCCGGAGGGAAGGCGGCGAAGAGCGCTCCGCCGAAGACCACCAGCCAGACTTCGTTCCCGTCCCAAATCGGGCCGATCGAATTGAGGAAGAGGCGACGGTCGTGATCGGTTGGCGCCAGCAGGTGCAGGATGCCCACCCCGAGATCGAAGCCGTCGAGGATCGCGTAGCCGGCCAGCAGGATGCCCAGAAGAAGGAACCAGATTTCCTGGATCGCCATGTCAGTTTTCCTCCTCCTCTTCGTCCTTGGCTTCGGACATCGATTCGCGGTGCAGCGTGCGCCCGGAGGTCACGTCCAGCAGTCCTTCGGTGGTGGTGTGCGCCGCGGCATGCACCGGCTGCGGACCTTTCTGGATCTTGTCGTTGAGCACGAACAGCCACACTAGCAGCAACAGGCCGTAGACCGCGCCGAACAGGATCATGGAGGCCAGCACTTCCCCGCCCTTGACGTTTTCACTCACCGCGTCGCGCGTCAGCAGGCCTTCTTCCAGCTTGTACTGAATCATGCCCGCGGCATCGAGCGCGGGCTTGCCGCCGGCGTCGCGCACCACGCCGGGATGGATGATCCACGGCTGCCGTCCCACCTCCGCCGCCGCCCATCCGAGCTCGTTCGCCAGCACCGGTCCGGCCACCGCAAAGACAAAAACCCGCAGCAGCCAGCGCTGCTGGAACAGTTTGCCCCGCCAGCGCAGCCAGCTCGCCAGCAGCGTCAACCCGATGAACCCCACGCCAAGAATGACCATGAGGTGGAACGTCATGTAGGATGCCGTGACCGGCGGCCAATACTGCCGCGGAATCTTGTCCAGCCCGATCACCGTCGCGTTGAAATCGCTCTCCGCCAGAAAACTCAGCCCGCCGGGGATGGCGGGCGCGAAGTCCACGCGGCGCCGTGCCTCGTCGGGAATGCCGAAGAGCGTGAGATCGCCGCGCCCGGTGTTGAAGTGCCCCTCGAACGCCGCCAGCTTTGCCGGCTGCCAGCGCGCCACCATCTCTCCGTTCACGTGCCCGGAGAGGGCTGCCGCCAGGCTGGCCACCGTGGCGAACAGCAGCGCGCCCGTGAAAGACCGCCGCGCGAAATCCTCGTGCCGGCCTTTCAGCAGATACCAGGCCGAGATGCTCATCACGAAGAAACTGCCCAGCACCCATGCGCCGATCAGCGTATGCACCAGCCGGTCCATGGTCGAGGGATTGAAGATCACCTGCAGCAGGTCCGCCGTCTCGGCGCGCGTCACCGGCAGCCCGTTGACCACGTGCGTGGCGATCCTGTGGCCCGCCGGCGTCTGTTGCCAGCTGTTGGCCACGATGATCCACACCGCCGAGAACATGCTCCCCAGCGAGACCATGCACGTGGCCAGAAAATGGAAGCCCGGAGTCACACGGTCCCAGCCGAACACCAGCACCGCGAGGAAGCCCGATTCCAGGAAGAAGGCGAAGATCCCCTCGGCGGCGAGCGCCGAACCGAAAACGTCGCCCACAAAGCGGGAGTAGCGCGCCCAGTTCGTGCCGAACTCGAATTCCATGACGATGCCGGTGGCAACCCCCATGGCGAACGTCACGGCAAACAGCGAGGTCCAGAAGCGGGCGGCGGATTCGTAAACCGGTTCGCGGGTCTTCAGGTACATGCCTTCCAGGTAAACCAGAACCACTCCCATGCCGATGGTGAGCGGCGGGAAGAGGTAATGGAACATGACGGTGACCGCGAATTGAAGACGGGAGAGATGAATAGGGTCGAGAGACATGAGGTTGAGGCCTTAAAACCTCATTGGAGCACAACCCGGCCGAGGTGGCGGAGGTCTTCCGCAGTCTCCAACCCTCGGAATGATGTCGCGGCCGCGCGCCGGCTACTGAACCACGATCAGGAAGCCGTCGTACTCGCCGGAGAATCCATTGCCGTTATAGCTGCTCGGAAGCCCGCCGTTGCCCCAGCCGGCTGTGTACACCCGCCCGTCCGAACCCAGCGCGACGGACTTGCCCACATACTGCCCCGCCTGCCCGAAATACGTGCTGAAGAGCACTCCGGCGCGTCCCGCGGCCCCGGGCTCGATGCGCGCGATGAAGAGATCGACGCCGCCGCCCCATCCCGGTTGCGGCGCGTTCACCGTGTAGAAATCGGGCGACAGCGTGTATCCGGTGAGGTAGAGGCTGCCGTCCGCCGCCGCCCGCACGTCATACGCCACGTCTCCCTGGCTGCCGCCGAAATACGTCGAGTAGACCAGAAAGTGGACCGGGTCCGAAGGGTTCACGATGGTGACGAACACATCGGCGTTACCCAGAATCTGCTGCGAGAGCGCGTCCGCCGTCGTCGGGTAGTCGGACGAAAGCGTGTAGCCGGTGAGCACCAGGTTGTTGTTCGCATCCAGCGTCATCGCCCGCACCTCATCCACGCCCGATCCTCCCAGGTACGTCGAATACTTCATGGAGGCTTCGCCGGACTGCGAGGTATCGATCACGCCGATGGCCAGGTTGATCGCCCCCTGCAAGGTCTGCCGGTAGCCCGGCCCTTCCATGGGAAACAGCGTGGAGACCGTGGAGCACGCGAAATAGACCAGGCCGTTGGGAGCAACCGCCACCGCGCGGCCCTCGTCGGCCAGTTCCCCGCCCATATAGGTCGAGTAGACCAGCGGTGTGGCGGAATCGGGATTGATCTCGGCGATGAACGCGTCCTGCGGGCCGTAGAGCACCGCCGCATAGGCGCTGCTGGTCACCGGGAAATCGGTGGACTTCGTGGTGCCGACGACGTAGATGTTGTGGCTCTTATCGATCGCGATGGCGTTGCCGGTATTGTCCCCGGTAGTCCCGCCAAGGTAAGTGGAATAGAGCAGCGCGCTGGTTCCCCACTGGCTGGGATCGAACTTGATCACGAAGGCATCCACCGTGCTCGCCGCGCCCGTGGATTGCACGTTGATGCCGGCCAGCGGAAAGTTCGTCGAGGTGGTCGAGCCGGTCAGGTAAAGCACGCCCTGCTCGTCCACCGCCATGGCCAGCGGGATGTCCACATTGCCGCCGCCGAAGTAGCTGAAGTACACCGGAGGGTAGTTGGGGTTGGTCGTATCCACGATCGTGATGAAAATATCGGTCAGCCCCGCGTTGTTGTTGTTGTACGCGCCGTCGATGTACTGGAATTCGTTGGTGGTCGTGGAACCCGTGATGTAAAGCTGCCCGCCCGGCCCCATCTTGACCGACATGATCTGGTCGTTGCCGCTGGTTCCGAAGTAGGTGCAGTACACCAGAATCGGGTCGATGACGAGTTCCCGCGAACGGTCGTAGCGGCCGAGTTCAATCGCCACTTCGCCCCGCGAATCCACCTTGTATCGCGCGGAGATCTCGCGCCCGTCCTGGTAGACCACCGGCTTCTTCTGCACGATGGGCGCGCCGTTGGCTTCCACCGAAAGGTCGCCCTCGGCAGTGACCCGTACCCGGTCCGCGCCGGCAAACTTCATCCGGATCGCACTCGGGTCCGCTCCCGGCGCCACTACGAAATCGTACTCGAGCTGGCTCTGGTTGCCGTAGTACACGGCGTCGATGCCCGGATACACCTCGCGGTACCGCACCCGCCCGTAGTTGGCGATGCCCGCGCGCCAGTTCTGGCGCCGTCCCACGAAGTAGCTGGTGGGCGCGGCCATGCGCTGTTCGCCCTGGATCGCGCTCGGCGCGGTGGAGCCGGGCAGACGCAGTTCCACGCGCTTGCCGCCCGCCGACATCACCGGACCGTGCTCCGTCATAGCGAAGCTGCCTTCCGCCGAGCGCGCCAGGAAGCGCGCTTCGGGCGACGCCTGGCCGCGGTTTTCTTCAAATCGAAGCGGCAGATGCGCCATGGTGGTTCGGGCCCGGGAAAGGTCGTCGCCAGGGGGCGCGGCATATAAAGCCGCGGCGCAAAGAACCCACGCGAAGAGAGACGAACGGAACATAGGAACTTCTATTAAAACACGCGCGGACAGCGCTTTGAAGTGGGCCATGCGTTCACAGGCGTGACCGCGCAGCCCTGGCGCGATAAACTAAGGTTCCATGAGACCCGCGATCCTCTTCGCTTTCGCCCTCACCGCCCTCGCCGCCGAGCTTACCCTGGTACAACCCAAGGACCTCGCCTCGCAGCTTCCCATGCGCGCCCCGGTGATCATTCACGTCGGCCCCAACGTCCTCTACCGCAGCCACCACATCCCCGGATCGATCTTCGCCGGGCCCGGATTCTCCGGACAGGGGATCGAGATGCTCAAGACCGCTGTGGCCAAACTGCCCCGCGACCGCGAGATCCTGCTCTACTGCGGCTGCTGCCCCTGGGACCACTGCCCCAACATCAAACCCGCCGCCGAAGCGCTGCGCGGCATGGGCTTTACCAAGGTGAAGGCGCTCTACCTGGCCACCGGATTCAAAGCCGACTGGATCGACAAGGGCCTGCCGGTCGAGCCGAAGTAACGTGTCGCCGCCCGGCGCGACGGATCGCGACCCCTCCGGCAGTTCCACGCCACGACCGCGAGGCGGGGGCAACTTCGGTGGGCCATGGAGATTCGCGGCTCGCCGGCCGCCTCTGCCGAAAATGAGCCGGCAGCCCCATGATCCTCCACCATCCGCTCAGACTCCGAACATTCAGTTCGATCCTTAGAACAGTCGCAAAGCATAAGGGAGTCCAGCGCGATGAGTCACAGGTTCGGTCACCTATTTGAGGCTGGTCGCTCCTTTACGGTCACGGCTCCGATCGGAGCCGCGCGCGTCAGCAAGCGGTATTCCGATACTGAGCCACCGGCAGCGGTAGAGACGCCGCAGGGACTCCGAGGAGATCAGGCCGGCGATGCTGGTCCAGAACTGCCCCAGCCGTTCTACCGGAACAGCAGAGGCGCAAACTCGTGCAAGCAACGGCGCCAGGTCAGAAACTCGTGAGCGGTGCGAGGGGACTCGTAGAAGACGGCTTTAATGCCGGCTTTCTGCAGTTCGTCCGCGGCGGCTTTGCTGGGGCCGCTGTTCTC
>JAFDVU010000239.1 GCA_018268835.1 Acidobacteriota bacterium | reverse complement strand
CGCTTCGCGGACTACATCGGAATGTCGCGACTGGGGCTCGATTGCCGGTTCGACCTTGCTTCTATCGTGGGGCCGTTAGGCGATGCAGCCCGCCGCGAGTTGCTGACGAACTACGACAAGATCCTGGATTCGGTGGTCATGAAGGTGAACGAGGTGGAGGTCGGCTTGGTCTCGCCATAAGGAGATGGTGAGCGCGGAGGTTCCTGGACGGTCGCGTTCTGGAACGCTGCGGGCGCGACGCGGGACGCGCACGCGCTCCTCGGCGTCAACGGAGACTGGGTCCAACTCCTCGGCTCAGGCGACGCAGTCGAGTTGTGGATCCGGGGCGTGAAATTGGGTAGCGTCCGCAGTCCGCGGAGCACCGGATTCCGCCACATTGCCGTCACGTTCCAGAAGGTCACCGGCACCGTGGCGGTCTATCTCGATGGCGTAGAGGTGGTGCGCCTGGTCGCGGCGGTCAGGGAAGATGCGATGGTCTTCAGCATCGGCGGCGTCGCGGGATCCCCTGCGTTCAACGCGGCCGGGGAGAGCTTCGGGGACGTCCGCCTGTACCGGGCGCCGCTGTCGCCGGAGGATTTGCAGGGGATATTCGAAGGCCGGCCACCCTGGAAATCGATCGAGGCATGGCTGCCCTTGACATACTCCTCTGACCGGGAAAACCTGAACCTGGCGCCGAGCATCGTCACCACGCGCGCCAACGGGACGTGGGAGTGGTCTGCGGATCGGACGCCGTCGGGAACTTCTGATCTCCGGCCTCGATCCCGGCTGCCTTATTGACGTGGTGCCCCGCCTGTCATGCCGAGCTGTTGTACCAGCGCAAGACCCGCAGAGCGCGGAGTGTGTTCCAGCGGCTTGCCCTGCCGACGCCGGTCTCCATCTCCAGCGGAATTCGTTCGGGGTGAAGGATGTTGAGTGGCCAGCGTCCGTTCTGGTGGCGGCGCTCGATCACGATTTCAATGGCATTCCCGACGCGGCTGTCCGACTTGAGTCCTGCGTTCCGCAGATAATCCAGTCCGCGCAGAACGTCGTAGTGCCAGAACGTCGGAAACGAGAAACGGAGCCATCGCTTGTCGATGACCTCGCCGGTGCGAAGCGAGCGGAACATGCCGCGTTCGAGCAGATAGTCTTCGGCTCTCTTGCGAGCCCTTGTGACGGCCGCCGATTTGCGCCCCGCCCGCTCGTAATCGAGCAGACCTTCGAGCACACAGATGGTGGTATGAAACGAAGAACGCCGGCTTTTGGGGCGCTTCGGCGAGACGAGCGTCGCTTCGCAGTTCCACCCTCCGTCTTCAAGCTGCTGGCC
The DNA here is from genome assembly GCA_018268835.1 of Acidobacteriota bacterium. Taxonomy (GTDB): domain Bacteria; phylum Acidobacteriota; class Terriglobia; order Bryobacterales; family Bryobacteraceae; genus Solibacter. Next base: position 7,423 of record JAFDVU010000239.1, on the reverse strand, counting down.
CAGCAGTCGAGTCGCCAGGGCGGCGTTCGGCTCTTTGAAGTAGGAGCCGATGGAAAGGATTCTGCCATTGATGCAAGGCTCGGTTTCCCCGTGAAGGAAGGGCCGGTCGTCGAGCCACTTAAAGACGAGCCGCCGATCGACACGATCAATCATTTTGCGAGCTTCCCTGCTGGTGGGATTCAGTCCGAGGTCCTTCAATACGACCAGACTGTAGAGGGCTACCAGATCCTCTTTCCGCCCGCCCCAGTTGCCCGCGGGAGACTGGCGCGCTAGCAGTTCGGCGCCCCAACCTTCGGTCGCCACCAGAGCCCGCTCGGCCTCAATCGCGTCGGGTGCCGCATCCATCAGATCCCGCATGACCTGCCAGCGGATGGCCGGGTCGGAATTGAGGAGCCATTTCAGGTGAGCGGGACGGGGTGCGTAATCGCGTACGCGCATTGGCCCGTTATAGCACGCGCGGGGCCACAGCCGCCTTGGAGACAAAAGAGATGGTGAGCGCGGAAGGAATCGAACCTTCAACCTACTGATTAAGAGTCAGTTGCTCTGCCAGTTGAGCTACGCGCCCACGGTGTTGAGGTGGGACATGGACCGGCTCTCGCCGTGCCAAGCACCCAGTATAACATTTCACGCGCCGTTGTCACTCGCTCTCTGTTGCGAACCGGCGCCATTGGGTTAACATATCGAAGGGTCCATCCCGCAGGTTAACCGGTCACTTGATTCCCACGCCGATTCAGCAGCACACGACCACTGTCTCCGAGTCCCTGGCCAAGCCGGCAACGCGGTCACTCCGCGCGTCCGGCGAGCCCACCACCATCGAAATGCTCGATGCGTTGGAAGCCGCGCTCGCAGGCGCTGTGCGCGTGCTCCAACTGCTGCCGACGGCCGACCGCGGGAAGGCATCATCGGGCGCGCGCGGTCCCTGCCGCCGTGTCCGCAATCATCCATTCAGCCGAATTGAGGAATTGTAATTCATCTATGAGCACCGCAACCGCAGCCGTATCCGAAAAAAAGACCGCCTACGAAAAGCCGCGCCTGATCCTGACTCACGGTGAGAAGGGCGGGGTCGGCAAGACCACCGTGGCGCGCGTGATCGCCGATTTCCTGAACGCGCGCGACGTTTCCTTCCGCGCGTTCGACGCCGAGGGCGCCACCGGCCAGTTGCTGCGCTTCCATCCCGACGAAAGCATGGCCGTAGAAGTGGCCCATGCTGCCGGAATCGCGCCCGTGCTGGACTACGTGATGGAGGGTGCCGGCAAACGCCTGGCACTGGTCGATCTGGGCGCACGCTCCGGCGAGGATGTGCGCGAGTGGCTGTACAAGGGCGGCGCGCTCGAAGAGGTCGAGGCGTCACGGTTGGGTATCACGGTGGTGTACGTGCTCGGCGGCGCGGTGGACAGCGTCGGGCACCTAAAGGAGTGCTTCGCCGCGCTGGGCCGCGGCGTGAACTACGTGATCGTCCGCAACTTCGGCGTCGCCGGCAAGTTCGATGTCTACGACAATTCGAACGTCCGCCGCGAACTGCTCGAAGCCGGCGCGCGTGAACTCTCGCTGCCCGCGCTGGACGGCACGGTGTATCAATCGGTGGACCGCGCCAGTGTGTCCTTCTCCGCATTCGCGGAAGGGCAGGGAGGCAACGTCGGATTCACCGAGCGGCGCTACTGCCGCACGTGGCTGCGCGAGTGCTTCGCGGCGCTCGAAGAAGCCGCCGCGGTCCTGCACTAGCGCGCATTACATGACCGGCCCGATGCGCCAGGGCACGAACTCCTTGTGCCCCAGGCGCTCGGCGCAGGTCCGCTGTCCCGAAGCGACCGCGAGCACCAGGCCGAAGATCTCCCGTCCCACCGCCGGCACCGTGGCGTCTCCATCGGCGATGCGGCCGGCGTTGACGTCCATATTCTCGATCATGCGGCGGTAGGTGCCGCTGTTGGTTGCGATCTTGATGACCGGGATCGTGGGGAATCCGATCGCGCTGCCGCGTCCGGTGGTGAACGCGATCAGGTTGCACCCTCCGGCGGCGAGTCCGGTGAGGCTGACGGGATCGTAGCCCGGTGTGTTCATGAAGGTGAAGCCGGGGGACGTGACGCGCTCGGCGTAATCGTAGACGTCGATCAGCGTGGACGTGCCGCCCTTGGCCACCGCGCCCAGGCTCTTCTCCAGGATGTTGGAGAGCCCGCCCTCTTTGTTGCCGGGCGAGGGATTGTCGTCGAAGCTGCCGTGGAAACCGGCCAGGTAGTTCTTGTATTTGCGGATGCAGCCGAGCAGTTTCTCGGCCACCTCGCGATTGCGCGCGCGCCGCACCAGCAGGTGCTCCGCGCCGAAGATCTCCGGAGTTTCGGCGAGCACGCTGGTGGCGCCGATTTCGGCCAGCAGGTCGCTGCACACGCCCAGCGCCGGGTTGGCGGTGATGCCGCTGAAGGAATCGCTGCCGCCGCAGTTGAGTCCGAGCACGATCCTCGAAGCGGGAATGGGCACGCGCTCCTCCTCCGCCGCCTGCTCGAGGAACCGCCCGATTTCGCGGCGCGTGGCCTCGATGGTCGCGCGCGTGCCGCCGCTCGATTGCAGGGTCAGCCCGGCGAGCCGCGAATTGCGCGGCGATCCGGCGCCCAGGTAGTGATCGATCTGATTGACCTCGCAGCCCAGCCCGAGGATCACCGCCGCCGACACGTTGGGATGCATCAGCACGCCGCTCAGGGTGAGCCGTAACTGGTCCATATCCGGACCGAAGGCGTGGCCGCAGCCTTCGCCGTGCGGGAAAGCGACCACGCCGTCCACGTTGGGCGGCAGGCGCTCGCCCTCAAAGCTGCGTGCCACCTGTTCGGCGGTGTGCGCGGCGCAATTGCTGGCCGCGACCACCGCGATGTAGTTGCGGGTTCCGGCGCGCCCGTCCTCGCGGGCGTAGCCCAGGAACGTGGGCTCCGCGGCGCGTACCGGCACGGGGCTTTCGTTCTCCGGGAATTCGTAGGCCAGTTCCAGTTCCTCGAACGCCAGGTTGTGCGTGTGGACGTGGCGCCCCGCGGCGATCTCCTCGCTGGCTCGCCCGATCGCCTGCCCGTAGCGCTCCACCACTTCGCCGGGCGCGATGTCCCACAGCGCCACCTTGTGCCCCGCGGGGATGGCATCGACGGTGCGCACCGGGATGCCCTCCACCGCCAGATCCGTTCCGGCGGGGATAGGCACGCGCGCGACCGCGACGTTGTCGGTGGGGTGCAGATGGATCGCCGAGTTTTCGGCGCTCGGCGCCTTGGTGATATCGACCAGCATGGTTCCTCTTATCGCTGCAATTTCAGTTCGCCGGCGGGCTCGTTCATGTGGGCGTGGTACCGCGTGCCCGCCGGGTGAACCCACATGCCTTCGCCGTCCTGCGGCACCGGAAAATCTTCGGGCTTGTCCACCACCACGAAATTCGCGTCCTCCGCGTCCGGCAGGAGTTTGCCGATGTGCATGTGGATGTGGCACTGGGAGCGCTTCTGGGTGGAGTTGAGCGCGACCCCCCAGTCGTCGCCCCAGACTTCGCGGGCCTTGGCGATGGCCGCCTCCCAGTAGCCGGCGCGCTGTTCCGGGGTCATCTCCAGCAGTTGCTGCGGGTGGTTGCCGTGGTAGCGGGGCAGGGCCAGCCAGCGGTGCGGCTTGTTGGGATTGGTGTCGCGCAGGAAGAAATACGGGACATCGGCCGGCTGCTTTTCCGCCTCGCGGCACAACGCGCACTCGCGGGCCTCCATGGTGGCAGGTATGGCGACGTCGCACTGGCAGGTGCGTACATCGGCGTGGGTCAGGGGCAGCAGCCACAGTGCGATGGCTGCCAGGAGGCGGTAGCGGCGCATTTTCACCTTGATTATAGTCGTTTCGCGGAACCGGGGCCGCCCGCCGGTGTTAGCATAGACAGTTTCAGAACACATATGAAGCTGCCGCGCCTGTCTCCCGCCTGCTGTGTCTCGCTTTGCCTGTGCGTTGCTTTCGCGCCGGCGCAAGAGAAGAACGTCAACCCCAAGATCCACGAAATGATGGACCAGGTTTCCGAGGCGCGCATCCGCGCGATCCTCGAAAAGCTGGGCAGTTTCGGCACGCGGAATACGATGTCCAACCCCGACGATCCGAACCGCGGCGTCGGCGCCGCGCGCAACTGGATCCTCAAGGAGATGCAGAGCTACAGCCCGCGCCTGCAGGTGCGCTTCGACAAGTACCGCGTGAAGAAGCAGGGGCAGCGCATCTTTAAAGACGTCGACCTGTACAACGTGATCGCGGTGCTGCCCGGCAAGAAGATGCCCCAAACCGAAGTGTGGATCAGCGCGCACTACGATTCGCTGAACCTGGGGACGCGTCCCGCCGCGCAGGGCGCGGCATCGGGAGAGCCGAGCATTGGCGCCCCCGGCAACACCACCGCCAACATGACGGTCGCCGATTTCGAAAGGAACGCGGAACTGCCCGCGCCGGGCGTGTGCGACGACGGCAGCGGCACCGCCGCCGTGATGGAACTGGCGCGCGTGATGAGCCAGTACGAGTTCGACAAGACGCTGGTGTTCGTCTCCTTCGCCGGGGAAGAGCAGGGACTGGTGGGCGCGACCCTGCAGGCCGCCAAGGCCCGTAAAGCCAACGAGACGATCGAGGCGGTGCTGAACAACGACATCATCGGCACCGACGTCGCCGGCAACGGCCGCACCGGCAACAGCGTGGTCAACATCTATAGCGACGAGACCACGGATTCCCCCAACCAGGCGCTTTCGCGCTACGTGAAGGAGATCGGCGAACGCTACCTGCCGGGGATGAAGGTCAACACCGTGTTCATGGGCGATCGCCTGGGCCGCGGCGGCGATCACACGCCGTTTCAACTCGAGGGCTTCGCCGCGGTGCGGGTCTCGACGCCGAACGAGATCTACGCCAACCAGCACCACGCCACCGATACGCTGGAGAACATGAGCGTGCCCTACACCACGCGGGTCGCCAAGGTGAACCTGGTGGTGGCGGCCAGCCTGGCGCTGGCGCCGAAGGCCCCGGCCGTGATGGCCCTGCCGCGGCAGGGCGGCGCCGGACGCGGGGACGCGGCGGTTGCCCAGGGGGCCGGTCGCGGCGCGGAGAGTGCTAACGCGGGCGCGGCGGCGGGCCGCGGCGGACGCCGTCCCACCCCGATGATCGGGCGCGGCTCGGGCTACGATGCCTTGCTGCGCTGGCGCGCGGATGGGCCCGAAGAGGACATCCAGGGCTACGCGATCCTGATGCGCCAGACCACGTCGCCCTACTGGGAGCAGGAAATTTATGTCGGCAAGGTGAACACGTACACCCTCAAGGACGTGTCGATCGACGAAGTGAAGCTTGGCGTGAAGGCAATCGGCAAGAACGGCGGCGAAAGCCTGGTCACGGCCTACGTGTATCCGGCGCGCGCCAAGGCGGAAATCGAGACCGTTCCGCAGTAGCCGCCCGGGCGCGCCCTATACCCCGCGGCTCTTGATCCAGCCGTGGATGTCCACGCCTCCGGCAAGGCCGGCGGCGCCGCCCACATGCTGCACGCTGAGCGCGCCGGCCGCGTTGGCGAAGCGCGCGGCCTCCTCCGGTTCGGCGCCGTCGAGCAGCGCGGAGAGGAAGCCGCCGGCGAAGCAATCGCCAGCGCCGGTGGTGTCCCGCGCCTCCACCTCGAAGGCGGGCGAATGGAACTCGCGGCCTTGCGTGTAGACCGCGCAGCCGCGCGCCCCCAGTTTCAGGATCGCCATGCGCGCTCCGCCGGCGAGCAGCACTCCGGCCGCCGAGCGCGGATCCGTGTGGCCGGTGACCATGCGGGCTTCGTCCTCGTTGAGGAACACCATGTCCAGGTGCGGCAGGCAGGGGCCGATGTCGGCCATCCAGCGGCCCAGCGAATCCCAGTTGGTGTCGAGCGACGTGCGCAGCCCGGCGGCGCGCGCCCGCGCCAGCGTCCCGGCGAGTTGAACGCGCAGCAGGGGGAGGATGAACGGGCTCGACAGGTGGTAGATCGACATCCCGGCCGTGTGCGCGGGGGAGAATTCGATAGGCGCGGCGAAGGCGCCCGCGGCGACTCCCATGCGGTGATAGAAGCGGCGCTCGCCGGAGGCGTTCACCAGCGCGATGGTTGCGGCCGTGGCGCCATGGGCCACCTCTACGGCGGCGGTGTCCACGCCGGCTCGTCGCAGCGCGTCCAGCAGGAAGCGGCCGGGTTCGTCGCTGCCCACGCGGCCGAGCAGCCGCACCGGCGTCCCCAGCCAGGCCAGCGCCAGCGACGTGTTGGCGCCGTTGCCGCCGGGATGCGGCTCGATGGTCTCCACCACCGTGGTGGTCCCCCAGGGCGCATCCGGCGCCGGATAGACCAGCGTGTCGCATACGATACTGCCGGAGCACAGCACCCCGCCCTTCACGCGCGGCTCTCCCCCTTCCATTCGACCTCTTCGATGCGGCCCACCACCAGGCCCCACATCGCCGCGCCGGAAAGCGCCACGCACCCGGCGACCGCGAAGGCCAGCGCGAAGGAATGGGTGCGGTCCGAGACCACGCCCGTGATCCAGGAGGCGGCCACGCCGGCCAGATTTCCCACGCCATTCTGCAGGCTGGTCCAGCGGCCCGCGGCAAGCGGGCCGGAAAGCGTCTGGGTAATGGCCCAGTGGTTCGACGCGTACACCCCGAAGGAGACGCACGCGGCCAGCAGCAGTCCGAGCGCGACGCGGTTATCGCGCACCATCGCTACCGGCAGAATCACCGTCGTGCAGGAGAGCCCGAGGACCACCACGCTCTTGCGCACGCGGGTCGGCGTCATGCCGCGCAGGATCAGGCGGTCCGACGTCCAGCCGGCGAGGACCGTGGCGGAGGCTATGGCGAAGAAGCTCAGCGTCGTGAAGCGCACCATCTGCTGCAGGTCGAAGCCGCGCTCGCGCACCAGATAGGTGGGCAGCCAGGTGAGCAGGAAGTACCAGAAGTAGTTGCCGCAGAAGTGGCCGAAGAACGCGCCCCACGCCGAACGCTTGCCGAGGATTTCGAGTGTGCCGGGCGATGGTCCGGCCGGCGGCGCCTGTTGCGGAGTGGGTTCGCCCGGTTTGGCGCGCAGCACCAGGCGGCCGAAGGGTGCCAGCCACGCGAGACTGGCCAGCCCGAGAACGATGAAGAACATGCGCCAGCCGACGCGCTCCAGCAGCATGCCGCCAAACAGCGTGCCCAGCGCCGGGCCGACCTTCGATCCGGCGTCGATCAGTGCGTTGGCCAGCCCGCGGTTCGCCGCAGGAATCTCGCTGGCGAAAATGCGCGAGTAGCACGGGTAGGCCACCGATTCGCCGGCGCCCAGCAGCAGGCGCGCGCCGAACAACAGGGTGAAGCCGGAGAGCACGCCCGTGGACAGCGTGGCGAGCGACCACAGGGCCACGCCCCAGGCCAGCACCACATCGGCGCGGTAGCGGTCGGCCAGCCAGCCGGCGGCGCCGCACAGTTGCAG
>JAFDVU010000238.1 GCA_018268835.1 Acidobacteriota bacterium | reverse complement strand
CACGGCGAGTTCCGCCAGCTTTCGCGGCATGCGCGCCTGGCCGAGCACCTGCGCTTTGCCGGTCTCGAAGACACGTTCATCATGGACACCGGCGAGATCCTGGAACTCGACCGTGCCGGCGCGCGCAAAGCGGGCAAGGTAACGGTCGGCCGCGTGTGCATCGATTCCGGCTCGGTGGACGACGTGGTGCAGGAGATGGTCATCCGCGACCGGCGCCACCTCTCCGAGGACGGCATCGTGCTGCCGATCATCGCCATCAACCGGCACACCGGACGCATGGAGAGCCCGCCGGAGATCGTCAGCCGCGGGTTCGCCGTCGCCGGCGATGGCAGCCCGTTCCTCGACGCCGCCAGGCAGATCGTGGCCCGCACCATGGAAGGTTCCAACGACGAGGAGAAGACGGATTGGGGAGTCATCAAGGAGAAGATCCGCGCCGACCTGAAGCGTTACATCGTCAAGGAGACGGCGCGGCGTCCGCTGATTATGCCGGTCATCCTGGAGATATGAGCACAGCATACCTGGAGGATGCCAGCGGGCTGCCGGGCGGCCATGCCGATCGTGTCTTTGTACCCGAAACCGCCGAAGAGATCGCCGGAATCCTGCGCGAGGCGTCGGCGGGCGGGACCCCGGTGACCATCGCCGGAGCCGGCACCGGGGTGACCGGCGCGCGCGTGCCCTTCGGCGGATGGGTGCTGTCGCTCGAGAAGTTCACACGCCTCGAAGTGGAGCCGGGCCGCGCCACCGTGGGCGCGGGCGTGTTGCTGCGCGACCTGCACGCCGCCGCCGCGCGCGCGGGACAGTTTTATCCGCCGGACCCCACCGAAACCGGTGCTTCCATCGGCGGCAACATCGCGTGCAACGCCAGCGGCAGCCGCAGCTTCCGCTATGGTCCGACCGGCCGCTGGGTGGAGCGCCTGCGCGTCGTGCTGGCCGATGGCCGCATCCTCGACCTGGGCCGCGGCGAACCCCTCGATTTCGACCCCGGCACGATCCCGCTGCCCGGCGTCACCAAGAATACCGCCGGCTACCTGCTCCGCCCCGGCATGGACTGGCTCGACCTCTTCATCGGCAGCGAAGGAACGCTGGGCGTGATCGCCGAGGCGACCGTGCGGCTGCTGCCCGCGCCGGAGAGCGTGCTCGGCGGCGTGGTCTTCTTCCGTTCGGACGACGATGCCGTCGACGCCGTCGAAGCCTGGCGCGACGCGCGCCCGCGCATGCTCGAATACGTGGATGCGCCCTCCCTCGATCTGCTGCGGCAGCGCCATCCCGATATTCCGGCCGAAGCGCGCGCCGCGGTGCTCATCGAGCAGGAACTTTCCGGCGAGGACGATCCGGCGCTCGATGAATGGATCGAGCGCATTGAAGGCTCGGGTGCGCTGGCCGAGGCAAGCTGGTTCGCCACCACGGCGGCCGATCGCGAGCGCTTCCGCAAGTTCCGCCACAACCTGCCGGAACTGGTGAACGACACCGTCCGCCGCGCCGGCGCCATGAAGATGAACACGGACTACGCGGTGCCGCTCGAGCGCAATCGCGAAATGCTGGCTTACTACCGGCAGCGGTTGGAAGCCGAGTTCCCGGGGCGGTACGTGATCTTCGGGCACATCGGCGACGCGCACGTGCACGTGAACCTGTTCAGCGATCCGGCCGACCCCCAGCGGGCCACGAGCCTGCTGCTGGAATTCGCGCGCAAAGCGGTCGAGTTCGGCGGCACGGTCAGCGCCGAGCACGGCCTCGGCAAACGCAAGCGCCACCTGCTGGAACTGCAGTATGCGCCCGAGCACATCGCGGCCATGCGCGCGGTGAAGCGGCGCCTGGATCCGGGCAACATCCTGGGGCGCGGCACGCTGTTCAACGGCTGAGCGCAAGCCCTGGTAGCGTCGGCCTCCGGCCGACCTTTGGATCGAACCGGAATCCGCGCGGCACCTTCTGCTCATCGCAATGGTGGTTGGCTCGGCCGGCCGCGCGAGGTTGGCGAGTTCCTTCTGCCGGGGGGTCACAGGCAGGGCGTGACCGTCCACGGAGTAAGCGGTCCAACGTGCTTGCCACGATCCTCGCGAACGGTCAGCACCCTTGAAGCACCGCCTGGATCCGGGCCACATCCTGCGGCGCGGCACGCTCTTCAACGGCTGAGCGCAAGCCCCTGGTAGCGTCGGCCTCCGGCCGACCTTTGGATCGAACCGGAATCCCCGCCGGCACAGCATCAGGCACTTCGGCACAAAAAAAGGCCCAGCCGTTCGAAGGCTGGGCCCTGTTGGCCGCACTCCCTTGCCTGGGTTACTTTCTGCTCATCGCAATGGTGGTTGGCTCGGCCGGACGCGCGAGGTTGGCGAGTTCCTTCTGCCGGGGGGTCACAGGCAGGGCGTGACCGCTCACGGAGTCAGCGGCCCACACGCCGGAGAGAAAGTACTCGCCTCCGTACTGCCGGAACACCAGCAGCCCCGTGTCCGGAGCCTTGCGAAGGGATGCCGGCGTCGTTCCCGCCGGACTCGTGAGCGTCATCGCAACGTGCTTGCCGCGATCCTCGCGAACGGTCAGCACCCTGTTAGAGAACGTGATGGAATATGCGCCGGCCGGCATGGCGACCGTGGCCATTTCGAAGTCGAACGGGATGTTCGCCCGCAAGGTCGATGTCTGGGCATACAGACCGGAACATGTCAGGACTGTAAGCAATCCAACTGCGAACAGTTTGCGTTTCATGGTCAGCTCCTTATCGTTTCTCTGTATCAGGCGATTTGCCTCGCATTGGATAGCGTCGGGAGGAAAGAAACGCCGCCAGGACCCGCGTAACTACACTGTGCGAAACGTCACACCAGCGACGCTTGCGATCCCAGGCGGTCCGCGGCATGTCCTTCCGCGCGGTGACTGGCTGTGCTAACATCGCGACAACCTTGGGTGTGGCCTGTTATGTCGGAAAATGCGGGCGACATCACCCTACTCTTGCAGAAGTGGCGCGGCGGCAGCCGCGCGGCGGAGAATGAGCTTTTCGCTGTTGTGATGCCCAATCTCCGGCGCTTGGCCCATTACATGATGAGGCGGGAACGCCAGGGCCACACTCTCCAGCCGACGGAACTAATCGACGAGATCTACTCCAGAATGGTGGCCGCCAAGGATCGCGATTGGCGGAGCCGGCAGCATTTCTTCGCTATAGCGGCTAGAGCTATGCGAAGGTATTTGATCGACTATGCCCGCCGGCGGCCCAGCGCGCGGTTCGTCGCGCTCGAGGGCATTCAGAATCTTGTTCCTGCCGATACCGCCAAACTGGACACGGCGCTCAATGTCGACAGCCTGCTGAATCAGTTGGCCGCCGTCCAACCCGAGTGGTGCACGCTCGTGGAGGTGAAATACTTTCTCGGACTTAACGACGAGGAAGCTGCCGAGATTCTGGGGCTGAAGATGCGCACCATGCAGCGCATGTGGCATGACGCCCGGCAATGGCTGTTTCAGCACTTGGAAGAGACGAATGTACGATCGAGCGCAGGACGATGACCGCGTGATGGCTCTCGTCGAGTCGGCGCTGGCCCGTCCCTCCGGTGAGCGCGAATCGTATTTGCGCACCGCATGCGGACCCGACGTGGCCCTGTACGGGCAGGTTTGGGATCACGTTCAGTGGGAAGAGCGCATGAACGGATTTCTGTTGGATCCGCTTTTCCCCCCGCTTTCCTGCGAACATCCGTTCGAGCCGGGCGAACTCCTGGACGGTCGTTTCCGCATCGTGCGTGAAGTTGCACAGGGAGGCATGGGTATCGTTTACGAAGCGATGGACGAGAAACTCGATCGGCGGATCGCCCTGAAGTGCGCCAAGACCGGCTTCCACAGTCGGCTGCCGCCGGAAGTGCGCAATGCGAGTGCAATCAGCCATCCCAATGTCTGCCGGATCTTCGAGATCCACACCGCTTCCACGCCGCAGGGCAACGTCGACTTTCTCACGATGGAGTTTCTCGATGGAGAGACGCTTGCCGAGCGGCTTGCCCGCGGGCCCGTCCCTGAGCGGGATGCGCGGAGGCTGGCCCTGGAGCTATGCGCCGGTCTGGACGAGGCTCACCGCAATCACGTCATCCACGGCGACTTGAAGTCCAACAACGTGATCCTCAGCAGGGGAACGGATGAAGCGGTTCGAGCCGTGATCACGGATTTCGGCCTGGCGCGCAGACCTGGCGGCGGGCAGCGCCCTGTGCAATCGGGGGCGTTGGGTGGAACGCCGGACTACATGGCCCCGGAGCTATTGAGAGGCGAGAAGGCGACGGTTGCCTCTGATATCTATGCCCTGGGGGTCATTCTCTCCGAGTTAATCTCCGGTCAACGGCCGCTTGCGGGACAGGGAACCGCGGCCTTGCGCGGAGTGTGGGGCCGCGTTGTGGCACGCTGTCTGGATCCCGAACCCTCGCGGAGATTCCAGAGTGCCGCCGAAATCGCCCAAGCGCTGGCGCCACGTTCGCGCCGATGGCTCATGGCCGCCATCGCGGCAACTCTTCTGGCAGTCGCCTCCGCGGCAGTCACTTACAAACACGCCACCGCGCCGCGGGAATCGGTGAGTCTTGCTTTGATGCCTTTCGAAGCGGGGCCGGATGCCGCGGTGCTCTGGTCCACCATCTTCCGGGAAACGGCGGCGCGGTTCGAACGCCTCCAGGGTGGCAAGCGTGCGCGTCTCCAGGTTATCCCCTTCGCCGAAGTGGCGCGGCGCCGTGTCGAGACCGCCACCGCGGCCCGGAGCGTCTTCCGTGCGACCCACGTCGCGCGAGGGACGCTCCACTTTGGAGACGGCAACGTGGTCTTGCACGCCTTCCTCACGGACACGCGGACCCAGGCAGACATTGCCGATCGCGAATTCCGGTATGCACCTGGAGAACTCCGATACGCCCCGCTGGCGTTGACGGGCATGGTGACCTCCACACTCCGGCTGCCTCCGCCTTCCGTTCCCGCGGTGAGTGACGCGGCGAAGCACGATTACACCGCGGGGCTGGCGTGGACGCGGCGCAACTCGACCATCGATCGGGCGCTGCCGCTGCTGCGGCGCGCCGTGGACATCGATCCCGACTCGCCGCTCACATGGGCCGGACTGGCGGAAGCGGAGTGGTTCAGGTACTTCATCACACAAGACCGAACCTGGCTGGATCGCGCATCGGAAGCGCTGCGGCAGGCGCAGAACCGGGACCTCGATGTCGGAGCCGTCCACCGGGTCGCTGGTCTGCTTTGGGCCAATGCCGGCTTCTATGAGCAGGCGGAGGCCGAGTACTCCAGAGCCATCGAACTGGAACCCTCGAACTCAGACGCTTATCGCCGATTGGGAGCGGTCTACGAGCGCAACAACAGACTGGGCGAAGCGCTGGCAGCCTTCCGGAGGGCGGTCGAGCAAGATCCGACTTATTTCAAGGTGTACCAGGATCTGGGCTCGTACTACGCACATCGCGGCGAATCCCGCGAGGCGATCGCGCAGTTCGAAAAATGCGTTCAACTCGCGCCGGACGAACCGGACGCCCATTACGCTCTCGGAACGGCCTATGTCGACGTGGGCCGATATCCGGAAGCGGAACATGAATTGCGAGCGGCCATCGCGCTCGGGGAAACTCCGAGGGCGTTGAACAATTTGGCGGCTGCGTTGATGTCTCAGGGAAAAGACCAGGAAGCCGTTCCGATTCTGGTCCGGGCCTTGGAGCGGTTTCCTGACCGGTACCTCTGGTGGATGAACCTGGGCGACGCCTACCGCAGAGCGCGTCTCCAGGCCGACTCGGTACGTGCCTATCGGCGCAGCCTTGAGTTGGCGGAACGTGAGATGGCCCGGAATCCTCGCGACGCCTCCGTCCGGTCGCGGGTGGCGTACGTCTGCGCCCGCCTGAGAGACCGCCAGCGAGCCGAATCGGAAGTCGCCCAGGCCTTGCAGTTGTCTCCAAAATCCACCGAGTCGCGCATTATGGCCGTGTGGACATACGAAGCGCTGGGCAGACGACAGGACACGTTGGCCATTCTCAAAGACTCCTCCGACCAGGTCCTGGGGCAGGCTCTCCGGCGGGTTGACTTGGCGGAGTTGCACCGGGATTCCCGCTTTCAGCAGTTAGTGGATTCACGGCAGATCAAATGAGGAGTGGGGCAATGACAGTAGATATTCAGGTTCAGAACGCAAGAGTGACGATCACCGTGGGATGTCAATCCTCTGCAAATGCCGGCTCTGGCAAGGTTGCGAGTCAGGCCTTCGTTGAAAACCCCGCGGACGGCGGGAGAGGCGGCGCCGGCGAGACCGAAGACACGGTATCGGGGGGCGGCGGGCCGGGTACTTGCGGGCTCGTCATAGGTCCGATCGTAATCGACTCTTCTCCTATCCCGAGCACAAGCGGAGCGTCACAGACGTCTGCGGGGGGAATCGGGGGAGACGGCTCGACGGAGGATCCCGGCACGGGAGGCGGTGAGTCTGGTTCCGGCGTGTTGGTGATCGGTCCGATCGTCATCGCTCAGTCCGCGAGGAGTGCTGCTACGAAAGTGCTCTCCAAGCCCTTCGACGCCAATCCGTAGAGTGCCGGATGTCCCTTCGGGGCTCTGGATCATAAAGGAGGTGTGTATGAACATGGAACAACAGCAGCAACCGAATTGGTGCTGGGCTGCGGTCGCCGTCTCGATTCATAATTTTCTCGACTTGACGGCGACTTTGACTCAGGGCGGGGTCGCCACCTCGGTATTGTTGGAGGATGCGCGGATTCCGGCCGGTGTGGACTGCAGCAGTACTCCCGGTCTGTGCAACTATACCGCCGCCCTCGCTGATGCCCTGAGGATCAGCGGGAATTTGAGGCCGGGTGGATATGTGCCGAATGGACACCTGGCCTTCGACTCCCTCAAGAACTGGGTCAACGCGAACCTCCCCGTCGGCGCCAGAATCGTGTGGGCGGGCGGTGGAGCTCATTTCATCGTGCTCGACGGATATCGCGAGTTCGTCTCCGGCGCGCGACAGGTGCATGTTCAGGATCCGCTTTACGGGCCCAGCTTCCAGTATTACGACGATCTCGTGGCCGATTACCCGCCGGGAGGGAACTGGCAGGACACGTACCTGGTCAAGAAAGATGACGGCATGGGGAAGGCCCCCCGGGAGGCTGCTTAAATGCCACTCCTGAAACCCACGCTGCCGGCCGGCATTGCCGAAGCCTTCTCCAAGGCCCTTCCTGCGTTTCTCTCCGCGCCCAGGGAAACGTCTATCAGTGAAAAGTACGTCGGCGAAGCGCCCTCGCTTCCTACCGCGGACGATCTGGACTCCAGGGCGATTCTCCATGCCGAAGCGCAAGAAATATTTGTGCTCGCTCTGACGGACGCTGCCAACGCCGCCGACATTGGCAAAGCAGTTCCGGCAGGCTGGCGTCTTCTTGCCGGCGACTCGGCGGGCAAAGCCGTGCTGGGGAGAGTGTCGCGCCGTGGACGGCCGGAGCGCTGGAAACTGACCGCTACCCATTACGGCGGCCGGGTATGGCAGGCGCGGCAGGCATCGTCCGCTTTGGATGCGCTGCGGGAGGTCCGGGAGGCCGATTACGAACTGCGCGTGCTGGCCGTGCCCGGACTCAATTTGGAGGTCTTCTGGCTGGTCGCGCGCACTCCGGGATCCGGGGACCTGGTGGTCCCATTCCCTGCCAAACCCGATCAGCCGATCGGCGCTCTGAATGAGAACCCGGTTTACAGGCTGCCGGACTTCTTAGCGATCATCCGCCCGCTGGCCAGGATGCAATTAAGAGCAGGGTAGCGTCGGCCTCTGGCCGACCTTTGGATCCAACCGGCATCTGCGCCGGCACACCCCGAGCGCTCGGGTTTTCGACCCTGCGGGTAGAAGGCGTGCGAGTCTCCGCTAGCGCAGAATCCCCGGCGGCACGGCTTCGCGCAACAGCGCCAGCAGCGCCCGCAGGATGCGCGTCTGTAGAGCGGCGTCGTGAGCGGCTCCGAGCGGATAGCCCAACGGGTAACCCACGAAGAGCGCCCGCGGCGGGGCCACGTGCGCGGTGACCTCGCGCAGCACCGACACCGAGGCCGTGGGATGCCCGACCTTTCAATCACGCTCTGAATCAGTCCCGCCGCGCTCGATCGTGCGCGGCGTCAAGACGTGAAAGGGCCGGTTTGAGCGCTCAAACCACTTCCAGGACCAGGCACTTCAGGTACAGCGTTTCCGGCACGGTGAGCAGGATCGGATGATCCTGGCCCTGCGCGCGGCGCTCCAGGACGCGCAGCGTG
The DNA here is from genome assembly GCA_018268835.1 of Acidobacteriota bacterium. GTDB lineage: Bacteria > Acidobacteriota > Terriglobia > Bryobacterales > Bryobacteraceae > Solibacter. The sequence continues at coordinate 560 of JAFDVU010000238.1, read as the reverse complement.
CGCCCGGTATCGAGCGCCGCCTGCGCCACCAGTTCGAGCAGGGCGGCTTCGCTCAGGTGGTGCGAGCAGGAGCACGTGACCAGGACTCCGCCGCTGGAAAGCAGTTTGAGCGCTCGCAGGTTGATTTCCTTGTAGCCGGTGATGGCCGCGTCCACGTTGCGCCGGCTCTTGGCGAAAGCCGGGGGATCGAGCACGATCAGCGAATACGGCCGCTTCTCCGCCGCCAGGAAGTCGAAAACGTCGGCCTCGCGAAAATCGATATTGGCGATGCCGTTGGCCTGAGCGTTGGCCCGCGCGGTGGCGATGGCGGCGGAGGAGGAATCCACCGCATCGACGTGTTCGGCGTGGCGCGCGAGGTGGAGCGCGAAGCCGCCCGTGGAGGTGAAGCAATCGAGCGCGCGCCCGCCGCGCAGGTAGCGCGCCGCGGCGCGGTAGTTCTCGCGCTGATCGAGGAAGATGCCCGTCTTCTGCCCGTGCAGCAGGTCGGCGCGCAACGTGAGGCCGTTCATGCGCACGTCCACGAAGTCCGGAACCGTGCCCGCCACGACGGTGACTTCCTG
>JAFDVU010000237.1 GCA_018268835.1 Acidobacteriota bacterium | reverse complement strand
GGGTTTTCGATCGTCGTGCAAGGGCGCTCGTCCGCGGTCTTGCCATAGAGCGCGCCGCGCTTCACGCCGCCGCCGAAGAGCAGCACAGACCCCGCGGCGGTGAAGTGGCGGTGCATGCCGTAGTGCTTGGGCTCCGTCATAATCGCCGGGGTCTTCGCCTGGTCCTTGACCTCCTTGCCGACCTTGCCTTCGGTGATTGCGTCGCGCCCGAACTCGCTCGCCAGTACAACCAGCGTGCGGTTCAGCAGGCCGCGCTCCTCCAGGTCCAGGATCAGTTGCGCCACCGGCGCGTCGATCTGCTCTTTCATGTCCAGCGCGCGCTCGTGACCGTTTTCGTGCGTATCCCAGTAGCGGAAGGGGATGTACTCCGTGGTCACCTCCACGTAACGCGCGCCGGCTTCCACCAGCCGGCGCGCGAGCAGGCAGCCTTGCCCGAAGCGGCCGGTGTTGTAAACGCGGTAGCTCTTCTCCGGCTCCAGCGAAAGGTCGAACGCCTTGGCCGATGGAGACGTGAGCAGGCGGTCGGCGGCATCCAGCGAGCGGATCAGCGATTCGCGCTGGAAATCGCCCGCGTACTGGTAGACCGGTTCCTTCGCCAGCAGCGCCTCGTAGAGTTTGCGCCGGCTGCGGAAGCGCGCATCGCCGAGTTCGGCGGGCGGGCGCACGGCCGACGCCGCGTCCTGCGGATCGCGGATCAGGAAAGGTCCGTACTCGCTACCCAGGAATCCGCCGGTGTGGAATGACTTCAGCGCCGGACTCTCCGCACCGATCTCCATGTCCTGCCCGACCGCTACGAACGGCGGCACGGTCGGGTTGCGCGCTCCCAGGGTGCGCGCGATTACCGCGCCGATGTGCGGGATGGCCACCGTCTGCGGCGGGATGTAGCCTGTGTGCCAGTGATACTGGTGGCGCGAGTGCAGGATGAAGCCGAGGTCCGCGCCCTGGAAGGTGCGGATCAGCGCGCCGCGGTCCATCACGCGCGCCATCCGCTCCAGCCCTTGGGAGAACTTGATGGAGTCCACAACCGTATCGATGCTCGGGAACGTGCTGAGCACGGTTTCCGTGGCCACGCCGGGCGCGAACGGCGTGTAGCGCTTGGGGTCGAAGGTCTCGGTCTGCGCCATGCCGCCCGCCATCCACAATACAACCACGGAATCGGCGGTAGCGGGCGGCGCGGCGGCGCGCGCCAGTTGCGGCGCGCTGCCGGAGAGTGCGGAGAGTACCGCGCCCGCGGTGGTCCCCATGAATCCCCTGCGGCTCAACTTCTGTGCGATGCGTCGTTCTTCAGCGCTCATCATTTTGCGGCACCTCAATAGATCAACTGAAACTCGGGCTTCATCATCACGGCCCACAACAGGTCGGCGAGTCCGGCGGCGGAAGGCTTCCCGGAGCCGGCCGCGGCGATAGCGGCGGTGCGCTCCCCGGCCGAGGGCGCGCGTCCCAGCGCGTAGCGGAAGACGCGGTCCACGGCCTGCGCCGCGGTGCGAATTTCGGGGCCGGGCGGCAGCGGCGTCTCCGGCGCAACCGGGGCGAGCCGCTCCATGTTCGGCTGCTCGAGGAAGATGAAGAAGCGCAGCCGCGGATTCAGGTCGGACGTGATCTCGCGGTTCTCCATTCCCGCCTGCCCGCGCAGGCGCGTGTATCCCTTGCCCGCGATGTCGTAGGCGATCACCGACGGGAACTTTACGCGCACGCCGTCCGCGGGGTCCGCCGCCGACTCGCGCAGCGCCGCGGCATCCACCGGCTTCAGTGAGGTGAGCGGCACGGCGCCGTTTGGGCCGCTGAGTTCGGCTCCCGCCCAGATAGCCTCGATCTTCTCCGGCGAATACGTGCCGGCGTCGTGCGCTACCAGCCAGACGCGCTTCGCGCGCGACACGTCGACATCAAAATCCGGACGCGCGCCCTTGCCGATGTACCAACGGTCGAACACCGCCGCGGGCTCCGGCGGCAGTTCGCCCAGCATCTTGCGGGCGCCGCGCAGAAGCCAGTGGGTGAGTGTTTCGCCGTTGACGAGTTCCAGCGCCTGCAGCGTAGTCGCCTGCGTTTCGCGCGTAGAGAACACCTGGTCGCGGATGGGACGGCCGAGCGCGCGCGTCAGCGGACTTGCGGCCACCCGCCACTCGCGTGTGTACACGCCGGGCGAAGGCGCCGGCGGCGTGGTGGCGCCTGGCGGGACCGGAGGCATCGGCGGCTCGTACACGTGCCAGTCGCCTGTAATGGCGCCGATGGCGTCGGCGAACTGCTCGGCGGTGAGACGGCGCACTTCGGGTCCGCGGAACACGTACTCGCCGCCGAGTTCACCCTTGCGCGCCACGGCCGGAGCCTGATACGCGCGCGACGTGACGATGCCGGCGATGAGGCGCTTGATATCGTAGCCGTTATCGCGGAAATCCGCGGCCAGCCAGTCGAGCAACGGCGGGCTGAACGGCTCGCCATCCATTTCATCGGGATCGGCAACGATGCCGCGGCCCATCAGCCGCTGCCAGACGCGGTTCACCAGCGTGCGCGCGAGGCGCCCGTTGCGGGGGTCGGTGAAGATGTCGGCTACCGCGGCGCGCCGGTCCGCCAGAGCTTCGGACGCGACCGGCCTGTTCAACTCGGGGTACAGGAAACCGGCGCCGGCGTAGTCGTCCTGCGCGATATCGCAGCGGTACAGGCGCAGTTTCGGCTCCGTGGAGAAGTAGCCGGCCAGAGCGTAGGCGTCTTTCAGTTTCCACTTGCTGATGAAGCTGTCGTGGCACGAATTGCACTTCAGGTTGATGCCCAGGAAAATCTGCGCGGTGTTCTGCGCGGCCTGCATCGCGGGTGTCTGACTGGCGCTCACGGTGCCGCGCCAGTTCACGCCGATGAGGAAGCCGTCGGGGTCGCCGGGGTCTCTGGGGTCAAGCAGTTGGCGCACGAAGCGGTCGTAAGGTTCGTTGGTTTCGAGCGCGCTCAACAACCAGTGGGTGATACTCTTGCGCGAGGCGGTTTCGGAGAAGTAGTTCACGCCTTCGTCATTGCGCAGCAGGTCGTTCCAGAAGGAAATCCAGTGCGCGGCGTATTGCCGGTTGTCGGCCAGCAGGGTGGCTACCAGGCGTTCGCGCTTGTCCGGTGCGGTGTCGCGTTGAAAAGCCGACAGTGCCTCGGGCGGCGGCAGCAGGCCTTGCAGGTCGAGCCAGGCGCGGCGCGCGAACACCGCGTCGGAGACGGCGGGTGGTTCGGGGACTCCGTGCGCGGCCATGTAGTCCGCGGCGAAGCGGTCGATCGGCGTGGACCAGCCCTTCCAGCGCGCCGCGGGTAGAGGCGGACGATCCAAGGCGAGCGGCGCCTCCCATTTCGGCTTGGCCGGCGCCGATCCCGGAGTGGCGCGCGCGCCTTCGTCGACCCACGCGCGCAGCGTGGCGATCTCCGCGGGCGCGAGCGGTTGGCCGCCCAGCGGCATGAGCGGCGCGGTCTCTCCGGTGACCCGGCGGATCAGCAGACTGTGGGCGCTATCGCCCGGACGAATCGCGGCGCCGCTGCGCCCGCCGCTGAGCGTGTCCGCGTAGGTGGCCAGCGCGAGCCCGCCGGAGCGCTTTTCCTGGCTGTGACAGATCCCGCACCTCGCGGCCAGAATGGGATGTACCTGGCGATCGAAATCGATGGTTGGTTTTTCCGCGCTCGCGCGCCCCGCTGCCGCAAGCAGCAGCACAAGAATAGTCCGCAGCACCCGTTGCCCTCTGGACAACTATTCTATGCCGGACTCAGCCGCAATATTCCACGGCGGCTTCGGCCAGAATCTCCGCCAGGCGAACCACGCTCTCCACATCCACCCATTCGACATCGGCATGCGCGCCCGCGCCCGCCGCGCCGAATACCACGGTCTCCACGCCCGCCGCCTGCAGCAGTGCGGCGTCCATCCACGGGGTATCGCCGATGTGTCGCGGCGCCGTGCCCCGCACCTTTGCCGCGGCGCGATCCACAGCCTTGACGATGGCCGCATCCGGCGCGACTTCGAATGGCTCGCGCACGAAGAACGATCGCACCGTGGCGCGGAAGTCAGGATCCGCGGCGGACAGGCGATCCGCGATCTCCTGAATCTCCGCGATCGCCCGCGTCTCGGTCTCGCCCGGCACCGTGCGGCGTTCGATCCTGAGCACGCAGTCAGGCGCATATGTGCTCAAGCCCGCGCCGCCCTGGAGCATCGCCGCGTGCAGCGAGGGCGGACCCACCAGCGGATGCGGCGGACGCGCTCGCAGGTCCCTTTCGAGCTTCGCCAATTCATACAGGAACGCGCCCATCTTCATGTTCGCGTCGATGCCGAGTTCGAATTTGCTGCCGTGCGCCGCTCGCCCCGTCACCTCCACCTCGATCCACAGGTAGCCTTTGTGCGCGAGGCAGGTGTCGAGCGCGGTGGGTTCGGTCACGATGGCGCCGTCGGGCCGCACGCGCGTGAGCAGATCGCGGGTACCGAGGCTGCCGTACTCCTCGTCGGCCACCGCCGCTACCAGCAGGTCGCCGCGCAGGGGCGCGCCGGTCGCCCGCACCGCTCTCGCCGCCGCCATGCACGCGGCGAGCGATCCCTTCATGTCGTAGGCGCCGCGCCCGTAGAGCCGCCCGTCGCGGACCTCACCTGAAAACGGCTCGGCCATGCCTTTCACGTCCACGGTATCGATGTGCGCGTTCAACATCAGGCTGCGCCCGCCGCCGGAGCCGCGCACGCGGCCGAGCACGCTCGTGCGCCCCGCGGCGGGCTCGACGATCTCCGCCTCCACGCCGCTCGCGCGCAGCCATTCCGCGACGAATCCGGCGATCTCGCGCTCGCCGGGAGCGTCCGGCGCCAATGTCGGGTTGATCGAGTTGATCCGCACCAGGCGGGCGAGCGTCTCCAGCGTGTAGTCGCGGTCGATTTGCATGAGTTTGTAGAGATCGTACCGCAAGGCGGCGCGACGCGCTTCCGCAGGCGTGATAGATTGGGCGCTATGCGAGCATTCCTTGCGATCATCCTGCTGGCCGCCGGCACGGCGATGGCCGCCGACCAGGATTTCAACGGGCGGTGGGACATCACCGCGCACACCGCGCCCCGGCCGCGCGCCTTCTGGCTGGAGTTGAACGGCGCCGGCACCGGCAGTCCCTCCGGCTGGTTCGTCAGCGCGTACGCGGGCGACCGCAACAAGATCGACACCATCACCATCAGGAACGGCGAACTGGTTTTCGGCTTCAATCCTCCGGCCAACCGCCAGGGAAAGAAGCCGCGCGTGGCCGTGTGGCGCTGCCGCCTGGTGAGCGGAAAACTCGAGGGCACGTTCGGCGTCGAGGGCCAGACCGCGCCGCCCACGCCCTTCGTCGGCGTGCGCGCGCCGGTCATCGCGGATCAGGACGACGGCACGTGGAAGGAGGGCACGCCCATCCAACTCTTCAACGGGCGCGATCTCGCCGGCTGGAAGGCGCTCAATCCCGAGACGCCGATGAAGTGGAGCGTCGTCGGCGGCGTGCTGCGCAACGACCCGCCCACCACCGATATTCAGAGCGAAGAGACGTTCTGGAATTTCAAGCTCCACGTGGATTTCCTCATCCGGGAGCACTCCAACAGCGGCATCGGACTGAGAGGCCGCTACGAAATCCAGATTCTGGACGATTACGGCAAGCCGCCAAACACCCACGGCGCCGCCGCGCTGTATAGCCGCATCGCGCCGAGCGTCAACGCGAGCAAGAAGCCCGGCGAGTGGCAGAGCTACGACATCCGGCTGGTAGGCCGCACCCTGACCGTGGTGCACAACGGCATCAAGGTGCTCGACAAGGTCCCGGTGGACGGGCTCACCGCCATCGCCGACAATGCAGACGAAGCCGAGCCCGGTCCGTTCATCATTCAAGGCGACCACAGCTACGTGGAAATCAAGAGCTTCGTGGTCACCCCGCTGACGAAGGACTGACCTCTATACCTTGAGGTCGCGCAGATACGGGACGCTGGCCTTCATCAGGGCCGGGTCCATCTCCAGGAAGCAGTTCTTCACGCCGCCTTTTTTCGCGGCGGTGAACAGCTTCTTCCAGTCGATGTCGCCCTTGCCGAGCGCCACCTGTTCCTTCTTCGCCGCCGACCAATCGGCCGCATGGATCGAAAGGAAGCGCCGCGGGTATTTGTCGAAGTACGTCGCGGCCTGGTAGCCGATGCTGACCACGGCGGTCTGAAACTGCATTCCGACCAGTTTCGCATCGAAGCGCTTCATCAGTTCGTCGTAGACCAGCGTCCCTTCCACCTGCTGGAACTCGCCGTTGTGGTTGTGGAAGCCCGCGGCCATCCCGGCTTTGCGGATCTTCTCCGCGACGCCGTTCATCTCTTCGGCCGCGCGCGACCAGTCGGCGAGTTTCGCCGTCGCCGGCAGGCCGAAGGTCGAGAGCACCATCTGCTTCAAGCCGAGATCCCTGGCGTATGCGATGCGCTCGTCGAGGTTTTCGCGCAGTTCGCGCCAGCCGTAATGACAGCTCTCGCAACGCAAACCCTCCGCTTCGATGGTGCGCTTGACCTGCGCGCCGCCCATCTTCGCCAGCGCGGCAAACTCGCGGTAGGAGTGCGGCGAGCAGAGTTCGATCGTCTCCATCCCGCTCGCGCGCAGGTCCTTGAGCGTGCCCGCGAAGTCCTTTTCGATCTCCGCCCGCACCGGCCACGTCTGGCAGCCGATCGGCATGCCCAGCGGTCTGGCGTGCAGTACAGCCGCTGCCGCCGCCGCGCCCAGCCACTCGCGCCGCGTCATGCTACACCTCCTCCGGCGACCAACCCTTGCGATACTCGCGCACCAGGTAGCGGTTGGCATCCTCCACGTTGGTGATGCGCGTTGCCGCGGCGTCGTAGGTGATGCGCCGTCCCGCGCGCAGCGCCGCCGCGTACAGGTTTACCGCTTCCGTGATCGGCCCCGCATTGAGGAAGCTACCCGGCGATTGGGCTCCGCCCTTGCATGCCGCCAACCACTGTTTGATGCCCGGCAGGAGTTCGCGCGGGTCGTAGCGCCGCGGCGGTGGCGGCGGCGGCTCCGGTTTGCCCAGGACTCGCGGGTTTTGCAACTGGAACCCGGCCAGGATTGCTCCCTTGTCCCCGGTGAACATCATGCCTTCCGCCGCCAATTCCTCCACGCCCGCGGGCGTGACCGGCTTCATCCCACCGTCGTACCACACCAGGTCCACCGGACCGCGCGATCCGTGCGCCGGATATTTGAAGCGCACGATGCTGGCGATGGGGAACGAGTAGTCGTTCCGCACCGTGTAGGCGAACGGCCCGTCCATGGCGCACTGATGGCTGAGCATCGGCTCCACCGCCGTGGGGCCGCTCAGTTCCAGGGCGTTAAAGACGCTCCACAGGCTGTAGTGCCCCATGTCCGCCATGGAGCCGCCGCCGAAATCGTACCAGCCGCGGAAGACCATGTTGGTGTAGTCGGGATGGTATGGGCGCTCCTTTTCGGGGCCCAGCCAGAGGTCCCAGTCGAAGCCCTCCGGCACCGGCGGATTGTCGCGCGGGATCAGCGCGTACTGCGGCCACATCGGACGCACCGACCAGTTATGTACCTCGCGCAGGGTGCCGATTTCGCCTCCATGGATCCAGGTCATCACCTGCTCCATCGAGCCGTTGGAGTCCCACGGCATGAAGTGTGTGGCCACGCCCTTGGCGCGCGCCATGTCGATCACCTTGCGAGCTTCGGTCAGGCGGTTGGAGATCGGCTTGTGCACAATCACGTGCTTTCCGCGCTTCATTGCCGCCATTGCGATCACGCCGTGCAGATGGTCCGGCGTCATGATCTTGACGGCGTCGATGTCCTTCTCTTTGGCGAAGAGTTCGCGGAAGTCGGCGTACGCCTTGCAGGATTGATCGCCGTAGAACGTGTCCACCACGTTCTTTCCCACCTCGCGTCCACCCGGCACCGTGCCCTCGCCGCCCGGACGCCAATCGCTCTTCTTGAGCGCCTGGCGGATGTCGCGCAGCAGGGAGTCGCGGCCGAAATCGCGGTAGCCCGTGGCGTCGCGATTGGGGTCGCACACGGCCACGATGCGGATCTCCGGCGAACCCAGGAGGCTGAAGATCTCCCGCAATCCCTCCGTGCCCGTGCCGATGTGCGCCAGCGTGATTTTGTCGCTGGGAGGCACGTAATTGGGTCCGCCCAGAGCGTGGCGCGGAACGATCGTGAACGCGGCCGCACCGGCGGCCGCCCCCAGAAACTTGCGGCGGTTGGTTTCCGACATGATGATGGCCTTTGACCTCCCGGCCATCATACCCCCGTTCGCGGTTTCAGGGCAGGCCGTGAGGCCGCCCGCGCCCTAGAACGTGATCCGGCCGGAAAGTTGCAACTGCCGAGCGCCGTACAGATTGTTGTTGGTCGCCGAGGGCGTGAGGAAACTGGATACCGGCACCAGGCAACCGTTGGAGTGGCCCGAGCACGCGCCGGAACCGGCGCCCGTGTACGTGTATTGCTGGGTGTTCACGCTGTACACGTTGGTGTGGTTGAACACGTTGAACGCCTCGCCGAGGAGCGAGAGCCTGACCCGCTCGGTGATCACGAACTCGCGGCTCACCCGCATGTCCACGTTGCCCATACCCGGGCCGGTATAGAGGTTGCGCGCCAGGAACGGAGGACGCCCGCCGGTGGCCGTGCCCGAATTATTCACCGCGCCGCCCGTCGGGCCGCCCGCGATCGCACCCGCCACGTTGCCGCTGATGAACCCGGTCACCGGCTGTCCGCTGCCGATGGTCACGATGCTGGAGAAGGCATACCCGTGCAGCAGGTAGCGCAGCGACGGGTTGGAGATCTTCTTCGTGAACTGCGGAATCCACAC
>JAFDVU010000236.1 GCA_018268835.1 Acidobacteriota bacterium | reverse complement strand
CCGGCCGACCTTTGGACCCCCGCGCGTCACCCCCGCATCATTGCCGCGAAGTCCCGGACCTCCCTACCCGATCGCGATCGTCCCCCCGGGTACCGTCGGCCTCCGGCCGACCTTCGGACCCCCGCGCCTCACCCCCCGCATCAGTACCGCGAAGTCCGAGAAGTTTCGGCGCTTGAGCACCGTACGCCCTCGCTACCTGATCGCAATCGTCACCCCGCCCGGCGACCTCTTCCCCTGCGTCGTCACCGCCACCGCATAATCTCCCGCCGCCAGGCCCGACGGTACCGTCACGTTCACCTGGAAGCCCCCGGCGAACGCCACCCCCGCCGATCCCGCCGCTCTCCCCCCTCCCGATTTCGGAGAATCGGAGTACCCTTTCATCATGCTCCGTCGCATCGCCGCCGTCGTCCTCCTTGCCGCCCCGGCGTGGGCCGCATCTTATTACACCGTCCGCCCCGACGATCCCCACGCCGTCTACCTCGCCCCCTCCGACGGCGCCGTCGATTCCACCCCTGCCCTCCAGCAGGCCATCGACCGCGTCCAGCAGACCACCCGCCACGGCATCGTCTTCGTCCCCGAAGGCCGCTACCGCCTCACAGCCCCCCTCAACGTCTGGCCCTCCATCCGCATCATCGGATACGGCGCCCGCCGCCCCGTCTTCTTCCTCGCCCCCTCCACCCCCGGTTACCAGGACCCCGCCGCCGAACGCTACCTCGTCTTCTTCGCCGGCTCCCGCCCCGGCTCGGGCGGCCGGGGTAATCCCGCCGCACCCCCGCCCGATTCCAGCCCCGGCACCTTCTACTCCGCCCTCAGCAACATCGATCTCGAAATCGGCGACGGCAACCCCGGCGCTGTCGCCGTCCGCGGCACCTACGCCCAACACTGCTTCCTCGCCCACATCGATTTCCACACCGGAAGCGGCATCGCCGCCGTCCACGATACCGGCAACGTCATGGAAGACGTCCGCTTCTTCGGCGGACAGTACGGCATCTGGACCCGCACCCCCTCCCCCGGCTGGCAGCTCACCTTGGTCGATGCCGCCTTCGAAGGCCAGCGCCAAGCCGCCATCCGCGAACGCGCGGCCGGCCTCACCCTCATCCGCCCCCACTTCCGCAACCTCCCCACCGCCATCGAAATCGAAGCCGGTCAACCCGACGACCTCTGGATCAAGGACGCCCGCATGGACGACGTCGCCGGACCCGCCGTCGTCATCAGCCTCGAGCAAAGCCCGCGCACCCAGATCAACGTCGAGAACACCGTTTGCCGCCGCGTCCCCGTCTTCGCCCTGCTCCGCGAAAGCGGCCGCCGCATCTCCGCCCCCTCTGAACTCTACCGGGTAAAGTACTTCACGCACGGTCTCTCCTACCCCGGCCTCAACGCCCCCGGCGAAGTCCGCACCGCCTTCGACGCCGTGCCCCTCGCCTCCCTCCCCGCGCCCGTTGCGAGCGACCTCACCCCGCTCCCGCCCGGCGATACCTGGGTCAATGTCCGCTCCCTCGGCGCCAGGGGCGACGGCGCCACCGACGACACCGCCGCCTTCCGCAAAGCCATCGCCGAACACCGCGCCGTCTACGTCCCCAGCGGCAACTACCTCATCACTGGCACCCTCACGCTCCGCCCCGATACCGCGTTGATCGGACTCCACCCGCTCGCTACCCAGCTCATCGTCCCCGACCGCACCCCCGCCTTCCAGGGCGTCGGCGCCCCCATGCCACTGCTCGAAACGCCCCCGGGCGGACACAACGTCGTGATCGGAATCGGCCTCTACACCAACGGCATCAACCCCCGCGCCGTCGCCGCGCTGTGGAAGGCCGGCCCCGATTCCCTCATGAACGACGTCCGCTTCCTCGGCGGCCACGGCACCACCCGCCTCGACGGCTCCCGCGACAACCCCTACAACAACACTCACACCGCCGACCCCGACCTCAATCGCCGCTGGGACTCGCAATACCCCAGCCTCTGGGTCACCGATGGCGGCGGCGGGACCTTCTTCGACATCTGGACCCCCAGCACCTTCGCCCAGGCCGGCATGAGGATCTCCGATACCACCACTCCCGGCCGCGTCTACCAGGTCTCCAGCGAACACCACGTGCGCTACGAAATCCAGGTCCGTAACGCCGCCCACTGGGATCTCTACGCGCTGCAAACCGAGGAGGAGCGCGGCGAAGGCCCCTTCGCCCTGCCGCTTGAAATCGCGTCCTCGCGCGACATCACCGTCGCCAACATGCACATCTACCGCGTCATCAGCTCCTACCAGCCCTTCCCCTACGCCATCGAAGTCTCGGACTCGCGCGACATCCGCTTCCGCAACATCCACTGCTACAGCAACAGCAAGGTGTCCTTCGATGCCACTGTCTATGACGCGACCCATCGCACCCAACTCCGCCAGCGCGAATTCGCCTCCCTCACCCTCACCGGCGCGCCGCCCCGGCCGCGTCCCGACTCCTCGGTCGAAAAGCTCGCCGGAGGTTTCTTCAATATCTCGGGCGGCGCGGTCGCGCCGAATGGCGATTTCTACTTCGTCGACGCCCACTGGCAGCGCATCTACCGCTGGGACTTCGCGGCGCGGCGACTTTCCGTCGTCAGCGATTTCCCGCTCGATCCCGTCAACCTGGCCTTCGACAAAGCCGGCAACTTGATGGTGGTCTCCTACGCCGGCGCCGGCACCGTGTACACGATTAAAGACAACATGGTCCGATTACTCGACGCCGTCCCCGCCGCCCCGCGGCCCGGCATGACCCCCATCCTCGCCACCGGCGATTGGCGCATCCAGTCGTCCCCGCGTCCCTTCCAATACCTCTCGCCCGACGGGACCACCTTCATCCCCGCTGGACGCGATTTCACCACCGGCGCCATGAGTTGGGGAGTCAAGAGCGCCGACCTGCTCCGCGCCTTCGGCCTGGCCGCCGCCCCTCCCGGCAAACCGTTCTATCTCTCCAGCGAAGCCGAGGGCACGACCTGGAAAGCCGCTGTCACACCCGAAGGCAACCTCACGGACTTGATGCCTTTCGTCAACCAGGGCGGCGAGGGCGCAATCGCCGGACCCGACGGCAACATCTACCTTGCCGCCGGCCAGGTCTACGTCTACTCCCCACAGGGTCGCCTGCTCCGCGCCATCGAAGTTCCCGAGCGCCCCACCCAACTCGCCTTCGGAGGCAAAGACGGCCGAACCCTCTTCATCGCCGCCCGCACCTCGCTCTACTCGCTCCCCCATCCAGTCGCGCCACCCAGGTAGCCTCGGCGGACTGCGTCGCGGCTCCGTGAACCTGACTAAAAGGCGCACAGGGCGGCGCTCAATCCAGCACAGATGAGGTTTGACATAAATGGAGAAGCTAACCTCGGTGCGTCAGTAATCCGCCCAGTGTGCCCGCGCGTGCAAGCAACCTGCGATCTATTGCCCGGTGGAATGCCACGCGGGAGTACCTTCCTCCCACTGGTTGTCCGTGAGTTGTTCCACGCCGGTTCCGTCGTAACGCATCACGAACAATTCCCCGTACGGCTGGGGCGCATCGGTGTAGCTCACTTCATCCTTGAAGCCCATCCGCGAACTGGCAAATGCGATGTACTCGCCATCGGGCGACCACGCCATATGAGCGTCGTTGCCCTTGGTGTAGGTCAGACGCTTGAGGGAACTTCCATCGGGCTTGATGGTGTAGATCTCGTAGGCGCTGTCCACAAGGCGCGAGAACATGATCAAATCTCCGCGCGGCGACCACAGAGGGAAGTTATCGTACTCGCTGGTCAGCATAGTGATCGCCTTGGTCTCCAGGTTCATGATGCGGAGACCGTAGCCGTCTTTCTGGAAAGTGCGGAATACGAAACGCGTGCCATCGGGAGCGAAGGAGGGGAAGGCGTTGTTATCGCCTCCGGCAGTCAGTTCCTCGTACCCGCTCCCGTCGGACTTGATGATGGCGATCTGGGCGCCGCCCTCAACGCGGTCGGCGGATTTGAGGAAGAGGCGCTGAAAACCGTCGAAAAACGCGGGGAACTCGCCGACGCTGAAGACGATCCGATCACCGCGGGGAGACCATTGCGGAGCCAGCACATTGCGCTTATTGTCCTGAAACACAATCCTGGATCTTCCGGTCGCCGTGTTGGTGACAACCACGGATGAGCCCAGACTGCCCTGGACGGGGCGGCCATTGCTGACAAATTCCTGTCCGTTGCGGTTGAAGGCCGGCAGAATCGTGCCGGTCAGGCTCAACTCGTAAGCCGGGTCGCGGCTGAACACCTTTCGGATCGGCAGTGAGGTCACGTTCATGCGCTTGTGAAATACGACGCGCTTGCCGTCCGGAGACCAGGAAGCCGCCCGGATGTCGCCTCGTGGTCCACGTTTGCCGCTGGTGTAGTAGATCCCGGCTCCAGGCTCGATTTTGTCTTTACGGATATAGCCCACGTCGTTGCCCGCCAATGGAGACGGGTTGATCTTGACACCGGGGCCTGCGGGCAGATCCGTGGAGGCGCCGCTTCCGACGTCGATCGAGATCAGCCGCGTGTCATTTCCCGGGTCCGGACTCGGCCTGCGATTCGCGAGTGTTTGTTCGGCGGTCATGCAATAGGCCACCACGTGACGGCTGTCGCTCATCCATTTCGGGCTTCCGCAGAAGTTTCCGCTGGCCGTGATTTTCTTGAGGCCGGAGCCGTCCGGGCGAATGAGATAGATGTCGGCTAACTGGAGGCGCTCCCACCGTCCGCGGCTGAACGGGGCTGGGTTACCGCGGCTGGAAGAGAAAGCGATCCACTTCCCGTCAGGAGACCACGACGGGCGGTAGTCGCCGCCAGAGCCGGAGGTCAGAGGTCTGGCGCGGCGGGTGGCCAGATCCATGGTCCACAGAACCGCATGTCCCCCATTGCGCGTGGTAACGAAGACGAGTTGCTTGCCGTCGGGAGAAAAGGCTGCCTGATCGTCGTAAGCCGGATCGTTCGTGAGGCGTTCGAGTGCGCTGCCGTCCGGCTTCACGCGATAGAGTTCGGCTGATCCGTCCCGTTCAGAGGTGAAGACGATGGACGAGCCATCCGGCGCCCAAGCCGGATCGTAGTCGGTATCGGGCGACGAGAGCAGCGGATGTTCATCGCTCCCGTCGGCGGCGGCGATCCACAATTCAACCTGGCCGGGATTTCCAAAGACGCGAACGCCCGCGATTTTCCGTACCGGCGGGGTTGCAGCGACAAGCAATGTACATACGGCGAGAGCAACTTGCACTGGACGCATAGATGTCGTCGAATTATATCCGCTTTTTGGCCGTGGAGTGCTCGCCGGCCAGACACCGGCGTCTCTTCGCGCCCGTTCAAAAATAAAACCTCAACCCCAGCTGCATGATCCGCGGATCCCGCGCCGCCGTCACCTGCCCGAACAGCCCGTTCACCTGCTTCCCCGTCGCATCGAATCGCGCCGCCGTGTTCACCCCGCTGAACTGAGTGTGATTCAACGCGTTGTACGCCTCCGCCCGGAACTGAAAGTGCGCCCGCTCATGCACCTTCACGTCCTTCAGCAGCGACAGGTCGAAATTGTTGATCCCCGGACCCCGGAACAGGCTCGTCGCCGCGTTCCCCGTCGTCCCCGCCGCCGGCGGCAAAAACACGCTCGTGTTGAAGAACTGGTAGAACGTCCTCTCCCCCTTGCCGAGCACCGGATTCCCCGTCACCACCACCCGCGTGCCCTCCGTCGCCGATCCGCTGATGTCCGCCCCGCTCACCAGCGAGTACGATACCCCCATCGGCGCGCCGCTCACGAAACTGGCGATCCACGACACGTGCCACCCGCTCAACACCGCCTGCGCCGCCCGGTTCTTCCACGCCACGCCCGGCAAATCGTACAGCCAGTTCACCTTCACCACGTGCGTGTGATCGAACCCCGCGAGGCCATAGTTCCACACCCGCACCGGAATGAACGTGCTCACCGTTCCCGTGTCGCCGTCGGTGTAGTCCATCGCCTTCGACCACGTCCACGCCCCGCCAAGCTGCAAACCCCGCGCGAACCGCCGGTTCACCGATACCTGCATCGAGTGGTAATTCGAGGTCGACGCGAAACCCTCGTAGTTGATGTTGTTATACCCCTGATACTTCCGCAGAAACGCCGCCGGAAGAACCGCCTTGTTGGTCGGGTCGATGCTCGCCGGCAGGAAGTTCGTCCCGTAAGGAATTGCGTTCAGGTTCTGCACCCACGGCAGGTGCCGCGCCACGCTCCCCACGTACGACACGTCCAACACCGTGCCCCACCCCAGCGCCTGCTGCACCCCGAAGCTGAAATCCATCACCATCGGCACCTTCCCCGATGGATCGATCGCCTGCACAGCCGATGGGAACAGCACCCCGCTCGAAGAGAGCAGCGTCGCTACGTTCCCGTAATAAATCACCGGGCTCTGCACGATCGGAAACTGCTGCGCGTACGGGTACAGCAGATTCGATTGCTGGATCCGGTCGTAGAACGCGCCGAATCCGCCGCGCACCGCCGTCTTGCCGTTGCCGAACACGTCCAGCGCGAAGCCCATCCGCGGCCCCCACTGCACCCCGCGATTTTCGATCAGAGCGCGCGGAACCGTCTTGTCGTTCGCCGCAACCACCATCCCGTTGCCCGGGTTCCCCACCCCCGGCGCCTCCGCCCCGATGTACGTCGCCGGATACACCGCGCCCGTCACCGGATCCACGCCCCTCCGCACGCCGTTCACCATCGCCGGCTGAATCAGTTTCACCGCCTGCGCCGGATCGAACCGGTTCGCCAGAAAGTTCGAAAGCGCGTCGCTCTTGATGTACGCCGGATTCACCAGCGACATCCGCATCCCGATGTCCAGCGTCAGCCGCCGGGTCACCTTCCATGTGTCCTGCAGGAACCATTCCGTGTTGTTCGCCACCGCCGAGGGGAACGGGTTCGCGTTCGGCTCCGTGTACGAATTGAAGACTCCCAGCGCCGCGTTGGAGTACGCGTAGTTCGTATCCAGCGGGTTGTTCGTGTTCCGGCCGAAGTCGAACGATCCGTTGTACGGCACGCCGATCTGGTTGTACGCGCCCACACGATCCACGTACAGTCCCGCCTTTACCGTGTGCCGCGTGAAGACCTTCGTCAGGTTGCTCGAAAACGTCGTGATGTCGTGTCCCGTGGTCAGCGGAAACCGGCTGTCCATCGTCAGGTTCGCCGCGTTCGGCACCCCGCCGAAACTCGCCTGCGGGATCAGGTTCAGCGGGTTGATCGAGGGGTTGAACTGCCCCGCCGTGTACCCCACCGTGTCGCGCCGGTTCGCCTTCAGGTCCGCCGGGTCCGCCGTCGCGTTCCACGGCCGCCAACTGTAGCTTACGCTCGTCTCGCTGATCAGCGTCGGCGAGAAGATCCGCCGGTATTGCAGGATCAGCACCCGCCCGTCGTTCACCGTGTCCTGGTTGATGCGCGGCCAGTTCGATACCGGCGCCGGCGACCCCACCGCCGCCACGTTCTCCGTCCGCGTGTGCGTGAAGTTCAGCGAAAGCAGATTCGTTGGATTCACCGGGTAGTCCAGCTTGAGCGTCTCCGTCCGCGTCGGGTTGCTCACCGGGACCTGGAATACGTAGTTGTAGTTCCCCGCCGAAATCGCCCGGTTCGTGAAATTCTGCTGTGGAAAGACGCTCAGCAGCGCCAGGCTGCTCGCATTCAGCCGCGACGCCGGAATCCGGTTCCCCGGAAACGGCGTCCCGCCGTTGTACGGATCCTTCACCACGATCGGCGCGTTGTTCACGTCCACCGTCTGCGAATAATCCCCCTGTCGCTCCAGCGCCGTCGGCACCGTCAGCCGGCTCAACGCCGACGTCGAGTGGCTCGGCCAGAATTCCTGCGACCAGAAGAAGAACAGCTTGTCGCGGTTGCGGTTGAAATGCCCCGGAATGTACACCGGCCCGCCCAGGTTGTAGTTCCACGTGTTGTACCGGTAGCGCGCCTTCGCCGCCCCCACCTGGTTGTTGAAAAACGAATTCGCGTTGAATTGTTCGTGCCGTTTGAAGTACGAGCCGAGCCCGTGAAAATCCTTCGTCCCCGATTTGCTGATCAGGTACACGTTGGCTCCCGCCTTCCGCCCGTACGCCGCTTCGTAATTCGCCAGCAGCACCTTCACCTCGGCCACGGCGTCCATCCCCAGCGTCACCACGCCGTTGGAGTTGTTCCCGATCGCGTTCATCGTCGCGCCGTCCAGCGTCACGTTGCTCGTGTTCGTACGGTTGCCCAGCGCATTGAACGTCCAGGTCGCGTTGAGCCCGTCCTGCGTCCCGGTGTCCACCACACCGGGTAGCAGTTGCACCGCCGACGTGATGTTCCGGCCCCGGATCGCCAGCGTGTCCACCTGCGTGCCCGTCACCACGTCGCTGCGGTCGGCGCTCTCGGTCTGGACCGCCGCCGCGTCTGCCTTTACCGTGACCGTATCGCTCGCCTGCCCCAATTCGAGCTGCACCACGCCCGCCGAGAGCTTCGCGCCCGCCGTCAGGTTCAGGTTCCCCTGCTCGGTCTGCTTGAATCCCGGCTTGCTGATCGTCAGTTTGTACTCGCCGTTCTCCAGGGCGTGAAACTCGAACTCCCCTAGCGCGTTCGTCTCCTGCTGCTGGCGCAGTGACGTGGCCACGTGGGTCAGGATCACGGTCGCCCCCGGTACCGGCGCCTGCGTCGGATCCACCACCGCGCCCAGGATGCTTCCCGTCAGCACCTGCGCCGAAAGCGGAAGCGTGAGCAACACGGCCAGCACAATCACGTTCACCAAGCGATCTGTCTTCATCTTCCGTTCTCCTGTAGTAGCGCAGGCCTCCCGGCCTGCCCCAAAGGCGGCTCGCCAGCC